>JANWZI010000019.1 GCA_025054695.1 Myxococcota bacterium | reverse complement strand
GAATGGTCGCAACTGCTCGCCGTGGCCGCGGCGCTTGAGCCGCGTGTGATCGTTGAGTGGGGAAGCGGCGGCAGCACGCTCGCGCTGTTGCGCGCGCTCCCGTCGCTCGAGCGACTCGTCTCGGTCGAGCACAACGAGCCGTGGTACCGCCGCGTGCGCGATTGGCCGACTACGTCGAGCTTCCCGGACGCCTAGGCGTTCGTCCCGATCTCGTCCTCGTCGACGGTCGGGCGCGTGTGCATTGCATGCGGGAAGGATTTTGCCTGCTGCGGTCCGGGGGCGTGCTGCTCGTGCACGACGCGCAGCGTGAGCAATACGGCGCCGCGTTGTCCGCGCTCGGCCGGCCCGTTTTCCACGAGCCGTGGAAGATCGGGCAACTGTGCGTCGTCCGCAAGCCATGACGGCGTGGGCTCCGATGCGCGAGCCCGGCTCGGTGAACGTGCAGCCGTTCCGTGCGCTCGCACCCATGCGCGACGATGCGGAAAGGGACGTCGGAGGGCCCGTCGAAGTGCGAGGCCGAACCGCAGCCCGAGTTATGGTCCGAGCCCGAGTCCGGATCGGGGCCGCGCACGCGAACGGACCTCGCGTCGTCGGCGCCGTCACTCGGACGACACGATCTCGGAGGGCTCCGGGACGGGAGGGAACTCGCTCGACGACCACCAGCGTTCGAGTAGCGGTCGCATCACGCGTCGGCCACAACGTCGATCGAGGGCGTCGGCAAGTTCCCACGCGGTCCACGCACGCGTCACGCGGCTCGCCTCGGGCGCGATGGCCGCGATGGCGTCGTCGAGCGAGCGGCAGGCGGAGCGCGGCGACGGGCCGGCATGCGCGCGTCGCGTCGGGTCGGCCGTCGATGCCGCCGACCGCAGCTCGCGATCCGCGAGCGCGGCGATCGCGGCGCCGGCCCAGTAGACGCGAACGAAGGCTCCGGTCGCGTACATGTCGCGGCTCTCTTCGCCGAGGGTGCGCCCCGTAGCTGCCCTCCGACCCCGCTCGAAACCCTGGGCGAGCGCAGCGCGGCCCTCTTGGGCCGAAATCAGCCCGCAGCGCGCGCGCAGCAACTCCTGATAGTAGGTCGCGATCCCTTCCGGAAGCAGCGCGTCGTCGCGCCGCACGGGCGGGAGCAACAGGTGCACGAGCTCGTGCACGGCGACCCAGTCGCGTCGAAGCGCGGCTGCGCCGGCGCGTTCGTCTACGAGCAGGAGCACGCTGGGACCACCGCGCGTCACGTGCCCGAATGCGACGGGATCGCGCGAGCCGCGGACCGGAGCGACGACGACGAGCAGATGGCGGGCGACGGGCCGGCGCGCGAGCCGGGCGACGCAGCTCGTCGCGTCGGTGATCCAGCTTACAATCTCTGCGTCGGTGGCCTGCATCGGGCCGGGCAGCCGTGCGATTCGGATACGGGTTCCCGACGTCGTGCTCTCCAGGTGCCGGTGGGAGCCGACGACGGTGCGCGAGGGGAGCAGGAACGCGGTCGGACCGAGCCGATGCCACTCGCCGTGCCCGTCGGTCCAGGGCACGCTGAGGCGCGCCTCGGCTCCGCGACGGATCGGGACGCGCACCGATGCGTGCGTCGGGACGTATGCGGCCGGCCGCCACAGCCACACGCCGCCGGGAATCACCACGGCCCGGTCGATCCCAGCCGTGTTCCCTGAAACGGCTCGACCCGGGTCGAGGTGCAACTCGAGACAGCCACCGGCCGCTGGGTGCGAGAGCACGATGGCTGCCGACGCAACGGAGACCGGCCGCAGCCGACCCATCGCGTCCCGATGGCGTGCGCGCACCAAGGCACGCATCTCGCCGCCGGGACCCGGCACCAGGCGCGCGGGGAGCGGTCCGTCCGAGCAGATGCGGACGCGGAGCCGTCGGCGATCGGGCTCGACGTCGAGGTCGTACCGCAGCGTGCTCTCGTTCGGGAGGTGGTCGACCGCACCGGTGCGGTGGCTGCATCCCGGCGTGCACGACAGCGCGAGGGCCGCAAGCCCGTAGAACGAAGCAATCCGACGTGCGCGCACCGAGCGATGCGTTCGAGATGCGCCCGCTTCTTCACGCGAGGGCCGCCGTGATTCACGGTGCTCGATGGCCGAAGCTTCCGACGGATCGTCGGTCACCACAAAACCTGGCCGGGGCTCCGTTGCGGCCACGGGACGGGGCACGTTCGCGGGCGCGAGCACGACCAGGTCCCGGTGTCTGCCTCCGACCGCGGAAACGGCGCACGCTTCGCTCCGAGAACCCGATCGATCGGCGTCGTCGGTCCACGGTGGTCGCACCCCTGCGGCGAGTGCCTTGCGCCGGGCTTGCATTCTTGCCGCGAGGTGTTTTATGGTCGCGCCCGCGTCAGGTAGCGGGCGTTCCAGGCGGCGCCCGATGCGTGCAGTCGCACCGTCCACACACCTGGATCATGGCGTGGGCGGCAGTCGGACGTGTCTGGGAGGTAAGGGTCCATGGAACTGAGGAAGGTGCTGATCGGAATGGCGGCCGGCGCGCTCGGGCTCGCGGTGGTCGGCTGTGGCGGTGGTGAGGAGCCCGCGGCGGAGAGCGGCGGGGAGACCACGACGAGCGGTGGCGAGTCGAGCTGCTCCAGCTCCGCCGGGGGCGGCGAGAGCGGCGGGGGCGAGGGCGGCGGCGAGAGCAGCTGCGGCTCGGGTTCCTGCGGCGGAAGCGGCGGCGGCGGGAGCTGAGTCCCTCGCGCCTGCGGGCGTGCCGCGAGCGTCGGGAGCGCTCGCGGCACGTTTTCTTTTTCACGGGGTCCGCACGCGTGGCGCGCCCACGCGTGGATGCGACGGGGTGTCGCGGTGAGCCACGTGGAAGGCATCGGCCTGGGGCTTCGGATCGAGATCGCGGAGCGCACGCTGAGCGAGCCGCCGGCGGCGCTGCGCTTTGTGGAGATCCACCCCGAGAACTACATGCGGCGGGGCGGCCGCTTTCGGAGCGTGCTCGAGCGTGCGCTCGATCGTTTTCCCGTCCTTTCGCACGGGTTGACGATGGGGTTCGGCTCGAGCGACCCCTTCGATCGGGATTATCTCGCCGACCTGCGCGAGCTGTTACGGCGCATCGGCGCGCCGTGGCACTCCGACCATGCGTGCTTCGCGTCGGCCGACGGGGTCTTCGCGCACGACCTGCTTCCGCTACCGTGGTGCGAGCGGACGCTTCAGACGATGACGAGGCGCTTCGAGGAGGCGCGTGACGCCCTCGGTGTGCCGCTCGCTGTCGAGAACGTAAGCTACTATGCGCCTTCGGACCGCGACGAGACGAGCGAGGTGGAGTTCCTCGTCGCCCTGCTCGAGCGCACCGACGGCCTGCTGCTGCTCGACGTCAACAACGTGTACGTCAACGCGCGCAACTTCGGATTCGACGCGCGCGCGTTCCTCGACCGCATTCCCGCGGGCCGCATCGTGCAGCTGCACGTCGCGGGGCACCTCGTGCGCGACGACGGGCTGCGTATCGACACGCACGGCGAGGCGGTCTGCGACGACGTGTACGCGCTGCTCGAGCACGTGCTGCGCCGCATCGGGCCTCGTCCCGTCCTGCTCGAGCGCGACCAGAGCTTCCCGAGCTGGGAGGCGTTGTGCGCGGAAATCGAGCGGCTCGACGCGATCTATCGCCGCGCCGTCGCGCACTGGCAGGCGTGCCAGGAGGCGGCGCAATGACCCCAGGCGGGACGGACACGCCGTGCTGGGATCTCGGGGATTACGAACGCACCTTCCTGCGCGTCTGCTTCGATGCGGCGCCTGCGGAGCCGGACCTCGAGCGGCTTGGGGGTCTGCGCGATCGGTGGCTTCTGTATCGACGCATGGTTCGAGCCCGATTGCGCGAGATGCTCGAGAAGGGCCTGCCGCGCACGCTCGAGGCGGTGGGAAACGCGGCATGGCAACGGGCCGTCGACGCGTGGCTCGCGCGGCGCCCGCCTCGGACGCGGTTCATCCGCGAGGTGGTGCCGGACTTCGCGGCGTTCGCCGCGACCCACTGGCGTGAGGAGCCTGCGATCGCTCCGTTCGGTCCTGATTTGACTCGTTACGAGGCTACGCGGTGGGAAGTCGGATATCGGGACGTCGCTCCACGACGGCTCGCGGCGGTGGCGTTCGACGCGCCGCTCGACGTGTACGACGCGTGCGAATCGCTCGAGCTGCAATGGGCGGTCCACGAGGAGCTCGAGACAGCTCCGGTGCGTCGCGTCGTCACGCTTTGCGTCTACCGCTCGCCCGCCACGGATCGCGTCGGATGGATCGCGTTGTCGCCGTTCGGGGCCGCGCTGCTCGACCGCGCGCGTCGGCGTCTCGATCCGACGCTGGCCGATTCCGTGCGTCGCGCGGCCGAGCTGACCGGTCGCCCCGTCGATGCCGCGCTCGTCACGGAGGTGGGCGGACTTCTCGCGATGCTCGTCGAGCGGGGACTCGTCGCGGGTCCCGAGGTCTTGGGGGCTTGACGGCTCGTCGCGGGATTGGGGACCCGCGTGTTCCGGCTCAAGTCCGGACGCGGACTGCGGTGCGGACCCCGAGACGGGCCCGTGACAGGAGGGAAAATGCACGTCTCGGTCGTGAGGCGAACCCCTCGTGCCCCGTCCGGTCGGTCCACGGAGGCTCTGCTCAAAAACCCTCCACCTTTGCGATGATCTCGTTCATGATCTCGCGGGTGCCCCCGCCGATCGGATACAGACGCGCGTCGCGCCACAGCCGCTCGACGACGGTCTCGCGCACGTAGCCGTGACCCCCGTGCAGCTGGACGGCTTCGTTGCAGACGTACGCGCAGGCGTCCGAGGCGACGTTCTTGGCCATCGCGGCCAGCTCTGGGCGTTCCTCGCCGGCGAGCAACCGCGACGCCGTCTCGCCCACGAGCGCGCGGGCGGCCGCGATGCGGGTGGCCATCTCCGCCAGCTTGTGGCGGACGACCTGGAACCCGCTGAGCGTGCGTCCGAAGGCGCGGCGCTGGCGTACCCAGGCGACCGTCTCGCGATACGCGAGCTCCGCGATGGCGACGCACTGACCCGCCAGGCCCACACGCTCGCCGACGAAGTTGGCCATGAGCAGGGCGAAGCCTGCGCCTTCCGGACCGATGCGGTTGGACACGGGCACGCGGCAGCCGTCGAAGAACAGCTCGGCGGTGTCGCTCGCCCACCAGCCCGTCTTGCGGAGCTTTCGGCCGACCTGGAAGCCGGGGGTGCCGCGCTCGATCACGAGCAGCGAGATTCCGTCGTGTCCCGGCCCTCCGGTTCGGACGGCGGTCGTCACCAGATCTGCGCGAACGCCGGAGGTGATGAACGTCTTGCTGCCGTGGACGATGTAGTCGTCGCCGTCGCGCTCGGCGCGCGTGCGTAGCGAGGCCACGTCTGAGCCCCCGTCGGGCTCGGTGACGGCGAGCGCCGCGATCTTGTCCCCCCGCAGCACCGGTCGCACGAATCGATCGATCTGCTCGGGGCTTCCGGCGCGGATGATGGGCGGCAACGCGATGCCGAGCGAGCCCAGACCCGCGACGGTGCCGACGCTCTTGCCCGCCAGAACGAGCTCTTCGGCCACGACGAGGAGGTGACCCAGATCGCCTCCCTGGCCACCGAACGGTTCCGGATAGCCGATCCCGAGCAGCCCCGCCGCGGCAGCGCGTGCGTACAGATCCCGGGGGAACTCTTCGGCCTCGTCCCAGGCCGCGGCGTGCGGCGCGATCTCGCGCTGGGCGAAGGCTCGTGCAGCGTTCCGCAGCGCGCGATGCTCGTCGGTCTCGAAGAGGTACGGCACGGAAGTCCGGGCCGAGGCTATCGCTGAATCGCGCGCGCGAACAGCGCACCGCGCATGCTCGGCAGCGACGCCCGTGCTCCACGATCGAGGTCTCGGGCACGGCGTCACGGCGCCGATCAGGTTGGTTGATGATGCGGACCGACGTTGCCAGTCCGAGTCGGAGCCCGAGACCCGAGCCCGAGACCCGAGAGCGACTCCGACTCCGACTCCGAGCCCGAGACCGAATCGCGATCGAGCCACGTGACCGCCGCTGTCGGACGGGAAGTGCGACTCGGCCTCGGACTCCGATTCGTCCTCGAGATTCTCCTCGTCGCCGCGGAGCCGCGGTCGGTGCGCTCAGGGCAGTCCGCGCTCGAGCAACGAGCGCGCGTAACGGCCTCGCACCATGATCGGATCGCCGTCGGCCCACACGTCGGGGCGCCGCACCAGGGCGGGCACCTCGAGCAGGCTGTCCCAGTCGGCGCCGGTTTGCTGCGCGACCGTCGCACCGAAAGTGAGATGCACGCCTGGCATCTTGAGATCCTGGAGCAGCATGCCGGTGGGCGCGAGGATGGAGACGTTCGTGCCGAGCCCGACGATCCCGACGCGCCGTCCGTGCGGTTGCGCGTCGAGCACCTCGAGCAGGCGTGCCGCAGCGCGTTGGTCGCCCTCGACGAGATCGAGCCGACCGTCGGTCAGCACGAGGCGCAGTCGGCCGTCGCGACCGAGGTCCGATCCGTCGGGGAGCCAGATGCCTCCGTCGGGCACGAGCACGCCCTCGACCGAGCGGGGCGACGCATACACCTCGCCACCGGGCAGATTCGTCCATCCAGGGGCGCGCAGCCAGCCGCTTCCGACGCACCAGGGGCGGGCGGGGTCCAGTTCGACCTCCAGGGAGCTCCCCGTCGAGGTCGTCACGAGCAGACGTCGCGCGCTGCCGAGTCGCGCGGCGACTTCGTGGCTGATGCGATCGACCTCGGACCAGTCGGCGCGCATCGACTGGCGCATCATCTCCGCGCCGATGCCGGCCATGTGTGCGTGACGGCGGCGCGTTCCCGCGGTTCGCAGCAGTCTGCGTCGAAACGCCTTGGGCAGGCCGGCGACGCTGCCCACGAAGATCGATCCGTCGACGTCGGCGAGTATCGCTTCGAGGCGCTCGACGAAGGGCTCGCTGCGGACGCGGTCGGCGTCGACCAGAACCGCCGTCACTTCCACGCCCGCCGCCTCCGCGGCGGCGACGAGGGATGCGGCAATCGCATCGAGCCCCGTCTCCGCGACGATGGCGAGACGATCCCCGGCCTCGAGGCCGAGCGCGTTGCAGACGGCGTTGCGTGCGGCGATTTCGAAGTTCGGGTCCACCGCGACCGAGCGAAGGTGGTCGAGCGCCTGGAAACTGATCGTGTGCACGCGGCTGCGCGTCGCGAGGCTCGGAGACGAGCTGCGCCGACGCCCTTCACGCTGCACGCAGCGTACGTTACGTTGTCAGCGACCCGTGCGGTAGTCGCCCGACGTCGGGAGTCCTGCAATCGTGTCGCCGAGTCGTTGGACTCACGTCACGGACGCGGTCGCCCGAACGACCGGGTCGTGCCAACACTTGCACTCGGTGCGTGCCACGTCTGGCCGATACGCGGACCCGCTCGATCTGGTGTGGCTCGAGTGCGCGGATCGGCTTGGGTTGCGCGTCGAGCGCTCGCGCGATGTCTATGCCGCGACCGACGGGCGACGGACGCTCCGCATCGGCGGACCGAGCGATCTCGACCCCGACGACTGTCTCGCGCAGATCATCCTTCACGAGCTGTGCCACTGGCTCGTCGCAGGCCCCGCGGCGATCGACGTGCCCGACTGGGGCCTCGACAACACGAGCGACGCGGATCGGGCGGCCGAGCATGCCGCACTGCGTGTCCAGGCCGCTCTGCTCGATCCGTGGGGACTGCGCCGAGTGCTGGCGCCGACCACCGAGCATCGCGCCTTCTACGACGGCCTGGGTGACGATCCGCTCGAGCCCCGAGCGGATCCGACTTCGACGCGGGCGCGGCAGGCCGTCGTTCGCGCCCGCCGCGCGCCCTTCGCGCCGCACCTGGAGCGGGCCCTCGAGGCCAGCGCGCGCATCGTCCACGCCGTCGTCGCGCATGGGGTGCCTGATGAGACGCTGTTTTCGACCGCGGCGCCCGTTCGACCCCGCCATCGATTGGGCGGCCACGTGCACCGCGACGACGAAGCGCGTTGCGGTCGGTGCGTCTGGATCCGACGTCGCGGTCGTGGCGTCCGCGTCGGAGACTGCACCCAGCACGGCGCACGGGTGCGATGCGACGAGCGGGCGTGTGACCGCTTCGAGGAATCGCTCGACTGTCGTCGATGCGCGGCCTGCTGTCGCGAGGGCTACGACGTCGTGCCGGTCGGGCCGCGCGAGCCGCTCGCGCGCCGCGCGCCGCATCTGCTGCTCCGCCACGCGTGCGGTCAGGAACTGCGGCGCGACGGGGGCCGATGCATCGCGCTCACCGGCCCGGATGCGATCGACGGATCGTATGCGTGCGCGCTGTACGAGATTCGACCCCGCGCGTGTCGCGAGCTGGAGCCCGGGGGGCCGGGCTGCTTGCACGCTCGCCGCCAGATCGGCCTCAGCCTCTGACAAGGGCGGTCACGTTGGTTGACGGGGCAGTGGGGTTCTGCGAGCCCGAGACCGAGACCGAGTCCGAGCCTGAGCCCGAGCCCGAGACCGAGTACGAGACCGAGCCTGAGCCCGAGTCCGAGTCCGAGCCCGCGTCCGAGTCCGTTTCCGGAGCGGGTTGGCTTGCGTGCTTGCGGCCACGCGCGATGCCTTCGGCCCGTCGGTTGACGGCTCGGAGGCAGTTCCTCTAGAAGGCCGGATGCGGTGGTCGATGGACGAGGGCATCGGGATCGCTTGTGGCGCGTGCGACACGTTCACGCCCATGGGCGGCCCGCGGTGCGTCGAGTGCGGCACGCCGCTGTCGCTCGATCCCCCGGAGCCACCGGCGAGCGAACGGGCCCTCGAGGCGCCGATCGCGGAGGAATCCATGGAACAGGCGCGCCATTACGTTTGCAAGCAGTGCAGTAGCCCCGTGCCTCCGGGACACAAGTTCTGCGGGGCCTGCGGCGCCGTGGTGCCACCCGAGGCGCTGCAGCGGCAGGTCGAGTACTTCGGTCCGATGCAGGCTCCCGGCAAGGCCCGGCTCGTCTTGATCCGGGGCGAGCAAGGGGTCGAGGGGCTGACGTTCCTGCTGCAGGGCACCGAGCACGTCGCGGGCCGCAAGGACGGGCAGATCGTGCTGCCCGGCGACGTCTGGGTCTCCCCGCGCCATGCCAACTTCATCTACCGGGGCGAAAAGCTCGTGGTCCGTGACGAGGGAAGCCACAATGGCGTCTACGTTCGGGTGAAGCAGCCGACGCCGATCGAGCCCGGAACGCAGTTCCTGTGCGGCGAGCAGGTCTTTCGTCTCGACCCGACGCCCCGCGACACCTCGGGGCCGGATCCCGACCAGACCTATTTCTACTCGTCGCCACGCCGGCCTAGCCCCTTCCGGATCACGCAGATCCTGCGCGGCGGAGTGCCGGGGATGGTGTTCTGTGCGCGCGAGAACGTGGTGACCATCGGGCGCGAGGACTGCGACATGAACTTTCCCGACGACGTGTACATGTCCGGCCGGCACGCGCGAGTCGAGCTGACGGGTGAGGGCCGGTTTCAGCTCGTGGACACCGCAAGCCGAAACGGCACCTTCGTGCGCATCCGCGGGGAACGCGAGCTGGGGCACGCCGATTACTTTTTCCTCGGACGCCACCTGTTCCGCGTCGAGATGACCGCCTGACTGTCCTCCCCGTCTCGTCGGGGGTCGACGGGCATCGCTCGCTACGTCCGATTCCGGGTCGGAAAGGGGACGGCGCCAGGCGCGAGCGCCGTGGGCGACCAAGTTCGGAGTGACGCAGGCTGGCCCGGGTGGCGAGTCGCTGGCCGCGCCGGCCTCGCCTGCCTCACGGCGATGGCTGCGGCGCCGTTTACGCCGGAAGGGTGACGGTGTATGAAACGCCCGGACCTGGTCCGAGGGACTGCTCCATGATGCGACGCTTGCTGCTGACGACATGCCTGGTCGGTCTTGTGCCGCTGGCTGCGCCATCCGCTTCCGCGCAGGACGACGAATTCGACGACGAGTTCGACGAGGACGAAGGGGGATCCGGTTCCGACGCGACCGCCGAGGAAGAAGCGTTGCTCGAGGAGGACACCGAGGAAGGCGAGCCCGAGTCGGAAGGCGGAGCTGCGGACGCCGATGCCGAGGCGCACCGCGCCGAGCGGCTGCGCATGGGCAACAGCCTCGACGGTCCGACGGGAGGCCTGTACGTGGTCGATGCAGCGGGCGGCGCCGTGGACGCGTTCCGGCTGCAGCTCGCGACCGAGTTCTTCTTCGCGAGCGACTTCCTCGAGCCGGGCGACGAGAACGAGCGCGTCGGCGGGGTGCTGTCGCTCTCGTGGACCGTGGCGGACATGGTCGAGCTGTTCGCCTCGCTCAGGAGCCACGCGAACTTCAATAGCCAGGAAGAGCCGAAGCTTTTCCAGGTGCTCGGGGACACGTCTCTCGGGGTCAAGGTCTGGTTTTGGCCCACTCCCGTCCTCGCGCTGGGCGGCGATCTGGTGCTCTCGTTGCTCAATCGCGTGGGCGACATCGGGCTGGTGCTGGGGAGCACGTCGGCCGGTCTGCGAGGCAACGTCACCGCGGATCTGCGGCGGCTGCAATCGCCCGTGCCGCTCGTGCTTCGCCTGAACCTTCAGTACGAGCTCGACAACTCCGCCAAGCTCATCGAAGACGTCGAGAACGCGCGCTATGCGGCCCTGCCCGATCCCCGTCTGCGCGAGTACGAGGATCGGCACCTCGTTTCGCGCGTCGAGCGTTTCGCGCTCGGCGTCAATCGCACCGACTTCTTCAACGTCGCCCTCGGTCTGGAAGCGCCGCTTCGCGCCGCCGAGGATTTCTACCTGCATCCGATGCTCGAGTGGACGCTCGCGGTCCCGGTCAATCGTCAGGGGTACGACTGCCTGTACATCCCCGATCCCGAGATGCCGGAGGAGCCGGCCGCGGGGCAGGACGGTTGCCTCGACCGGCAGGGGTTTTCCTCGTTCCCCTCGCGGATCACCCTGGGCGTGCGCGTGCAGCCGCCCGTGCGGGGGCTGCAGGGCGTGGTCGGGCTCGACGTCGGGGTGCTCGGGACGTCCACGTTCGTGCGCGAGCTGGCGGCGATGGCCCCGTACAACGTGATGATCGGTCTGTCGTATGCGTACGACACGCGGCCGCCGCCGGTGCCCGAGCCCCAGGTTCGCGAGGTGGTTCGGACCGAACGCGTGGAGGTACCGCCACCGCCTCGGGGTCGGCTCATCGGCCGCGTCCTCGAGCAGGGCGCCGAAACGCCCGTCGCGAACGCGACGATCCGCTTCCCAGGGCGCGATCTGACGGCGCTGCTCTCCGGCGACGACGGGCGCTTTGCGACGTATGCGCTCGAGCCGGGCGACGTCGCCCTCGAGATCACGCACCCGGAGTACAATCCGGCCACCTGCTCCGGCACGATTCCCGCCCAAGGCGGTGACGTGGAAGTGCGGTGCGAGCTCGTCGCGCTGCCTCGGGTCGGCCACGCCGAGGGGCGCGTGACCGACGAGGCGGGCGCCGCCGTCGCCGCGACCGTCCTGATCACGGGCACGGCGACCCGAACGGCGATGAGCGATGCGTCGGGCCGGTTCGCGGTGCGCGATCTGCCGCCCGGGCCCTACACGGCGCGCGTCGAGGCCGACGAGTTCCTCATCAAGCAGGTGCAGTTCGTCGTCAACGCGCGGCAGACGGCGTCGGTCGACATCGCGCTCGTGCGACGGCCGCGGCGACCCACGGTGACGGTGCGTCCGCGAGAGATCCAGATCCGGCGTCAGATCAACTTCGCGACCGACAGCGACGAGATCCTCCCGGACAGCCATCCGCTCATGGAGGAGATCGCCGACGTGATGATCCGCAATCCGAACCTGCGGCGGATCGAGATCCAGGGCCACACGGACAACACGGGCCGTCCCGAGCACAACATGGACCTCTCGCAGCGCCGTGCGGAGAGCGTGCGCCGCTGGCTCATCGAGCACGGTGTGGACGGGACACGGCTCGAGGCGCGCGGCTACGGCCCGACACGGCCGCTCGTTCCGAACATCACGCCGGCCAATCGTGCCCGCAACCGGCGAGTCCAGTTCGTGATCCTCGAGCGCGAGTGACGGCGGTACGCCCGGAAGCGACGGGCTCGTTCGGCAACGGGGCCGCTGCGGACGAGGCGCGGACGGCTGGGTGGCCTTGGGCAGCCCGTGTCTCGACCGGCGACGGGGCGCGTCGCGGGTGCGCTTTGATGCGGGTGGTTCGGCTGGCACGAGGCCATCGCGCGTGACGCATCCACTGACCGGATGGCCCCTGCTGGCCGTGCTCATGGGCGGCGTCGTCGCGGCGCTCGCTGCGCTCACACTCACGATCCGCGGCGGGGTGCCTCAGCTCGCGCGACTGCGGCTCGCCGTGCTCGGGCTCGGAACGGACGAGGAAGCCCCGGGTACCCAGCGCGCCGCGGTCGTGACGCTCGCCGCAACGACGACGGTCGGGGGGACGGCCGTCGTCGTGTCGACGGCGTCCGCGGTCGCGATGGGGGGGACGGGGGTACTGTTCTGGTTCTGGTCGTTCGCGTTTCTCGCGGCGGCGCTGCGCCACGCGGAGGCGTGGCTTGCGCGTACCGACGCGCCGGGCGCGCGCCTGGGCGCATCGGGGAGCCTCGCCGAGCGGCTCCGGCGCGAGCAGGGTCTTCTTCGTGGTATGGGATTCGTGCTCGGGCTCCTCGTTCCCGTCACGGCGACGCTGTGGTGCGCGGGCGTGCTCGGAGCGGGGGCGCGCGGCGTTCTGTCGGCAGCCTCGCCGGACGTCGAGAGGACCGCGTCGATCGCGGCTTCCCTGCTCGCGCCGTTGCTGGCCGGGTTGCTCGCGTGGCGCATGCGCTCGCCGTGGATGGTCGTCGTCGCGGGCGTCGGCGGAGGGTGCCTGCTGGTCGCCTTCGTGACGATGGGTCTCGTCGTCGTCGTCGAATCAGGACGGGCGTTGGGGACGCTCGCGCGTGCGGCAAGTGAGGCGCTGGGCGGCGCGCCGCAGGCCGGAGCGTTCAGCGGGGCGATCCCCGCCGAGGTGCTCGCGGCCGCCGCGGGCTCCGCGGTGCCGGTGCTGCTGGGGCCTGCGGGATCCGACGGGGCTCTGGTCGCGCTCGCACGCGCGACGAGCACCCGTGCGGCCGCCGCAGCCTCCATGCTGCCGGTGCTGGGCTTCGCCGCCATCGCGACGCTCACGGCGATGGCCCTGGTCGGTTCCGGCGTGTACTTCGAGCGCGTGCCGACGAGCCGCCCGCTCGACGCGCTCGTCGTGCATCGGGCGCCGTTCGATTCGGCGAGCCAGCGTCGTGAGCGCGAGCGGCTCTACGAGGGCTACCTGCGCGTGCAGGAGGGGGAGTTGCGCGACGTGACGGTGGCCCTGGCGACCGAGCGGGCGACGATCGAGGCGCCGCGCTTCTTTCGCAACGGCGTGGCCGCCGACGTCGCGCTGCACGTGCGCGAGGGCAGGGTATTCCGCATCCTCGCGCCCGATCGTCACGGGGTGCTGCAAGAGCTCGATCGGCGTGAAATTGCCTCGGTGACCGTCTCCGGCCGCATGCTCGCAAACGGGCCGGAGCAACTGGTTCGCGCCGCGGGGCGTGGAGCTCTGGGGCCGACGGGTGTTCGACTCCTCGTGGTCGTGCTCGTGCTCGGGGCGACGGCGGCGTGCGCGATCCTCGCCTTTTCGGCGGCGCTCGGAGCTCGACCGCAGGCGCCGGCGGCGGCTCGCGTCGCGCTGGCCGTGCTCGTTGCGAGCGGCCTCGGCGCCGGACTGTGGCTACCGTCGCAATGGACGGCGGCAGCCGTCGGAGTGGCTGCGGGTCTGCTCGGTATGTCGTGGGGGATTGCGCTCCTGGCTCGAGCGTCGGACGTCGTCCGACTCGCTCGAAGCTCGGGACGGTGACGATGGGTCGACTCGAGCCTGGCGGTTCGCGCCTCATTTCGGATTCGGCCAGCCGCTCGGCCTCGGACTCTGCCTCGGACTCGGCCTTCGGCTCGGCCTCGGCCTCGGACTCTGGCATAGACTCGGACTCGGTCTCGGATTCGGTCTCGGACTCGGTCTCGGACTCTGACTCCGACTCTGACGCGGGCTCGGGCTCGGACTCGGACGCGGGCTCTGACACGGGCTCGGGCTCGGTCTCAGGCTCGGACTCGGTCTCGGATCCGAGTTCGGCCTCCGCCTCCGCCTCGCACCATCCCTTGGCAACGTCGAACGAGGTGACCGCCGCCGTTCGTCAGTCGTCGCGCGGCGGCTCGAGCGAGACGGTGAGAATCATTCCGCGCCCCGGACCCAGAATGCTCGAGCCGTGCACGCGATACGGCGCGTCGAGCACGTTCTCGACGATGAGCCCGATGCGCAGTGCTCGCTCGACGAGGAGGCTGCCGCGCAGGTCCACGACGGCGTAGCCGGGCGTCCCGCCGGGAGGAATGCGCGCGTCGGCCCGATCGGTGGGCGCCAGGCGCGTCGCGTCCAGAGCCCAGCGCAAGGCGGCGCCCAGATGCACGGACGGCCGCGCGTTCGTCCAGCGCAGCTCCGCGGTCCCCTGCGGAGGCGGCACGCGCGAAAGGGGTGCAGGGCGGCCCGTGGCCGGGTCGGTCGCGTCGCCCCGGGTGAGCGCGAGGGTCGCACGCGCCGCCAGCCGTGCCGGCAGCCGCCACGTGATTCCGGCTTCCATGCCCAGGATTCGCGTCGGTCGATCGGCGTTGACGAGCTGCAGGTGCACGCGGGAGGCGCTGCACGCCGGTGTCATGGGGGGACAGTCCGCCGACGTTCGCAGGGCGCGCAGGATCGGGTCGCGCACACGGGTGACGAACCCCCACAGGGCGAGCTGGACGGCGGACGTCTCGAGCAGCGTGCCCGCCTCGAACGTGGTGGCGACTTCGGGCCGCAGGGAGGGGTTCTCGAACTGGAAGCCGGGTCCCGTCTGCTGCCGGGACGTCAGATCGTCGAGGTTGGGCGCTCGCCATCCCTGGTCGACGTTGAGCACGAGCTCGACGAACGAGGCGGGCCGCCATCCGATGCCGGCCGCGGCGACGACGCCGTACCACGATGCATCGACCGGGCGCGTGCCGCTGGCCTCGTCGCCCCGTGCGAGGGCACGGGCGATGGTCAGTCGCATCCCGGCGCGAGCCCCGAGCACCGGCAGAGGCCGCGCCTCCATCTCGATCGCGGTCCCGGCGTTGGTGTAGGTGGCTCCATCGGCATACTGCCCGCGCGGCAGCGCGAAGGTGCGCTGCAGATCCGTGAAGGTCTGAAATGCGACGGAATCCACCGTGTCGCGATAGGCCTCGGCCGTCGCGTGCCATCGACCCTGTCCAAGCGGCCCGAGCGTCAGCGCTCGCCCCGATGCGCGCGCGACGAGCCCCCACGTGTCGACGTCGTCGCGAAAATGCAGCGCGACGGCCGAACGCGGCCGCTCCAGGCGCCGTACTTCGTGGTGGCGCTGGTAGCTCAACGTGAGGTCGAGGCGCTCGAGAGGGCCCACCTGGCCACGCAGTGCGACGAGCGCGAGGGTTCGAAACTGCTCGGCGATGCGCAGGCAGTCGCGGATGGGAGCCTCAGGCGGTGGGCACTGGTCCGTGCGCGGCGCGTCGAACTGCCGATAGCCGTGCACGGCGCCGAGGACGTCGAGGCGCTCGGCGATCCGCTGGCCGACGCGCGTGTCGAAGGTCAGCTCCCGCCAGCCGGTTCCGAGCTGCGTTCGCCCATCGCGCTCGAAGCGAGGCACCATGGGGGGCAGGCCCGAAACACTGCGAGCCGGTCCGCCGGCCTCCAGGCGAGAAACGTCCTTGCCGCCGATGCCTCCGACGAAGGCCGTGGAGCCGCCGATGCGTCCGGACAGCTCGAGGCGACCGCCTGCGGCCACGTCCGCCGTGGCCACCGACGCGAACAGGCGCGGGCGCAGCCCCCCCGGATGAATCGGATCGAGGGGGGGCTGAACCGGCTCCGCGAGAATCGCGCCACCGAGCGCGTCGGAGCCGAAGGGGACGGAGGCGGCGCCGCGCACGACGACGATGCGCTCGAGCGCGAGCGAGTCGACGGTGAAGAAGTACTGATTGGGCCCCTGACGGTAGATGCCGTTGTTCAGGCGAACCCCGTCGAACAGGTGCACGACCTGCTGCCCGGTCATCGCGCGCACGAACGGGCTCGCCTGTCCATGCGCGGTTTGCTGCACGGCGACGCCCGGCTCGTAGCGAAGGGCGTCGGGGGCGGAGCGTGGCGCGCGTTCCTCGATGTGGATGCGGGTGACGACGCTCGCGGCCTGCTCACGACGGGGAAGGGGGGCACGCGCGCGGGCGCGCGCTCCGTACGCACGCGGTACGCGGCTCGCGTCATCTGCTCCCGGTGTCCTCGGTGGCCTGGGGGCGGCGAGCTCCGAAGCGATTGCCCGGCGCGATCCGGCGTCGTCGTCCCCCTCCGAGGACTGCGTGGGCGTTGGCGGCAGCGATGAGCTCGGATCGACGGGGCCTGGGTCGAGCGGCGCCTCCTGGGCATGTGCCGACGCGGCGAACGTGCACGCGAGGAGCGCAACGGCCCGGCTCGCGCGGTGCCATGCGGGCCTCGGGGTGCAATGCATTCGCACGGCGTCCCGTCTTTGGAGCAGTTCGAAATGTCCCCGGTTGGGGACCATTGTTCCGCACGGACGCACGCGACGGGTGCTTCGGCGCATCGCGGGACCCAAGGCGAGCGCAACGACCATGCGGGCGCCAGCGTGGATCTACGCGGTCAGAAGGCCTCGCGCGCGAGGCCGTGCGCGATGACGAGCAGCCGCGCGCTGCGACCGCGATGCCCGCAGCAGCCTCGAACCTGCCTCGGAGCGTGATTCCGATCCCAACCCTGCGCCCGAGTCGGAGACCGAGCCGGATCCGGAGTCCGAACGAAGTTCGGTCCCGAGCCCGATCGGAAAGGCAAAGGGCGCCGAGCGAGGAGTCAATCCCACCGTTGCATGTCGCGCTGAAGCTGAGCCTCGAGCTCGGCGGGTCCGAGGGTGCTCGGCGGGGGGAGCTCCTCGACGGTCAGGCGTGTCGCCGTGGGCGTGTACGGCAGCAGCGTCACGTCGAGCCGGACGACGCCACCGCGGACACCGCGTGGAGCCGCCGCGCGATATCGGACGGCGGCTCCGATGCGCTCGACCTCGGTCGTTTCGAGCCGCGGGCCAAAGTACTCGAGGAGCTTCTGGAACGGCACTTCGGTCGTCCAGACGTGGATCCGGCCGGACGACGCCTC
This sequence comes from Myxococcota bacterium, assembly GCA_025054695.1. Lineage (GTDB taxonomy): Bacteria > Myxococcota_A > Polyangia > Polyangiales > JANWZI01 > JANWZI01. The sequence continues at coordinate 30,963 of JANWZI010000019.1, read as the reverse complement.
CGCGACGAGCCCGCGCGGCATGCGAAGCCCCGCCACCGTCGTACTCGACTCGAGCAACCGGCCCTGGGCATCGTACAGCGGCTCCGCGTCGGCTCGCCGGGCCGCCTCCGTGACGGGCTCCGACGGTTCGGCCCGAGGCACCGGAGGCGCGCCGGTCTCGCTGCTGCATGAGGTACAGAACAAGGCTAGCCACAGCCCGCCGCGGCCCGCGAGCCCGCGAGCACGCCCGGTCGAACGCGCAGCGGTGCCTTTGCGGGCGCGCGTCACTCCGTCGTGGACGTGAACGAGAGCGTTCGCGAGAACGCTACGGGTCGCGGAAGCTCGCGGTTAAACTCGCCGACCGAGCCGCCAGGAGCGGCGCTCGCCCCGGTTCCGCTGAGCTGGGCGACGAGGTGGAACGTACCTCCGCCCTGGCCGGTGACGCGGAACCGCGGTCCGAAATACGGGTCGGAGGTGTCGGTCAGACCCGTGATGCACGTCGGCCGCTGCGCGACCGCCACCCCCATGACGATCTGATTGTGCAGCGGACCGACGTACCTCAGGTCGAACGTACCCGATCCAGGCGTGGACTCGAGACCGGGAAGCGGCAATCCGGCCGGTGTCTCCGCGCGCAGGTAATCGACGCCCCAGATCCGGCTGAATCCGAAGTTGCAGAGGTTGTTCGGGTTGCTCTGGCTGCTGAACGTCCCGAAGTAGACCTTGCCGTCGAACAGCTCGAGCGGCCCGGTCACCTGCTCGCCCGCACCCAGCCGGATCTCCCAGTTGACCACATGATCGATGCGGCTCACGCCGCCCGAGGCGTCGAACAAGACGTCTTCCGTGAGGGAGACGACGCGGTTGGAGGCGAGCCCGTCGAGAAGATCGATGTCGCCCGTCGCCTGAATGACGACCACGCGGCCGTCGTTGCGCGTGCTCAGAATCGGCGGATGATAACCGGGCTGCCCCCCGGCGAATCCGACGTCGTAGAAGATGTCGTAGAACCGCGACATCGACCAGCGCGCCGGATCGACTGGATCGGACAGATCGAGGCGCCAGATATTCCCCTCGACGTCCGTGACGTACGCACGCGACGCGATGGTGCCCGTCTCGCCGGTGAACAGGCTGACGCCGCCGACCAGCGGAGCCGGAAGTACGGTCTCATCGAAGTGACGCAACAGCAACCCCGTGGCCAGATCGACCACGAACAACTGGCGTCCGATCGGCCGCCAGCAACGCACCCGCTGCCGTGGCGTGCGGGTGCCGCCGATGTCCGGCGGAGTCGCCGTGCCACGCGCGGGGCAGCCGATCCCCGCCGACGGATGCCCCGCGTCGACCAGACCGCGTCCGCCGGGCAGGATCGCGACGCCGCGCTCGTGTAGCTGTCCGCGAATCGTGGTCAGGATCTGACCGAGCCCGGCCACGCCCGTCGTCTCGCCCAAGTTCGGGTGCGTGAACTGCCAAAGAAACTTCGGCCCGGCGAGTGGGTTGGTCACGTCGAGCGCGACATACGCGTTGCCCCCGTCACGCAGACCGACGACGAGCACCGTGCGGTAGTGCTCCGCCGTCGGCGTGTCGGCCGGCAACCGGACGTGAAACACCTCTCGGACGACCGGTGTACCGTCCACCATCCACTGGTGCGAGGTCATCGCCGCCTCGAGCTTCGGCAGGAGCATCGGCGGAATGAATCCCCACAGCTCCTCGCCCGCCCGGTACGTTCCGGCGAACGGGCCACTCGGCACCGTGTGATCCTCGGCGACGAAGGCGTGCAGTACGCCGTCGTTCGTGCCGACGTAGACGACCGTCGGACGGTCGCGGACGGCCGGAAGCTCGCGGAACAGGTTGAACGACTCGTCGGCGATGTCCGTTCGCGGTGGGCCGACGACGACGGGAGAGCTGTGGTAGATGTCCCCCATCCGCCGACCGGCGCGGGCACTGCCGCTGTCACCATGCACCCAGCGGATGATCTCGTCGCGCCGAGCGACCGTGCTCACGCCGAGATGGGCCGGTGTCAGGTTCGGGTTCGACAGCGAGAACGGCTCGACGAGCAGCCCCGTGCGAACTGGCGCGGGGGACGAGGTGGGGGGGACGAGCGAACCGGGGATTTCGCTCGCACCGGTACCCGTGAGCCAGCCGCGGACCTGATTCGGCTGCGGCAGGACCGTGAACAGCTTGCGTGGCGTGGAGCGGCGATTGAGCGTTTCGTGGAACTGGTCGCCCGCCGCGTCGCTGATCGGTTGGGCCTCCACTGTCGTCCCCGAGCACAGAAAGCGACGCCGCTCGAGGATCCCCTGCCACGGGCGACCGTCCTCGGCGGGCAGGCGGAAGCCCGTCGTGAACTGGTACTGGGCTTGGGGCCCGGAGGTCGACGCCGTGCTCGCGAAGGCCGGGACGGTTCGCGTGGTCGTTCCGGGAGCGGCGCGGTCGATCGCGGCCGACAGCGCCGTCATCAGCGTGCCACGGTCGGTCGCGAAGTAAGCGGAGCCGGTTCCGCCCGCGGCGGCCAGTCCGTTGAGCGTGGAGCGCGCGAACGCATCGTCGATGTTGAAGCCCACGACGAACAGTCCGTCGAGCAGTCCACGACAGCGCCCCGTGCCCGGATCGAAGCGGCACAGATCGGCCGCGATGTCCTCGGCGCGCGCGTAGGGGCAACTGGCGCCGGGCGAGCCGCAGTTGTACGGCGCTTCGCGCATGTCCGCGTTGGGAAGCCCGTCAGTCAGAAGCAGCGCGTACCGATCGCGGCACTCGGCGTATGGATCGCCCGACGCGCCGGGCACCACGTCGGGGTGGTTGTTCAGGTAGAAGCGCAGGTCGTCGAGCATCCCTGCGATGGGCGTGGCGCCGTACGGGCGCAGCCCGAGGAGCGCCTGCTGGATCTCCTGATTGATGACGCGATGGTCGGTCGTGTCGCGTCCGACCGAAACGAGGTTGCCCAGCGCCTCGGGCGGTGGCACGCCGGCTCCCGTCCAAGGGCCGCGTGCGCCGTTGTCGAGCATGTACGGTGTGGGGCACCCCGGGAGCGAGAAGGGCCGAGGCCCGCCGTACGAGTACATCCCCTCGACGCCGTCGCTCGCCGCGCGGAACGCGGGCGTCCAGGATGCGGCGGGAACCAGCGCGTCGGCCGTGCGCAGCGTCCCGATTCCGTCGAACGTCATCAGCCCGAACCGCACCCGGTCGACGTAGACGTCGAGGATTCCGTCCGACGCCTGTCCCGTGGCACCCGGATGCCGGAAGTGGGGCAAGTAGTATCGGAAGTCGTACGCGCCCGAGAACGCGGCGGCGAACCGGTCCATGCGCGTGCAACTGAACGAGGACCACGAACCGGTGAGCGCCTCGAGGACGATGGCCCACCGGTTACGGTCGAAACGCGGCGCGTTGCACACCGGGAGGCACTCGTTGCACGCCGCGGTGGCACAGACGCACGACGGCATGCGCTCCATGGACCCGGAGGTGTCCACGAGAAGCAGCATGTGCGGCCGGATGTTGCGCACGTCGGGTTGGGCGCTCGCCGGGGCCGCCGCCGCGCCTCCGACCGCGGCGGTTGCCGTGCTCAGCAAGAGCGACGCTCCAAGCCAGGCAAGGCGCACGTCGCGCCGCTCCGATCGTCCCATCGATTCGTGCCTCGGCATGGCTGACTCCTCCTTCACCGTCCGAACGGGCCGGACAGGCCACGCGCGCGCGCGTCGTTGGCCGCCTCGTGATAGCGTCGCGGATCGCCCGGGCTCGCGACGTCACCGGCGATCAGCGCCATGCGTCCTCGCGACGTGTACGTCGCGTGCAGGTACTGCAGCCGGCCGTGCCCATCGGCGCGCTGGCCCGGAATCGTTCCCGTGTACGTGTACGTGTCGTTGACGTCGACGACGAACGTGGGTGCGTAGGTCAGACCGATCGGACCGACCGATCCAGCCGTCACCGGAAGGTTGGTCGCGAACGGACCGAAGTCGGCAAGGAACACTCGGTAACCCTCCTGGGTCGGCAGATAGTTGGGCTCGAACGGCGCGAGAGTCGGCGTCAGTCCCCGCAGGCGGGTCTGCTCGATGCTGTGCAGCAGCGCGGCGGGGCCGAGGGTATCGACGAGCGCGAGCGTCGAGACGAGCCCAATCTCCGAAACGTACTGCACCTGCATCATCCGCTGGACGGCGGCCGCCGAACGCAACTCGGCCGTCGAGGTGTGCGCCGCGAACGTGCCGGCGGCCGTGGCCGCCAGCAGCATGAGCATGACGACGAGCATGACGGCGCCTTCACGGCGTCGGTGGGAGGACACGGGTCGAAGGGGTGGGCGCACGTCGTTCACTCCACGAGGTTGGGAAGCAAGATCTCGGTCTCGGCACGGCGAATGCGAGCGGCGCCGCGCGCGAGCGGGTCGACGTCGTAGCCGACCGAGGGATCGAGGCGTGGGTCTTCGCTCGGGGTTCGTGTCGCGACGTTCACCACGACGCTGCGCACGCGATGTCGGTTCACCCCTTGGGTGAGATTCTGGGCCGCGACGTCGTCGAAGCGTTGCAGGACGGGCGTCGCCGATCCGACGGGACGGACGTCGGCGAACAGATCGACGTCGAAGTGCGCGACGTGATCGAGGACGACGCGCTCGGTTTGCGCCAGTGGCGCTTCCGTCGCGAACCCGATCTCGCGTCGCACGAGCTGTGGCCCCTGCGCGCCGGGCACCAGTCCCCGTCCCGCGAGGCTCGCTCCCGCCCCCGTCGCGGCCAGATCCATTACGCGGTACTCGATGCGGCTCAGGGGAGCCACCGTGGCGCCGTCGGCGAGCCCACCGGTGCATGCGCCGCCCACGGGAAGCGCGGGCGAGAACGTCACGCGCGGATCGACCCCGCCGCCGCCCCTGCGGTCCGTGATCGTGACGAAGAAGTGGTTGCCTTGCTGCGTGCGGATGCGCAGCACGCGTCCCGGCTCGAATGCCGCGTCGAAGGAGGGGCCGTGGAACGTCCCGTCCTGCAGCAGGAAACTGCGCCGAAACGCCTGCCAGCTGGACTGCAGACGCGCCTGCGTGCCGGAGGCGTCGAGGCCGACGATCAGATACTCGTCCGCCGTCGCATAGTTGCCCGTCAGAAGGAGTCTGTCTGCATGGACGCCGTTGGGTCCGGCGTTGGGCAGACTAGCCGTTTCCGCGCCGTCGCGGATCTCCACCGCCTGCACCGGGACCGCGGGGTTGACGCACCTCTGTGCCTGTTGGCTCCAGCCGACGCCGAGGTAGCCGGCGCGGGAAATATCCCGTCGCAGCTGCTCGAGGCCCAGGCGAAGCGAGGTCTGCGCGGTACCTACGCGTTGCTGTTCCTGGAAGTGCCGCGCCGAGGACGCGCCGATCGAGTAGATGGCCATCAGCGCGAACGCGCCCGCCGTGAGCGCCACCATCAACTCGACGAGCGTGAACCCCGCGATCGGCTCATGCCGCGACGCGTGCCGCGTCCGCGCCGTCATTGCAGCAACCTCCAGCGGATGACCGTGGCGGCCTGCGTCGCGCGCAGCCGATACGTCCCGAAGATCTCGTTGGTCACGGCGGCCTCGGCGCCGGGGCCGCAGCCCGCGTAGAGCCGACGATCCCCATAGGCCGCGTCCAACGACGACGCGCGGCGGTGCCACCACGTCCGCACGTCGGCCCGGATCGCCTCTTGCGGCAGCGTCCACGACAGCCGCACGTTCACGCAGAAGTGGGCAGGGCGCCCCCCCCCGGCCGGTAACCCGTCGTAGCCGAACGCCGTCGGATCGGCGCCGAGCGGCGTGAACCACGGCCCGACCGCGGTGGGGCTGGTGGGGACCGCGTTCAGATACTGGGTTCCGAGCAGACCCGCGCTGCCCCGCTGGGTCCAGCGGAGCCCGTCGCGGCGCAGAATCTCGAGCCAGCGCCGCGTGATCTGCGTCGCGGTCGTCTGCTCGCGCGCCTCGGCGTTGGCCCGCGTCGCGGCCCGCTGCAACGCGAGGATTCCGACCGCTCCGACCACGAGGATGGCGATCGCCATCATGACCTCGATGATGGTGTATCCAGCCGCAGCCGTCTGCGCGCGCGGTCGACTCGTCATTGGATGAGCCTCGCCTCGCCCCCGAGGGGCACCGCGACGATGCGCGTCACCCCTTGCGCAACCCCCATGTCCAGGCGCTGCACCTCGTATCGCATGCCACCGCCGATCGCGTTGCGCTCACTGAAGCCACCGCCGACTCCAGCAGCGACGCCGCGTCTCCACTGGACGCGGCCGGAAGGCTCGTAGCACACGTCGATCGAGGCGACGGGGGGTTGGGGCGACACCCTGATCGTCGAAGACCCGATGGTCCATCCGACGTCCATCAGGTCGAGCCGATCGATGCAGTAGCTGCCAGCCGACCCGCACGGTGGGCCTCCCACGATCGGGCCCCAGCCATTGGCGTTGCAGTTGCTCGCGATCCCACGATAGGCGTGGAAGCTGCCGCGGCCGCCCGAGTCGTATCGGACGAGGTGCGCACGGCCGTACATCAGCGCGGCCGCCCGTGCGTTGCGATGGATCCGCACGATCTCGATGGCCGCGCGGTTGGTCTTCGCCTCCATGCGCGCGCTGTGGACCGCCGGGGCGGCAAGGGCGGCCGTCACGCCGATGACGGCGACGACGGCGAGCATCTCCATGATGGTGAAGCCAGACCGGCGACTCGTCGTGGCAGGGCACACCATTGGCCGACAGGGTCGGCTGCAAGGGGCGTTCCGGGCTTATCGATCAGCTAATATGCTGAAATATATAAACTTTTTTCGTGGCGATCCGGACTCCGCTCCGCATATCGTGGCGGCACCTGCAATCTTTGCATACCCGGTGCCTCGGCGGCCTGTTCGCGCAGCCATCCCCGCCGTCCGCTCGGACTACGGCTCGGTCTCGTACTCCGACTCGGACTTGGGCACGGACTCCGACTCGGCCTTGGGCCCGGTCTGCGACTTGGTCTCGGACTCGGACTCGCACTCGAACTCGGTCTCGGACCCGGACTCGGACTCGGACTCCGACTCGGCCTCGGATTCCAGTCCCGGTTTCGAACGCCTCGAACGCGTTGCGACCTCCGATGCATCGGGTGAATCGTTCCGGCCCCGCCGCGCCTGCGAACCGCCGTGGGTTTCCCGCTCGAAGCACCGATCGAGGATGCGGAGCCGCCGACGCAGGCTCGCGGTCTGCGCGATGAAACGTGCCGTGACCGAGTCGTGGTAGCCGCTCGCCCGGGGTAGCTCGGGCTCGAACCGCCCGTAGAATTCGTGGATGCGGGCCATGGACAGCTCGCGGACGTACTTGCCGACCATCGACGCGAGCTGAACGCCGAGGTGACGCGCGTCGGCGTCCACCTCGAAGGCGATGCGGCCGACGCCGGCCACGTCGTATACGCATCGGTGCCGTCCGAGCGAGCTCGAACGGACTGCCGCCGCGTCGAGCCATCGCCAACGGGTCGCGTAGTCCCGCACGCCGCCGACCATCCCGCAGACGGCCGTCACGTCCCGGCCGACCGCTCTGCGTGCGTCGAGCACCAGGCGCTCCATCGCTTCGAGATCGACGTCGAGGCGACCGCGCCCTTCGGCGCGCGCGTCGTTGAGCGCGGCGGTGCACGTCCAGACGACGCCAATGCGAATCGGAACGATGCCCGCGCGCTCCAGACGGTCGACCGCACGTCGACCGGTCTCCGGATCGCCACCGAATGCCGGAAGCGCCACGATCCGCTCCCAACACTGGCGCCGACTGGCTCCCTGTTGCGGACAGCGGGCGCGCAGCGCGAGCGGACCGTCGAGCGCGACGCGTGCGAGCAACTCGTCCGCGTCGCGCGGTATCGGGCCGAGCCGCTCGAGCAGTCCGAGCGCGATCGTCTCCGCCGTGGCCATTCGCCCGAAGCCCGCCGTCAGCTTGCTGTCGCCGATGCCGGCCTCGCTCGCCGCGGCCCTCAACCTCGCGGTGCTCGCGGTCGGACTCCGTTGCAGGCAAACCGCCGTGACCACGAGGGGCCCGAGCCTCGGGCCGAGCCCGTTTTCGTCGACGCCGACGACGACGTCGCCCTCAGCGTCCACGGCCCAGGGCCACGAGCACTTCGGGGGGCTCGACGCGCAGGACCGCGAGGCCTTCGCCGATTCCACGCACCTGGACGGGAAGCACGAGGGAGCCGGTCGGCGGCGCGTCCGGCGGGAGCTGGACCACGGCGAGCAGGCGGTCGGGCCCGAAGTCTTCGAGCACGTCGGGTCGCCCACGCACGACGACGTCGACGCGGTCGGGCCGGAGGGTCAGGCGTGCGCCGGGGCCGAGCACGGTCACCGGTACGTCGTCGATGCGCCGCTGCTGCTCGTCGACCACGACCTCGAAGCTGACCCGCACGACGTCGGGTCCTTCGTAGCGGCCGTGGGGAGGGGGACGCACGAGGCGGACGCGGCGTTCGTGCGTTCCCGGCCCGAGCTCGCTTACGTCGAGCGGATCGGTTTCGACGTGAGGAAGCGCCACCAGCTCGAGCGAGGGGCCGCTGACGACGATGCGAGGCGGCTCGACGCGCGGATTGGCGGCGAGGCGAAGGCCGGGACCGGGGCTGCCCTCGAAGCGCACGACGACGGGCAGCTCGCGCCGGTCGCGATCGACCCACGTCAGGGGGATGGACGCCGGCTCGATGGCGACGACCGAGAGCGAGGCGGGAAGCTCGAAGCTCGTGGGCTCGAAGTAGTAGTAGCGCAGCGAGGTGTCGCGCAGGTCGACGGTGACCGGCTCGAGTAGCTCGCGGCGCAGCGCGTTGAGCAGCGAGCGACTGCCACGGAGCGTGACGCGGACCCGGTCCGGCAGTTCGCTCAGCAGGATCTTGTCGCCTCCGTCGGGCAACAGCGCGACGACGTCGACGTACACGCTGCGCTGGGCATCCTCGGCCCCGCGCACGGCGCCGAACAGCGCGACGGCGACGAGGACCGAGACGAGCTTGAGCCCCAGGTGCCGGCGCGCGCTGCCGATCGCGTCGAGCAGCGCGCGCAGGGGATCCGAGGAAGTCGGGAAACGGCTCACGGACGGCGCTCCGCGTCGGAGGTCTGCGTCTCGGTCAGGGCGGGGCGCGGGGCGGCGGCTCGCCGAGGCGGCGTCTCGCTCGACGGATCGGTGCGGGTGACCGGCGATCCGGTGGCGGGCGTCGGCACGCGCGACGGACGTGAGGAGGAATCGGCGTGCGGTCCCTTCGTCCGGCGGCGACGAGGCAGCAGGAGGCCGAAAAGCAGCTCGGAGAGCGTCGTGGTGTCGAGCGCGGGCACGACGTTGCCCTGGAAGCAGACCGTGATGGTCCCGCGCTCCTCGCTCACGACGACGACCACGGCGTCGGTCTCCTCGGTGATGCCGATCGCCGCGCGGTGACGCGTCCCGAGCGCGCGGTCGAGCCCGGGTGCGCTGGACAGCGGCAACAGCGCCCCGGCCTGCCAGATGCGTCCCTCGCGGACGATGACGGCGCCGTCGTGCAGCGGATTGTCCATGCTCGGCACGAACAGCCCGTAGAGCAGCTCGTGGCGCACGGCCGCGTCGATCTCGGTGCCGTGCTCGATGAACTCGTCGAGCGCCGCGTCGCGTTCGATCACGATGAGCGCGCCGATGCGGCGATGCGCGAGCTGACCGGCCGCGCGCACGACCTCCTCGATGACGTGCACGTCCCGCGCGTTGCGCGCCGTGGGCCACAGCGGGCGCGATCCGACGCGCGCCAGGGCGCGCCGGATGTCGGACTGGAAGAGGATCACGACGAGCAGCACGCCGTAGGTGGCCACCGTCTCGAGGATCGACCAGACCGTCACCAGGCCGAGCCAGCGCGAGACGTGATAGGCGAGCACGACGACGACGAGTCCGGTGACGACCTGCATCGCGCGGGTGCCGTGCAACAGGCGCAGCAATCGGTAGACGACCGCCGCGACGATGCCGATGTCGACGACGTCGAGCAGCACGAGGCGCAGCTCGCGGGCGAAAAAGCCGCCCAGCGTCTCGAGGATCCCGCTCAGCACGACACGCCCGCCTCGCGCAGCCGCTCGGACAGTCGCACGGCCTGCCAGGCGGCGCGCACGTCGTGCACGCGGACGGCGGTGGCACCGGCGAGGACCGCCACCGCGGCGGCCACGGCGCTGGCGGGCTCTCGCTCTTGGGGCGTCGGGCTCGTTCCGTCGGGCCAGGGGGCCGCGGCCGCCAGGAACGACTTGCGGGACGCTCCGACCAGGACGCGACGGCCTGTCGCGACGAGCTCGCGCAGTCGCGCGAGCAGGGTGAGGCTCTGCTCGGCATGCTTGGCGAAGCCCAGGCCCGGATCGATCCAGATGCGCTCGGGCGCGATGCCCGCCTCTTCGGCCCGCGCGCACGCCGACTGCAACTCGCGCACGACGTCCCCGACGACGTCGGCGTACGTGGTGTGCGCGTCGTGGATCTCGCCGCGACCGCGGTTGTGCATGAGCACGATCTCGGCGCCGGCGCGCGCCACCGCGGCAAGGAGCGCTTCGGACCGTCCCATCGAGACGTCGTTGATGCACCGGGCGCCCTCCCGCAGCGCGGCCTCGGCCACCTCGGGTCGCACCGTATCGACGCTGATCAGGACGTCGTGACGCACCAGCTCCCGCACGACGGGGACGACCCGGCGCAGCTCCTCCTCGACCGGAACGGGCTCGGCTCCCGCGCCGTAGACGGGGCCCGCGGGCCGGGACGAGGCACCGCCCACGTCCACCACGTCGGCTCCCTGCGCGCGCAGCGCGAGGCCATGGGCCACGGCGCGATCGGTCGTCGCGAACCGCCCCCCATCGCTGAACGAGTCGGGCGTGACGTTGAGCACGCCCCAGATCTGGACCCGGTTCACCCCACGGCTCAGCCGCCTTGCGGCAGCTCGCGCGGGCGCGGCTGGAAGATGGACTGCTTGCGCCGCTCCTTCTGCTCGCGCGCCTTGCGAAGCTTCTCCGCGTAGGTGGGGATCTCGATCTTCTGGCGCGGCGGCAGCTCGCGGCCCTCGAGGATCGCCGTCAGGTCCTCCCCGTCGAGCGTCTCGCGCTCCAGCAGGGCCTTGGCGATGGCGTCGAGCTTGTCGCGGTGCGTGGTGAGCAGCTCGCGTGCGCGCTCGTACTGCTCGCGCACGATGCGGCGCACCTCCGCGTCGATCTCGCGCGCGGTCTCCTCGGAGTAGTCACGCGATCGCGATGCCGGTCCCCACAGGAACGGCGACTCCTCGCGCTCGCCCCACGCCAGCGGTCCCAACCGCTCGCTCATGCCCCACTCGGTGACCATCGAACGGGCCAGCTGCGTCGCCTTGCGGAAGTCGTCGGAAGCGCCCGTCGTGACCTGCCCGAAGGTCAGCTCCTCGGCGACACGACCGCCGAGCGTCATGCAGATGCGGTCGAGGATGAACTCGCGCGTGTAGTCGTGCCGGTCCTCTTCCGGCAGCGCCATCGTGACGCCGAGCGCGGGGCCGCGCGGGATGATGCTCACCTTGTGGATCGGATCGTGGTGGGGCAGCAACCGGCCGACGAGCGCGTGCCCCGCCTCGTGCCACGCGGTGGTGCGCTTCTCGCGCTCGCTGATGACCATCGAGCGACGCTCGCGCCCCATCAGCACCTTGTCCTTGGCCATCTCGAAGTCGACCATCGAAACGAGGTCCTTGTCCTGCCGGGCGGCGAGCAGCGTCGCCTCGTTGACGAGGTTCTCGATGTCCGCGCCGGAGAACCCCGGCGTGCCGCGCGCGATGATCTCGAGGTCGACGTCGGGCGCGAGCGGCACCTTGCGGGTGTGCACCATCAGGATGCCGAGTCGTCCCTTCAGATCCGGCCGCGGCACGATGATCCGCCGGTCGAAGCGCCCCGGACGGAGGATGGCCGGGTCGAGCACGTCGGGGCGGTTGGTCGCGGCGATGATGATCACGCCCTCGTTCGACTCGAACCCGTCCATCTCGACGAGGAGCTGGTTGAGCGTCTGCTCGCGCTCGTCGTGGCCGCCGCCGAGGCCCGAGCCGCGGTGTCGGCCGACCGCGTCGATCTCGTCGATGAAGATGATGCAGGGCGCGTGCTTCTTGCCCTGTTCGAACAGGTCGCGCACGCGCGAGGCGCCGACGCCGACGAACATCTCGACGAAGTCCGAGCCGGAGATCGAGAAGAACGGCACGCCGGCCTCGCCGGCGATGGCGCGCGCGAGCAGCGTCTTGCCCGTCCCGGGGGCGCCCACGAGCAGAACCCCCTTGGGGATGCGACCGCCGAGGCGCTGGAACTTCTTCGGATCCTTGAGGAACGCGATGATTTCCTCGCAGTCGTCCTTGGCCTCGTCGATGCCCGCGACGTCGGCGAAGGTGACCTTGTTCTGCGACTCGTTGAGCAATCGCGCGCGCGATTTGCCGAAGCTCATCGCCTTGCCGCCGGTCGCCTGCAGCTGCCGCATGAAGAAGAAGAACAGGCCGAGCAGCAGCAGCATCGGCAGCCAGGTGAGCAGTACCTGGGCCCACAGCCCGTTGCGGTCCTCCGGCAGGAACGTGACCTTGACGCCGCGGTCGAACAGCTCGCGTTGCAGCTCCTCGCCGACGACGCCGACCGTCATGCGCCGGTCGCGCGGCAAGGCGGGCTGACCGGGGGCAGGGGCGCCCTGGACGGTCCAGAAGGTGATCTCCGCGCTGCTCTGCGAGGGGCGGATCTCGACGCGCTCGACGCGGCCGGCGCGCACGTCCGTGACGAAGTCGCTGAACGCGACGGCGCGCGGCTCCTCGCCCTGGGTGACCAGGTTCCAGATCGCGACGAACATCAGGATGAGAAGGACCCACAGCAGCAGGGTCTTGTGGCTCTGTTTCACGGTCTCCTCGGCCCGACGATCCTTCGCGCGATCACGGATTTGGGTAGCATGGCGGGGTCAGGGCATCAACGCTCGTCGCGACGCGGCGCGCTGGTGCGCACCAGGACGAGCCGATCGCCGTCTCGTCGTGCGACGACCCCACGGCCCAGCCGGATCTCGGCGCGCCCCGCTCGGGGCTCCCGCACCAGGCCGAGCAAGGCCTCCAGTTGTGCGCGAGACGGCTCCCGACCGCCGAACGCCGCCGCCCATCGGCGGAGCGCCTCGATGGCGACCGGCCGTGGCGCTGTGCCGAGCGCCTGCCGCGAGGGGGGCGTCGTCGCGGCCGACGCGCGGATCCAGGAGCCGATTTCGCGGGCCTCGTCGGCGAGACGGGCGAGATGGACGGGTAGCTGGGGAGATTCGGCGACGAGCAGCGGCAACACCACGTGTCGTAGACGCGCGCGCGCGAAGCGTGGGTCCTCGTTGCTCGGATCCTCGACAAACGGGATGCCGCGGCGTTGCAGCCACGCACGGACCGCCGCACGGCGCACGTCGATCAGGGGTCGAGCCACCCCATCGGCGCGAAGCGGCTCGATGGCGCCCAGACCGGCGATGCCCGAACCGCGCAGCAGACGTGCGAGCACCGTCTCGGCCTGGTCGTCGAGGGTGTGCCCGACGGCGATGCGCTCGGCGCCGATCTCGGCCGCGATCTCGTGCAGGGCGCGGTAGCGGGCCGCGCGGGCACGGGCGAGCAGATCGCCGCCGGATGCGAGACGGAGCGTGCGGGTGTGCAGCGGCAGGCCCAGCGCGGCGGCCGCGCGGGCGACCAGGTCGACTTCGGCGGCCGCGGCCGGCCGCAGTCCGTGGTCGATCGAGGCCACTTCGAGCGCGATGCCGAGCTCGGGGGCGAGGCGGACCAGCACGTGCAGCATCCCCATCGAGTCGGACCCGCCGCTTACGGCGCAGAGCACTTTCCGCGCGCCCTCGAACAGCTTCCGCTCGCGGATCGTCCTGCGAACGGTCGCCAGCACGGAGGCGCGTCCCCGCTCGGTGACGTCGACGGCTCGCGCGGGGCGCCCGGAGCGCGAGGCGGACAACGGCGGGGCGGCTCGCTCGACGGGTCGGGCGTGGCTCACGGGCGCGTTCGTGGAGCGTACGGCAATCCAGACGGGAGCGCCCCCGCGTGGACCTTCGTTGCGTGCGTGGCGCAACGCGTGCACCCTAGTCACGGTGGGCTGCGACCGTCGGGATGCGCGCGTGGCCGTTGCGCGAAGCGCCGCGCCGAGGGCTCGGTGGCCGCGGGCCGTTGGCAGTGGATTCGAGCACCGGTGCTGACCGGGCCTCGCGTCGCGCTGCTCAGTCTGCAGGCGCACGCCGACCGCTCGTATCTGGACGATCGACCGATCGCGGTGCTCTGCGGTGCGCTGCGTGCGAGCGGGCTGCACGCGGACGTGGTCGCGGGTGTCCTCGAGACGCCCGGGGACGAGGCGCGTCTGGCGGAGGTGCTCTCCGGTTACGACGTCGCGCTCTACGAACGGCTGTGGGATGGCGCCATCGTCGAGCGACTGCGCGCGCGTGTCCCGGCGTTGCGCTTCGTCGCGCTCGAGGGCGAGCACGGCGCGCTCGACGGTCCGGCGGATGCCGTCGCCCGCGCGCCGCTCGCCGAGACCGTCCCGCGTCTGATCGCGTTCTGGGAGCGGCCGCAGGGGACGGCGCCGCCGGGAACGCGCGTGCGGCACGACGGACGATGGCACGACGGCGGGCCGTGGTTGCGCCGCGTCGCGCAGGGCACGGAGCCGACCCCGGTGCTCGAGCGCATCGCGTTCAACCCGGAGCGGACGCGGGCGCCGCGCACGTTCTCGATTCCCGGCCGCGGCGGGTGCCCGTATCAGGCCGATGCGCGCTCCGCGCCCGCCTACGAAGGCGTCGAGATGCCCGCGGGCATCGGGCGCGGCTGTGGCTTCTGCACCACGGGCAACCACTACGCCTGGTCGCCGCCCGCCGAGGTCGTCGCGCGCCTGATCGACGAGCTGCGCGCGATCCGGGACCGTGCGCCCGACATCGAGCGCATCGTGCTCAAGGACCAGAATCCGTTCGATTACCTCGACGAGCTGGTGGATCGATGCGTCGCCGAGGGACTCGGGAGCTTCAGCCTGCTGCTCGAGAGCCGCGCGGACTGGCTGCTGCGCAACCGGACGCGGCTGGAACGGGCGCTCGAAACGAGCCTGCGCGGCGGGCCGCGGCTCTCGTTGTACCTCGTCGGCATCGAGAACTTCTCCGATGCCGAGCTCGCGCGCATGAACAAGGGGCTGACGGCCCGGACCAACGAAGCGTTCCTCGCGATGCTGTGGGAGATGAAGGCGCGGTGGGGGCAGGCGCTCGATCTCGAAAACGCATCGTTCGGATTCATTCTGCTCACGCCCTGGACGACGCTCGACGATTTGCGGATCAACCACGACGCCATCGCGCGTACGCGCTTCGACCGGCTCCGTGGCAAGATCCTGCTGTCGCGGCTGCGTCTCTATCCCGACACGGCGCTCTACTGGCTCGCGCGCAAGGACGGCCTGCTCGTCGATCGGTGGCCGGACCTCCGCGACGATGCGTCGCGGCGCTACGGGTACGCGCCCGGGGCTCCGTGGCGCTACGCGCACGCGGACGTCGCGCGATTCGCGGCCATGGCGGCGCGCGAGACGGAGCGTACGGGCGGGCGCGATCAGCTCCGCACGTTCGGCGAGTTGCTCGCGCGCGTAGGCCGTCCGCAGGGCCTCGTCATCGGTTCCGCCCCGGGCGCGGCGCCGACCGATGCGGTGCGAACGTCCGGTGCCGTGGAGGTGGCGCCCGAATCCGACGGTTCCGGCGCGCCGGCGCTCGGTCGCGACGACGCACGCCAGGGACCGAAGCGGTCTGCGCGCCGCTCGGTGCAGGTGCACCTCGGCGGGTCGTGCCCGTTGCGTTGCGCCGTATGTGAGTGTCACGCGGCCCCGACGGACGAGGCGCTCGTCGACCGGTGGATCGCGCAGGGCGGCCAGCGGCTGCTGCTGACGGGCTCGCCGGAGGCTCGGCGACTCGAAGAGGTGGTCGCGCGCGCGCGCGCGCGCGGATTCGAGCACGTCGTGTGGCGCGCGCCGCTGCACGACGCGTCGACTCCGGATCGCTGGCGCGCGCTGCGGCAGATGGGGCTGACGGGGGTGCGCGTGCCCCTGCACGCGTCGCGCCCGGCGGTGCACGACCGCATCGCCGGGGCGCCGGACGCGCTCGTGCGGTCGATCGTGGGGATGCGTGCGGCCGCGGCGGCCGGACTGTCGGTGGAGGTCGAAACGCCCATTCTGCCCGAGCGTCTGGGCCGCCCGGTCGAGGTGCTCGAGCTGGCGCACCGCGCCGTTCCCGCGCTCGCGCTGTTTCGTCCCTACGTTCCGCGCCGCGTGCTGCCCGTAGCGCTCGGCCCCCCGTCCTGGCGCGAAGTGGAGAGTTTGCTCGGCGAGGTGCTGGACCGCGCGCGGGCGCTCGGCGTCGCCGTCACGGTCGGCCCGACCGATGGCATTCCGCTGTGCCTTTTCGGCCTCGACGAGACGCGCTGGTGGGCGTTCCGGTTCGACCCTCGCGCGACGGCGCGGGTGGGGGGCTGCGAGAAGCTCGCGCCGTGTGTCGACTGCGCGGTCCGGATGCAATGCGCCGGGGTGCCGCAGAGCGCGGCGCGCATGCACGGCGCGGCGGGACTTCGGCCGTTTCGGCGTCGCCCCCGCGCGCTCTACGAGCAACGCACCACGCCGGCACGGCGCTGGACGGAACCGGAGCGCGAAGCGGCGCGCCGGCGCGACCTCCTCGTGCTGCGCCCGACCGTGCACTGCAACCAGGATTGCGTTTTCTGCAGCGCCGATTCGACGAGCGAGAACGTCTGGACCCGGCCCGAGCGCATGCTGCGCGCCATCGCCCGCGCGGCCGGACGTGTCCGCCGGATCTCGTTCTCCGGGGGGGAGCCCACGCTCGATCCGGCGTTGCCCGAATACGTCCGCGCGGCGCGCCGGCTCGGCATTCCGGAAGTCGAGATCGCCACCAACGCCGTGTTGCTCGACCGGCCGGGCAAGGCCCGGGCGCTGGCCGAGGCAGGACTGACGCACGCGTTCGTCTCGTTGCACGCGCCCGACGAGACGCTGTCGCGCTCGCTCACGCTCAAGCGCGACGATTTCGATCGCACGGTGGCCGGTACGCGGGCACTGCTGGAGGCGGGCGTCACCGTCGTGATCAACACCGTCGTCACGACGCGCAACCTGCGCCTGCTCGCCGATCACGTCGCGTTCGTGCACCGCGCGTTCGAGGGCCGCGTGGCTCTGTCGCTCGCGTGGATGACGCCGCAGTTCCGCGCTCTCGAGAACATCACGTTGCTGCCGCGCTATCGTGACGGGATGCCGCATGTGCGCCGCGCCCTGTACCGCGCGTTGCGCCTCGGGCAGCCCGTCCACGTCGGTTCGCGACAGGGCGTGCCGCCGTGTCAGCTGGGTGAGTTCGAGGCGTGGAGCGACCTGCCGTTTCTCGCGCACGAGGGCCTCGCCGAGGACGCGCACCAGAAAGTCCGCGCGCCGGACTGCGATCGCTGTCGTTGGGCCCGCTTCTGTACCGGTGTGTGGAAGGCATATGCGGCGCGCTACGGGCTCGACGAGCTGCGCCCGTTGCCGGGCCCACCGCTCGACGAGGAAGGGTTGCGCGCGTTGCACGCCGTCGCGCGGCCGGCGCCGTTCGGCGTGCCGCGCTCGTTCGACGAAGTGCCGGAGCTGTTGCGCCATCGCGAGCTCGAGCTGGCCGGGGAGCAGGCGCTGTTGCCGACCCCCAGGGCCGACGAGGGCAGGACCCCTTCTGGCGAGCCGACGGTGTTTCCGATGGTCGGGCGGTGTCGTCCGAACCGCGTCCTGCTCGTGGGCAGCGCAGGCCGCGCGCGACGGCTCGCCCGCGCGATGCAGGCCGTCGACCGCCTCGCCCTGGTCGCCGTCGCTTCGCCGCACGCGCCCGAGACGGCCGGTGACGACTTCGGCGGCGCGCCGACCTTTCGCGATGCCATCGCCGCCCTGGACGAGGTGAGGCCGGATGCGGTCGTCGTCGCCAGCGCGACGCACACCCACGCGCCGATCGCGACGGCGGCTCTCGAGCGAGGCATTCCGGCGCTCGTCGAGAAGCCCTTGTGCTCGGGGGTGAAAGAGGCCGAAGCCCTCGTGCAGCTGGCTCGCGCCCGGCGCGTGCCGCTGTGGCCCGCTCACGCGGGGCTATTCGCTGCGGGGCTCGAGCGAGTCCTCGAACGGGCACGGAGCGCGCGCAGCCTGCTGTGGCGACGGACGGTCGAGCTCGCGAGCCCCGATCTGCCGGCCGTCTGGGCGCAGGCTGCGCTCTACGAGACCCTGGTGCATCCTGCCGCGCTCGTCGCGCACGTCTTCGGACCGGGGCCGATCGCGGTGCGACGCGCGCGGTGGGTCGGCGACCATCGGCCCGAGCGCATCGAGATCGAGCTCGAGGAGGGGGCGCGCAGCGCGACCGTGTGGTTCGAGCGAAGTGGTCGGGATGCCCTTCACGTCGAGGCCGGCGATGCGTCGACCGCGATCGTCTGGCGGCGTATCGGTACGAGCGTCTGGCTCGACGACGGGTCGGGCGAACGTGCGCTGGAGCGGGATCGGGGCGAGATCGAGCGCATGCTCGCGGCGTTTGCCGCGCACGTGCTCGACGACACGTCGGGCGAAGTGCGCGTCGAACCGTGGGAGGGACCGCTCGCCATGCGGCTTGCGGGTGCGATGCTCGACGCGCTGCGCGAGGCGGGCGCGCCGCTCGACCGGCCCGACGCGCCGCGGCACGCCTCGACGCCCTCGCTCCGACCGGCGGGCGCACGATGAGGGTCGAGCGCGTCGGGATCGATCGCGGGTCGGTCCCGTGCGGCTGCGGTCGAGCTTCGCGGTCGTCCTTCGGTCCCGGTGTCGGAGTCGAGTTCGGTCCTGGACTCCGACTCGACCTTGCACGCGATTCCGGCCCGGGCTTCGGACCTCGTTCTCGCGGCCATCACGCGACCCCCTTGGACCCACGGGGCGTCTGGCGGCGGCGCCGCCCCAAGCGGAAAAGCCACCGCACGGCGAGCGCCGCGGTCGCGACCAGCAGCGGGACGAGCAGCCATGGCGTCGGTTTCCACGAGCCACCGGGAACCTCGACGGTCGCCGAGTAGACGAGCCGGTCCCCGAGGCGCTGCGCCAGCGGCCGCCCGATGGCGAGGTCGGTCTCGAGTCGTTCGGGCCGCTCGCCGAGCCCCGCCACGAGCAGACGCGCTCCGTCGCGGGCGACGAACGAGACGTCCGTCCGGTCGAACGTCTCCGCCCGCATCCGGTCGCGTACCTGGATGCGCCGTTCGCCCGATTCGAGCGGCACCCGGACCACAGCTTCGACCGCCGCCTCCGAACGGCTGCCCACGGGCCCCGTGGCGTCGAAGAAGCTCTCGCCCCAGCTCGCCCGGACGGGCTCGCCGTCGACGAGCACCGGCATCTCGTCCGCGAGCGCCGCGGTCCATCGCTCGACGTGGCGGCGCGCCTCGTCCGGTGAGACGACGCCGTTGCCATCTCCCTCTTCGTCGGCACGCTGCATCACGCGTGCGGTCTCGGCCGGACCGAGCACGAGCGAGACGACGAGGCGCAGCCCCTCCGGCGTCACGTCGAACTTCACGTACCGCTCGGCGCCCAGAACGAGGTGGCCGAGGTGGGCGCGTCCTGCGGCGGGCCACAGCATCAGGCCCGGGCCGAGCGCGAGGGCCATGAGCCCCGGGCGCAGCCGTTCGTTCAACCGCCGACGAGCGACTCGAGGAACCGGACTCCCGTCGCCACGCCGAACCCCGTCCCGCCCTTCGGCTGCACGTCGTGCGGTGACTCGAGATACGCCGGGCCGGCGATGTCCGCGTGTACCCAGCGCGTCTTGCCGACGAACTCACGGAGGAACAGCGCCGCGGTGATCGAGCCCCCGTACTGGTCTCCGGTGTGCTTGATGTCGGCCACCTCGCTGCGGAGCGTCTCGCGCAGGTCGTCGAGCAGCGGCATGCGCCAGAACTGCTCGCCCGCCGTGCGCGCGGCCTCGAGGTACTGCGCGGCGAGCGTCTCGTCGTTCGCGTACAGCCCCGCGCAGTAGCGGCCCAGCGCGACCATGCACGCGCCCGTGAGCGTCGCGTGATCGATCATGCAGTCGGGCTCGAGCTCCGCGCCGTAGGCCAGCACGTCGGCGAGCACGAGCCGACCCTCGGCGTCCGTGTTGATGATTTCCACCGTCTTGCCCAGACGGGAGGGAAACACGTCACCCGGCCGGTACGCGTGGTCCCCGCTCATGTTCTCGACGCAGCCGAGCAGACCGTGCACCTCGACGGGTAGACGCAGCCGCGCGGCCGCGCGCACGATCCCGATGGTGGCCGCCGCGCCGGCCATGTCGCACTTCATGTCGGCCATCTGCTTGGCGGTCTTGATGCACAGACCGCCCGAGTCGAACGTGAGCCCCTTGCCGACGAAGACGACGCGCGATCGCGCCCGTCCGCGGGGCCGGTAGCGCAGGTGCACGAAGCGCGGCTCCTGTCCGCTGCCGCGTCCGACGGCCTCGAGCAGGGGCATGTTGTTCTTCTTGATCTGCGCGCGGTCCCAGATCGTCACGTCGATGCCGAGCGGGGCGCACTGCGCGCGGGCCGCCTCGGCCAGGGCCGTCGGAGTCAGGTCGTTGGGCGGCATGTTGACGAGATCGCGGACCAGGCACACCGACTCGCCGACGATCCGACCCGCCTCGAGCGCGCCGCGCATCGCGGCGTCGATCGGCGCGCCCACGACGAGCACGACCTCGCGCAGACGCCGCTCGCCCGATCGGTCCTTGGTTCGATATCGATCGAATCGGTACGCACCGCCCAGCACGCCCTCGGCGGCCGCGCGCACGTGGGCCGCGTCGGCCGCGTCCAGCACCACCCCGAGGCGTTCGACGCGCGCCGTGCGGGCCGCATGGGTCGCCACCACGCGCGCGTCGTGGGCCGTCGCCGCCTGCCCGCCGAGCCCGACGAGGACGACGCCTCGGGCCACGAGCCCCGAACGCACCGGGATGCGAAGCACCTCGCCCCGCTCGGCCTTCCACTGCTCCTGTTCGACGGCGTGGGTCAACAGTCCGCGCGTGGCGCGGTCGAGGCGATCGAACCACGGGCCACGCGTGTCCCCGGAGCGGACGCCGATGGCGACGGCGTCGACGGCGAGGCGCATCGGGGACTCGGACGACAGACTCGGCTTCATGGGACTCCTGGCGATGTGCGAGGGCCGCGTTCGGACCGCGGCGGGGCGCATCCTGCCATCGCGCCGTGCGCGGGCACAAGCCGATGCGACCGCGGTGTTGACGCGCGGGCGTTGCAGCGGGGCGTTCCGCTTGCTAAGCGACGAAGGATCGATTTCGTTCGCGGCTCGCCCGCGCAACGGCCCCCATGAAAACCCTTCCTGCCTTCGCGCCGGCCCTCGCCGGCGACGGACCGCGGCCGGGCGATCGCGACCGTGCCGCGGCGGTCCGCCATCCCATCGCGATCGAGCGCATCGACCCGGACGCCGTGCAGGTGCTCCGGCGGCTCGTGCGTGCCGGCCACGTCGCCTATCTGGTGGGCGGCGGGGTGCGCGATCTGCTTCTCGGCCGCGCGCCGAAGGACTTCGACGTGGGCACAAGCGCGCGCCCTCTCCAGGTCCGCGCGTTGTTCCGCAATTGCCGGATCATCGGACGCCGATTCCGGCTCGCGCACGTCTTCTTCCGCGACGGCAAGGTCATCGAGGTGGCCACGTTCCGGCGGGATCCCTCGTCCAGGTCGGAGCACGACGAGGGCACCGGCCGCGATCTGCTCATCCGCAGCGACAACGTCTACGGCGAGCCCCACGAGGACGCGGCCCGCCGCGATTTCACCATCAACGGGCTCTTTTACGACATCGAGCGCGAGCAGGTGATCGACCACGTCGGGGGCCTGCTCGACGTGCAGCGCCGGCTGCTGCGCACGATCGGCGATCCCGACGTGCGGCTGCGCGAGGATCCGGTACGTATCCTGCGAGCGATCAAGTTCGCCGCGCGGCTCGACCTAGGAATCGATCCGGCGCTGTACGATGCGATGGTCGAGCACCGCGGACAGCTCGTTCGTGCGGCGCCGGCGCGGGTGCTCGAGGAGATCCTCCGGCTGCTGCGTGGGGGAGCGGCGCATCGCTCGGTCGCGCTGGCGTGGGACACCGGCGCACTGTCCGTGGTGCTCCCGGAAGTCGCCAGCTTCCTCGACGACGACGCGGAGGGTGCCTCGCTGCTGTGGGCGCGCCTGGGCGCGTGCGACCGCCGACAGCGCGCCGGGCGCTTGCCGTCGGATCCGGTCTTGCTGCTCGCTTTGTTGTCGGGAGCGCTGGAGGAAGCCCTGCACGAGGCCCGCGACCCGGCCGCCGCGCTCGACGGGTTCTTCGAGCCGCTCGTGCGTCGCCTGGTGCTGCCGCGTCGGATGCGCGAGCGCATCCGCCAGGTGTTGTATGCCCAGCGGCGTCTGGCGACCGGCCGTCACGCCGCGATCGCCGGACGCGACTTCTACGATGACGCGGTCACGTGGTTCTGCATCGAGCGTGAGGCTCGCGGGCAACCCGTCCCGGAATGGGCCCGCGCGTCGCCGTCGCGCGACGCGAGCGTCCGTCGCGACGCCACGCGGCCGGCGGCCGGCTGAAGTTTCCCTTTCGGACGCCGTCGCGCACTCCGTGTCGGACTCGAATCGACAGCGGGGCTCAGGTTGGATGACGTGGCCGAAGCGTGTTGCGAGTGCACTGCGGTCCCGGAGTGCGCGCCCGAGCCCGAGTCCGCGTCCGCGACCGAGTTGGAGACCGAGCCCGAGCCCGAGACCGAGACCGATCCGAGACCGAGACGGAGACCGAGCGGTGAGCAGCGACGCGCCTCGACGGACTCGCCGCTGTCTGCGTCGTGGGCCGGGGCGGGTAGGCGCGTACGTCGGGGCTAGAAGCGACCTGCGTAGATGACGATCACGACGGCCACCACCCACAGGACGAGATTGGCGAGGAACGGCGGATCGCGAAGCATCTCCTCGGTCGGGCTCTCGGCGCGCGGGCGGTGCCGCACCAGGTGCACGAAACGCAACACGCCGAAGAGGCCCGGAATCGCCGTCACGACGAGCCAATCGGTCCCGAAGGCCGCGCGCGTGGCCGGGTCGAGCGTGTAGACGACGTACGTGGCCACGGTGGCCGTCGCCGTGGACGCGAGCAAGATGCGCAACGCGCGTGGCGAGTAGCGCGCGAGCACGGAGCGGCTCGAGGCGCCATGGCCCTCCGCGCCGCGTGCCGCCGACAGCTCGTGGGCTCGCTTGCCGAATCCGAGGAACGTCGCGAGGAGCGCCGTCGCGATGAGCAGGTAGCCGCTGGCGGGCACGCGGGCCGCGAGCGCGCCGGCCAGGACGCGCAACTCGAAGCCGGCCGTGATGCAGAGCACGTCCACGTAGGGGATGCGCTTGAGCAGGGTCGAATAGGCGACGTTGAGGACGAGGTAACCGAGAACCGTCGCGGCGAACGCCGGCCCCAGCAGCCATCCGCCCCCGAGCGCGGCGATCGCGAGCAACGCGGCCGCCGTGCGCGCGACGGGCAGCGGCACGCGGCCGGAGGCGATGGGACGCATGCGCTTGACGGGGTGGGCGCGGTCGGCCTGCACGTCGAGCAGGTCGTTGACCAGGTAGACGCTGCTCGCGGCGAGGCAGAACAGTCCGAACGCGGCCGCGGCACGAAGCGCCATCGGTGGATCGAGCAGCTCGCGCGCGAAGACGAGCGGCGCGAGCACGAAGAGATTCTTGATCCACTGGTGCGGTCGCAGCGCGCGCAGCAGTCCCGCGAGCAAGGCCGCGCACGATAGCACGGCGCGAGGTCGCGACTCGCACGCCGTTCGGGGATGCCGCGGGCCGCCTTCTTCGGGCGAGAGATCCGGTGAAGGCTCCCGATGCCGAGTCCGAGTCGCCGCCCGAGTCGGAGTCCAAGGCGGAGTCGGAGTCCGTGCCCGAGTCCGAGTCCGAGACCGAGTCCGAGACCGAGACCGAGTCCGAGTCCGAGCCCGAATCCGAGCCCGACTCGGAGCGCGATCCGGACGAGTCTCAGCGACCGAAGATCTGCCGTCGGCGCGCGAGCAGCGAGTCGACGAGCGGCCCAGGCAAGGACCGTGGGCCGCCCGCCGCGGTCGCCAGCAGGGCGATTCGCGCCAGATGCTCGACGAGCTCGAGCCGCAAGTACGCCTGCTCGACGTCCGTGCCCCAGGCCATCGCGCCGTGTCCCTCGAGGAGCACGGCGTCGTGCGCGGCGACGAACGGGCGCAAGGCGCGTTCGGCCTCCTCGCCCGGCGACGCCAGCGGGACCAGGGGGACCTGCGCGCCGAGCGAGACGACCGCTTCGGGCAGGAAGCAGGGCAGGGCGCGGCCCGAGACGGCCAGCGCGGTCGCGTGCGGGGGATGGGCGTGGACGACGGCTTCGACGTCGGTGCGTTCGGCGTAGACGCACAGGTGCAGGCCCACCTCCGTGGGCGGACGCGTCGCGCCCGACCGGTGTCGGCCCTTCTCGTCGACGACGCACATGCTCGACGGTTCGCACAGCCGCTTGCTCGTGCTGGTCGGCGTCACGAGGATGCGGCCCGGGCCCAGGCGCGCGCTCGCGTTTCCGTCGTGGTTGGCGACCCAGCCGCGTTCCCAGAGTAGCCGGCTCACCACGGACAGATCGCGTCGGAGCGCGTGCTCCGTGCGCGGACGCGGCGGGCTCACGGAACGTCGACCTCGTCGACGATGCCCACGACGAGTGAGCGAATGGGCAGCACGCCGTCGGCGCGTCCCGTCAGCACGAGCCGTGTGCCACCGCCTTCCTGGTTGACGAGCACCCAGTCGCCGACGCCCGCCTGGACGTGGTCGACCGCGACGATGGGCTCGCCCGTGATCTGCCCGCGTTCGTCGACGGGATCGACGAGCAGCACCTTGTGGCCGTCGTAGGCCGGGTGGTGCGCCGTCGAGACGACCGTTCCCCGGACGCGGCCGAGCTTCACGGCGTGTGCACCTCGTCGACGATGCCGACGATGGCTGCGTCGACGGGAACGAACGGCTCGGGGAGCGCGTGTGACGCCTCGCGCGCGCTCACGAGCTTGACGAGGTCACCAACCCCCGCCTGGACCGTGTCGCAGGCGACTTCGGCCGGCTCGAGGAGCCGCCCCGCCCGGTCGATGCGCCGCACGACGAGCAGCTTGATGCCTTCGAGGCCTTCCGCCTTCCGCGTGGCCACGCACGTGCCGACGACGCGCCCCAGGTACACGGCCGCGCGCACCATAGCACGCCGCTCGAGCCGAACGGACCGGGGTCGTGTGTCGGTCACGTGACCGTGTTACGGTTTCGTCGTGAGAAGGGGCGGGTGCGGGTCGACGGCGGGTGGGCTCAGTGGTCTCGTCACGGCGCTCGCGGCCGTCGCCTGCGGGGCGTCCGAGTTCGCGGGCGACACGGTGGGGCAAGACGCGGCGGATCGAGGCGAGGATGGCGGCCTCGACGCGGGCGTCGAAGCCGCGACCGACGGAGCCGCAGACGTGCGATGGCACGCGGAAAGTGGCGACGAAACCGTGTCCATGTCGGATGTCGGCACGCCCGGAGAAGCAGCGGGGCCGGACGCCACGACCGAAGGGATGCCCGCCGACGCCGCCGCGGGGGACGCGGGCTCGCTCGACGGGTCCGCCGTCACGGACTCGGCCGCGGTCGACGCGAGCGGCGGCGAGGCGGCGAGCTCCGATGCCGCCTCGGGTGAAGAGACGTTGGCCCAGTCGCGCGACCGGCTGCTGGCGACGTTCGCCTCGGACGTCTGTGGTGCCTGGGCGTCGTTCGATCCGAGCCGGCGCGCGGTCTTCCTCACGATCACGCACCGGTTGTGGATTTCGCGCACCGAGGACGGGCGTCCCGCGCTGTCCCACGTGCGGCGCTTGTACGCCGTGCTCGGCGGTGGCGCGACGGGTCGCGAGTGCGGGGACGACGAGAACAACCGGCTGTTCCTCGGCATGGACGCGTATCTGTGGGGTCAGATGGTCGCGACGTGGCGCGGCGCGCGCGTGATCGCGGACGGAGGCGGCTCGAGCTGGATCCGGACCCGGGACCTCGGCGGGCCGCACGACCCGTTCGACGCGAGCCTCGAGACCGACACGGGCTTGCGCTGCATTCTGCTCGTCGAGACGCCCGAGTCCCGCCCCCCGAACGGCCAGGCGCACTTCTTCCTCGAAGGATCGGCGCGCGCCTTCTCGCGCGGCACTACGGCGCTGCCGCTCGATCCGTACATGCTCGAGATCGACCACGATTACGACTGCCTGCACCGATCCAATCCGCTGTGCGCCGACTTCGACGAGCGCTACACGCGCAACTGGGGTGACTTCGACTGCGACTGGGTCCCCTCGGCGTGCACGCCGATCGGCGAGGGCTGTTACCGCTCGGCGCGCTGAATGCGCGCCGGTGCACGGTGCTCACCTCACCGTGGCGGGCCCGCGATTCCGTCCCGCACGAAGCGCGGGGGGCCCTGCGGGAAGTAGCGCACGCGACTGTCCTGCAGGCGCCACCAGCGCGCGTACGGCATCGGGCGGTTGTCGGGGGCGAGCACTTCGGCGTAGGGACGGGTGCGCGCATACAAGCGCAGCGCGTGCTCGCCCGGAGCTTCGGCGACCTCGAGACCACCGACGTCGAAGGCGCCCTCGGGGCTGGTGAGCCGAAGTCGTTCGCCGCGTACGAGCGCCACTGCCTCGCGCACGCCGGCGAGGGAGGCCCGCTCGGACAGTGGGGTGACGTCGTCGGCGTGACGTTCCAGATAGACGAGGAAGCCGTCGGGGTCGACGCCGATCGCCGCGACGGCTTGCGGGGCCTCGCGAAGGGGAGGCCCCGAGAGCAGCACGACGGCGTCGGGCGGCGTGGCGCCCACGGCGAAGCGCCAGCCCACGAGCGCGCGTCGCGCGTGCAGCGAGTACGTCGCCGCGGCGGCTCCCGATGGCCCCGAAGTATCGGATCGGGACAGCCAACCGAGCAGCGGCGCGCTCGTGTCGGCGCCGAGCGGCGCGGGGACCGCGCGCGTCGGGTCGATGCGGATGAGGTGGGTGCGTCGGTCGGCCGGCCCCCAGCTCGCGCGCGCGAAGGCGAACGGGTAGCCGGCGTGCGGCAAGTCGTCGCTCGAAGGCGTCGTCCCGTCGGCGAGCGGCGGGCCGGGCAGCACCGGTCGTAGGGTGAGATAGAAGAAGTCGCGCGCGTCGCGCCCGAAGTAGCGGGGAAAGCGAAGGGGCGTCATGGCGCGGCTCACCAGCCGCACACGTGCGACGGTGCCTGCGGGCGCGTCGGGTACTGGCCCCTCGTATTCGCCCTCGCCGAGCGGGCGACCGAGCGGTGGATGCGTCTCGCCGGGACCGCGCACGTCATACAGCTCCATGCCCGTGTGCCGCGCGTTGATGTCGAGCTGCATGCCGCGCTTGCAGCGGGCCGCGAGCATCGCGCGGCCGAGGTGATCGGGGCCGAGCGAGGCGCCGTAGAAGTAGACGAGATGGCCGTGATCCGTCAGACACAACCCGGTTCGATCGATGAGGGACTGCTCGGTCGCGTCGACCGGAGCCGCACCCCAGTACCAGCGCTCCCACGGGTTGTAGACGCCGTCCTCGACGAGGCTCGTCAAGTTCTGCCGGTAGGCCACGACGTCCGGGGGGATCTGCTGGACGGCCCAGCGCTCTTCGTAGACGCGGACGCCGGGTGGGGGTCCCGGCCAGCTCCCCATCGAGACGCGGCCGTCGTCGTGCACCGCGACGGTCGCGGCCCACGGCTTGGGCGGAAGGTAGACGCGACGGTCGGCCATCATGCCGAACTCGCCGTGCAGCGCCTGAAAGCCGCCGTTGAAGGCTCCGACGAGGCGGTGCAGGACCTCGGGGTCGCGCGGCACGCGGCCGGTCCCCGTCTCCCCCGTCGCGCTCAGCGGCTCGCGCGTGCCCGAGACCAGGTGCAGTTGAACGAGCGCGGGGTGAAACGCGACAAGGTGAACGCGGACCCAGTCCCGTTCGGGATCGGGCCGGATGAAGCTCTGACAGAACGGGGGTGGAGCGCCGGGATACGTCCGCACGAACGGATCGCCGGCGAGCGGAGTCCATTCCCCCTCGCCTTCGAGCGGAGCGGCGAGCAACGGCGTCATCGCCGGCGGAGGCCAGTCGAGCTCCGGCGCGGCGACCGCGAGCGCGCGGCGTCGATCGCGCTCGGCGCGGTCTAGTCCCGTTTCCTCGGCGACGGCCGCCGCCGTCTGCTGGCTCGACCCGAACAGAGCGTGCCAGGCGCGATCGATCGCGTCCTTGACGCGATAGACGCGGTTTTCGAGCCATTCGATGGGCTCCGGTCCGACCCACTCGATCGCGCGCACGGTGTCGACGATCCACGGAAGTCCGCCCGGCATCGCCTTCGCCGTCGTCTCGACCAGAACCTGATCGGCTCCCTCGAGCGGCCCGGGGCGCGCCGGGTCGATTCGCAGGGGCGCGCCCGCATGGAGCTCGACCACGAAGCGACCGTTTTCGTCGATGGAAAGTTCGGCGCTCGGGGCGGGATGCTTGAAGCGGTAGCGGATCCGGCCGACTCCGCCCCACCGTCCCGTCTCTTGCCGGTTCGTGATGGCGTTCTGAACGCGGGGAACGAGGGACCAGTCCGCTGTCAGAGCGTCGGGCTCGCCCGACAGGTCGATGCACGTGAGCGCCTCGACGCCGCGGGCGGTCGCCGACAGATACGCGACGTGCAAGCCCGTGGCGGCCGGGCGGCTCTCGTCTGCGCCGCTCGTGCGGCTCAGATTGGCGAGCGCCGAGACGTCGAGCAGTCGACCGCGTTCCGACTGCCAACGCACGCGCGCCACCCAGACGTCGTGGGCGGCTTCCCCGACCCGCCGAGCGCGAAAGACCGCGTCGACGGGCGCGCCACCGGGGCCCGGATCGCCGACGAGGGTCACGCTCGAGGCGTCCACCTCGAGGCCCTCAGGCGCGAGCGCGCGGCGGAGCGCATCACCAGGACCATCCCCGTACGTGACGTCGTCGAGCCCCACGACGATGAGCAGCACGGCGACTGCGATGAGGCCGGCGAGCAGGCGACGGCGGCTCGCGGCCCAGCCGCGTAGCCGTAGCAGGCGCCGTGGTTTCGTGGGTGTCGCGGGCAGCGAGGACGTCATTCGCGGTTTGCTCGCCGACGTAGCACGCTCGGATGCACAGGTCCGATTCCCGACGCGATGTCTTCGGGACCACGACTCGGTCTCGGTCTCGGACTCGGGCTCGGACTCGGACTCGCGCTCGCGCTCGGACTCGGACTCGGACTCGGACTCGGACTCGCGCTCGGACTCGGACTCGGACTCGGACTCGGCTTCTGGACTCCGGCTCCGATACGGCCGCGCGTTCGCAGCCCACTGCTCGCAGAGAGACAGAGACAAGTACGGCGACGAGCGATGCGACTTGCCTCAGGGAAAGCCGCCGTCCAACCCCGGCGCCCCCGCGTCGAGCCCGGGGAAGCCGTCCTCGCAGATCCCCCCGATGATCGGGAACATTTGGCCGCAGCAGACCACGAGTGTGCTTCCCGGCGGAAATCCCGCGCTGACGATGCAGCGCTCGTCGTCGTCGGTGTCGCACATTCGCCCGCATGCGCCGCAGTTGGAATCGTCCTGCGGTACACAGCGGCCGCCGCAGCAGATTTCGCCCGGATCGGCGGCGCTCGGAGCTCGGCACGCCCTGGGTGACTCTCCGCCTCCGCCGGCGCCGCCGGGAACCGGCTCGGTGGTGGCCCCATCGGCTGCCGACGCGCCTCCGTCACGGGTTCCCGCGTCCGGGTGCGTCGTCACGGCTCCGCACACACACTCGCCGCCGAGGCACGTCGTCTCCGCCGGGCAGGCATTGCCGCATCGGCCGCAGTGCGCCTCGTCGGTCGCGACGTCGATGCAGCTTCCCGCGCAGCAGGCGCGGCCCTCGCCGCAGCCCTCGCCCGTTCCGCAGCGACACGTACCCATCACGCACGTCTCGCCTTCGCCGCACCGCCGACCTATCTCGCCGCAGTGCGAGACGTCGTTCGAGGTGTTGACGCAGCGGAAGATGGTTCCTTCCATCACGCAGCGCTCGGTCGTGGAGCACTGATTGAAATTGCCGCACATGCAGCGCGGCGGTCCGCTCATCCCGAGCGGGACGCTGCAGGCCGAGGCGCGCATCGGATCGCACGCGAAGCCACATCCGTTGCAGTTGGCGAACGAGCCGTTCGAGCGGCCGTCGGTTCCCGGCGGCACCGAGAGCGGGACGCAGCTCGTCCCGCAACAGCGTTCCGACGAGGCGCACGTCGGCCGACAGTCACCCGACGGGGTCGCATCGCGGGGCCCGGCATCGATCGGCGTTCCGACGCACATCGCGCCCACGCACCGTTGGCCGGCTGCGCATGCGCGACCACAGCCGCCGCAATGCGCCGGATCCTCACCGATCGAGACGCACGCGGCTCCGGCCGCGGTCTCGCAGCATTGCTGGAACGTCCCGCACGCGGGCCGGCAACGGGGCCCATCGTCGCGTCGCCGACCGCCGCATCCCGCCGCGAGCACCGCAGCCGTCGCGAGCAGACCGACCAGCCCGAGCGCGTGCCACTGCATTCGTCACCTCGCGCCGGGTCGAGCCTGCCAGCGCAGCGGAGCTCGCCGACGTGAGAACGCTCACGTTCCCTTCGACGGAGAGAGCGCGGCCAGCACGTCGTCGACGTGACCGTCGACCTTGACGTTGCGGAAGATCTTCCGGATGCGCCCATCGGGACCGATGACGAAGGTGCTCCGGACGACCCCTTCGGTCTTTTTCCCGTACATCGTCTTGGTTCCCCACGCTCCGTAGGCGCGCGTCACCCGCCCGTCCGGATCCGAGAGCAAGGGGAAATCGAGCCCGAGCTTGTCGCGGAACTTGCAGTGGCTCGCGATTGAATCCCGGCTGACGCCGACGACGACGGCGCCGCGCGCGGCCAGCTTGTTGCGCGCGTCGCGGAACGCCTCGGCCTCGCGCGTGCATCCGGAGGTGAAATCGCGCGGATAGAAGTACAGGACGAGCGTTTTTCCGCGGAACGAGTCGAGCGAAAGTTTTCCGCCGCTCGTCGACTCGAGCTCGAACGGCGGCGCCGGATCACCCACCTGGAGCATGCGTCACGATTCGCGCGAGCCGTTCGCGCTGTCAACGGTTGACGCAGTGCGTCGTGTCGCTA
>JANWZI010000199.1 GCA_025054695.1 Myxococcota bacterium | reverse complement strand
CCTGGGGCTCGACGCTCGCGCTGGCCTATGCCGAGACCCATCCCGAGCGCGTGAGCGAGCTGGTGCTGCGCGGCATCTTCCTGCTCCGGCGGGCCGAGCTCGAGTGGTTCTACCAGCACGGCGCCAGCGAGCTCTTCCCCGAAGCCTGGGAAGCGTTCCTGGCGCCGATCCCGCCGGTGGAGCGCGGCGACCTGATGAGCGCCTATCACCGTCGGCTGACCGGGACGGATCCGGCGGAGCGGCTCGCCGCCGCCCGCGCCTGGTCGCGGTGGGAGGCGGCGACCAGCTTCCTGCTCCCCGACGCCGGGCACGTCGCGGCGAGCGAGCGGGAGGAGTTCGCGCTGGCCCTGGCCCGCATCGAGTGCCACTACTTCGTCCACGGCGGCTTCTTCGACGAGGAGGGGCAGCTCCTGCGCGACCTCGGCCGCATTCGCCATCTCCCGGCGGTGATCGTGCAGGGCCGCTACGACGTGGTCTGCCCGATGCGCTCCGCCTTCGAGCTCAAGCGCGCCTGGCCGGAGGCCGAGCTCATCGTCGTGCCCGACGCCGGACACTCGGCCTTCGAGCCGGGGATCGCCGACGCCCTGGTTCGGGCCACCGACCGCTTCCGGCCCTGACGGGCGAGAATCCCGTCAGATCCGGATCTCCTCCGCGCCGAGCAGCCGGAACAGGCTCGTACGGAGCTGCTCGAGCGGCTCCTCGAGCTCGCGCGCGAGCAGGGCTTCCCAGGGCACGCCTTCGACCCGGCCGAAGATCGCCTGGCGAATCTGGGGGACCGCACGCGCCCGCTCGAGCAGGTCCGCGAGCAGGAGCCGCATCTCGCTCGCGGTCGGCGTCACCCCGATCCTGGCGAAGAGGGCGGCGAGCGCCGCGAACAGGGGCTCGGCCGCGGCGTCGAGCCCGAAGTCCTCCGGGCGGTGCTCGAAGGCGCC
>JANWZI010000198.1 GCA_025054695.1 Myxococcota bacterium | reverse complement strand
CACGCAACTCTCGAATCGCTTCCTCGCGCCGTCCGGCCGCTGCGTACAGACGCCCAAGCCCGAGCCGCGGATCGGCGGGGGGGGGCGGGCGGGGCGCCCCCCGCCGGGGGGGGGGCCCCCGCCGCCGCCAGCGCGCTCGCAACCGACGCCCGCAGCTCGAGGCTTCCGATGGGAAGCAGCAGCATGACGAGCTTCGTGAACAGCGAGGGGAGCGGGTGACCGGGAGGATGCGCGATCCCGAGCCCGTCGGCGGCCGCGACGAGGATGCCCGCGTCGAGCCACTCGCCGTGCGCCGTAGCCACCGGAAGGAACAGCGCGATCGGAAACGCCGCCGCAGCCACCCCCACCCCGTGCGTCCAGCGCCCCAATCCCGTGGCCGGCGCACGAAGGGGCGCGACGCGCACCACGGCGCGAAACTAGCCTGGACTCCCCGCGCTCGACCAGCCGTCTCGCGCATGCTGCTACCATGGCGCGCGATGCGACCGACGTCCCTCGCTCCGTGGCTCGCCGCGACCCTGTTCGCCGCGTGCGCGCTCGAACGCCGCGGCCTGGGACCGGGACCCACGATCGATGCGAGCCTCGATGCGACCGCCGACGGCGGCCTCGACGCGTGCGTCTCCACCCCCGAGCGCTGCAACGAGCGCGACGACGACTGCGACGGACGCGTCGACGAGGACTTCGACGTCTCGAGCGATCCGCAGCACTGTGGCGGCTGCAACCGTGCGTGCGTCGGCGGCGCCAACGCCACGGCCCTGTGCGTCGACGGAACGTGCGTGCTGCGCTGCGAGAGCGGCTACCTCGACTGCGACGAGCGCGCCGGCTGCGAGTCGGATGCGACGAGCCCGGCGAGTTGTGGCTCGTGCACGGTCATGTGCGCCGCTCCCACACCGCTGTGCGATCCGGGGTCCGGGTCCGATGCGCGCTGTGTCGCCGACTGCCCCGCCGGGACGACTCGCTGCGGCGCGACCTGCGTGGCGACCGACAGCTCGCCGGTGCACTGCGGGGCATGCGACAACCGTTGCCCGGACCCGGCCG
>JANWZI010000197.1 GCA_025054695.1 Myxococcota bacterium | reverse complement strand
AAGCGACGGAATTTATGACGGGGTATTTGGTCGAAGAATCGCTCTCGGTCGATAACCTCTTCGTGTTCGTCTTGGTGTTTCAGCATTTCAAAGTCGAAGACAAATACCAACACCGCATTTTGTTTTGGGGCGTGCTGGGCGCGGTGATGATGCGGGCGATTTTCATTTTCGCGGGCGTGGCGCTCATTCAGAAGTTTCGCTGGATTGTCTATTTCTTCGGCGCGTTTCTCATTTACGCGGGCGCGAAGTTGCTCTTTGAAAAAGACGACGAAGAAGAAACCGAAGAGGTCGCCGAAAATTACGCCGTCAATCTCGTCCGACGCTTCTTTGCCGTTTCGCCGAACTACGACGGGCAAAAATTCTTCACGATCGAAAATGGCAAGCGCGTCGCCACGCCGCTCTTTTTGGTGCTCGTGGTCGTTGAATTTACCGACCTGATTTTCGCCGTCGATTCGATTCCCGCCGTGCTCGCCGTGAGCGACGACCCGTTCATCGTCTTCACGTCCAACATCTTTGCGATTATGGGGCTTCGCTCGCTTTACTTTTTGCTCGCCGACATCATCGATAAATTCGTCTTTCTCAAAAAAGGCATTTCGTTCATTCTCGCTTTCGTGGGCGTGAAGATGCTCTTGCCAGAAGTTTCGAGTTGGCTTGTGGGCAAGTCGCTGCACATTCCCTCGCCCATTTCGCTCGCCGTGATTGCGAGCGCGTTGTGTCTTTCCGTCGTGATTTCGCTTTTCTTCGCGCCGAAAGTCGAGAAGAAAACGCAAATTGAGCCGTCGGAGGAAGAAGCCAAAGTTTGAACCGAATGTCAAAACCGCGCAAACGATGACGAAAGTGATTGAAGCCATCTTCGACGGCGACGTGTTTCGCCCAATCGAAACGCCGAATTTTCCGCCCAACGTCAAAGTTCGCCTCACGGTCGAGCTCGATGAAGAGGAAATCAAAAAGCGCCGAGAGAGATTGTTGAAGGTCGCCGAGCAAACGCAAGGCGCATGGGCGGATAGCCCCGAAATCGACAAAGCGTTGGAGGAACTGAACGAATCCTTCAAACGATGGACCGACCAACTCAAATCCTCGTAGACACGAGCGTATTCATTGATCATCTTCGAAAGAAAAAGAAAGAAAATACGCTGTTGCTTCGCGCCATCGCGCGCTTCGATAGGCTGTTCATCAGCGCGGTTACGGTCTATGAAGTGGAGTTCGGTTCTGAGAAACAAAAGCGACCAAGCGACATAGAGCCGTTTTTAGACGACGTGGTCGTCATCGCGTTGGACGCGGAATTGGC
>JANWZI010000196.1 GCA_025054695.1 Myxococcota bacterium | reverse complement strand
GCTCGGACTCGGGCTCGGTCTCCGACTCGGTCGCCGTCTCGGGCTCGGAATCGGGCTTGGTCCCGGACTCGTCTTCGAGTCACCCCGCGCGCACGCTCAATCCTAAACGAGGTCGGCGCCACGAGACGGAGATCGCGTCCCCGACGTTCTCGACACGTGAGATGTCAATACGTCAGTCGCGCACCGTCACCCAAAGGTTCGCCACGCGCTCCCACTCCGCCCCACACGATGAAATCCGCGCCCGTCCAAACCGCGCGGTGTCGAATGCGCCCCGACGGCCGCTCGCCTCGGTCGGGGAGCACGACCCAACGGCCGGTCGTCACTCCATACGCGGCGCCGTCGGCCAGAACGGCGCCCGCGGCGTTTCGCCCTCCCCACACGAGCATCTCGTCCCGCGCCATCACCGCGACGTGGAGCGTGCGCGCTTCGATCGGCGCGCGTGGAAGCGCCCTCCACGTACGGTCACCGAGATCGAAGATTGCGCCGTCCCCATGGACGGCGAGCTCCTCCGCGCCGTACGTACCGTTGTCATGGCCTCCGTCGCCGCCCCAGACGAGCACGCGTGACGGACCCACCGTGGATAGGACCGCGGTCGCACGCGCGCGCGCCGAAGGAGCGCCTTCGGCCGTCGTGGGTTGCCACTCACCCGCCACGCCGAGCGCGGGGAAATAGAGCGCGCCATTATTGTACGTAGTGCCGTCCGCGCTCTCTCCGCCCCAAATCCACAGCGCAGCCCCGCTCCAGACGAACGCGGGGTCGCGCCGCGCCGCAAGCCTGGGACTGGGCGGCAGTGCCGACCAGCTTCCGGTGGACCAGCGTCCTCCGTCGCCATGCACGCTGCGGTTCCCCGGCCCCCATCCGCCCCAGACGACAAAGCTCGTGCCCGTCCAAGCGTGCGCCGCGTTCGAGCGTCCCGGCGGCGGCACCGTCGCTGCGTCGTCCATGGAAATCCACTCGTCCTTCGTCGGCTCGTACAGAGCACCGTCATCGAGAAACCTACCGTCGTAACCGCCCCAGATGAGAACGTGCGACCCCGTCCATGCCGCAATCGGCACAGTACGGGCCGAGGGGGCTCCCGTGGTGGACATCGGAAGCCAGGTGCTCGTCGCGGGGTCGTATCGCGCCCCGTCACCCAGATAAAGCCCACTTCCGTCTCCACGCCGGCCCTCGCCGCCCCAGATCACGACGTACGTTCCAGTCCACACCATCGCGTGATCGAACCGCGGCGTCGGTGCGCCCTCGGAGGGCAGCCGACTCCACACGCCGCAGCTATTCCGCGGCACGCACCGATCCCGACAGCACTCTTCGG
>JANWZI010000195.1:306-1481 GCA_025054695.1 Myxococcota bacterium | reverse complement strand
GGAGCAGAAGCTGACCGCGAGCGACGGGGCGGAAGACGACAACTTCGGCATGAGCGTGGCGCTGACGTCGGACGGGAGCCGCGCGCTCGTCGGCGCGTCGTGGGACGACGTCGACTCGAACATGAATCAAGGCTCTGCGTACGTGTTCGTGTGGACGGGTACCAACTGGAGGGAGGAGTTGAAGCTGACCGCGAGCGACGGGGCGGCGGACAACCTCTTCGGCGCGAGCGTCGCGCTGACGGCGGACGGGAGCCGCGCGCTCGTGGGGGCACCGTGGGCCGAGATCGGACCGGACGAAGAACCGGGATCGGCGTATGTGTTCCTCTCGGGCTTGACCGACGGCGAGCCATGCACGTCCGCGGACGAATGCGTGAGTGGCTTTTGCGTAGATGGCCGGTGCGCGCCGAAAAGCAGTCGAACGAGGCGTGGCAGCTGCGCCTGTCGCGCACCCGGGCCGGCGCCGGACGCCGGACTCGACCTCGCATCGACTCTGGGGGGAGCCGCTCTCCTCGGTCGCAAGCGCCGGCGTCGTTGAGCGAGTAGCGTGGTCCAGAGCAGGACGCCGCACGTCCTCTCGAAGCCTGACGACGCCGGTCGCCAAGGTGCCGACGAGTGTCCCAGAGCGAGTCTGATTCCGAGGCCGAGACCGAGTCGGTGCCTGAGTCGGACTCCGAGCCCGAGCCCGGACCGGGCGCGGTACCGGCCTTGGTGGACCGCCGCTAACCGTCCCGGCGCCGACGCAGGTCGGAGAGCCGAATCCAGGCCGCGTCGAGCGCGCGCGGGTGCCTCGGACCTTCGTCTGAGCGCGCGACGAGACTGCCGCGCCGCGAGCCTCGTCGTCGTGGCGCGCGCACGCGTTCGCGCAAACGCTGGCAGCATCGTTCACGCAGAGGTGCCGTGATATCGTGGACGCGCGCCTGTGCCGCCCGCCGCGGCGGCGGAGCCACCGATCGGGACTGCAACGGAGGGTCATCATGCATCTCGCGCAGCGTCGTCTCGGCTTGCACCGAAGCGTGGGGTTGGGTCGTCTCGGGATCTCGTTCGCGGCGCTGCTCGGCGCGCTTCGAGTCGAGGATCGACGTGCGTTGCACGCGCGGATCGCCACCGCGCTCGAGCGCGATGGCGCCGCGACCGACGAACGGCGAATTGCCGAGCTCGCGCACCACACGGCTTGC
>JANWZI010000195.1:0-296 GCA_025054695.1 Myxococcota bacterium | reverse complement strand
CGGCGGCGCGCGTGCAGCGCGCCGAGCGCACGGAGCCGTTCGCGCGCGACGAGAGCCGGCGCGCGCCGCGGCTGGGGCCGATGCAAGGAGATCCGCGGGGCGCCGTCGATGCGGGGCTGCGGGCGGCGTTCGTGGGGGCGGTGCAGCGCAGCGCGAGCGAGCATTTTTGGGGATTGTAGCCGCGGGGCCCGGGGCGGTGGCGCGCGCGGGAGGACGGTGCGGGCTTCGAGCTCGACGAGCGCGGCGTGTGGCTCGTGCCGGCGGTGCGCGAGGGGGAGCGGGAGGCGCCGCGCGGC
>JANWZI010000194.1 GCA_025054695.1 Myxococcota bacterium | reverse complement strand
ATGTCGGCGCCGTGGCTCGCCATGGCCCCGCTCGTGGCCCTGTTGCTCGCGGGGGTTTTTCACATTCCTCCGGAGTCGCTGAGCATCGAGCACGCGCTTGTCGCGCTGGCCTGGCTCGGGCTGCTCGCCGTGCGGCTGGCCGCGTGGCTCGCCCCGTGGCGGGTCGCGGTGCAGCGATCGGGTGCGCCCCTTCGGACGCAGCTCGAGGTGGGCGTGCTCGGGTGGGTCGGGGCCCAGGGTCTGGTGGCGGTCGGCGGGGGCATGACGGGACCGTGCTTGCCCTTGCTGTACGCGTTGCTCGCGACGTATGGCGCGTTTGCGCGCCGGCTGGCGACGGCGGCCCTCGTGCTCGTGGCGGGGGCGCTCGATGCGGTGTTGTGGTTCGTGACCGAGGGACATTCCGATCCGTGGGGTTGGCTGAGGCACTTTGCCTTTGTCGCGGGCTTCGCGTCGATCGGCGCGCTTGCGGCCGGCGTCGAGGTGGTGCGTGTGCGGGCTCGAACGCGCCGCGAGCGCGACGAGGAACGCCGGCGCCTGCACGAGCAGGCGCGCATGTTCCGGCTGGTCGCGGCCCCCGCGGCGGGCGGCTCGCACGACGAGGAGCGCCTGGTGCGGTCGAGTGTCGAAGAGGTGCGGCAGCAGCTCTACGAGACGCTGGCGCTCGTCCGGCACGCACTCGGGCTGCACGGCTGCGTCCTGCTGCTGCGCGACGGTTCGGGCGAGCGGCTGCAGCTCGTCGAGGCCGTGACCGACGTCGACGAGCTGGTCGACCGGCCCCTCGGCGAGGGGGAAGGCGTGCTCGGCGCCGTCGTCGGGCGCGGGCAGAGCACCATGCTCGCGCCGCTGCGCCCCGACTTCACCGGGATCCCGTACTACCGCGAGCGCCCGGCGCTCGGCGCGTTCCTCGGCGTGCCCGTTCGGGAAGGCGAGCGCGTGATCGGCGCGTTGTGCGCGGACCGCCGCGAGCCCGTGCCGTTCGCGACCCACGAGCAACAGGTGCTCGAGCGGCTCGCCGCGCAGATCGTGCGCATCATCCACAACGAGCGGCTCTTCGCGCAGCTCGAGCGGACCAAGCACGAGCAGCAGGTGTTGCACCGCGCCTCGGCCGCGCTCGGCGCCGCGCTCAGCGAGGAGCAGGTCTTCGACGCCGCGCTCGCCGCCGCGGCCGACGTCGCCCCCCATGATCTCGCGGTGCTCGCGAGCTACGACGCGCGGGCGCGGACCCATCGCGTGCGGCGGGCCGTGGGAGATGGGGCCGAGCGCTTCGCTGGCCTCGTATTCCGCGACAACGCGTCGCTCGTCGCCATGGCCGTTCGCACGCGGCATCACCTGCCGTACCGCGGCGAGCACGATCCGCGACAGCACGTGGTCTTCACGCGGCGCACGCCGCTGGACGCGATGCGGTCGGTGCTCGTACTTCCCCTGGTCGCGCGCGACGACGTCATCGGCACCCTGACGCTCGCGACCCGGCGCGCCGGAGCGTTCGGCGATTCGGTGCGCTCCACGCTCGCGGCGCTTTCGAGTCAGCTCGCCGTCTCGCTGAGCAACGCCGCGGCGGTGCGGCGTCTCGAGGAGCTGGCGACGACCGACGGGCTGACGGGGTGCTTGAACAAGCGCGCGTTCCTCGAAGAGCTGGACAAGCGCCTGCGCGCCGCACAGCGATTCGGCCATCCGCTTTCGCTCATCGTCACCGACATCGATCACTTCAAGTCGGTCAACGACACGTACGGACACGCCACCGGCGACGCAGTGCTGCGCGAGCTCGGCACCATCCTGCGCCGCCTCAAGCGCGATACCGACGTCGTGGCGCGATTCGGGGGCGAGGAGTTCTGCGTGTTGTGCGAGCAGACCCCGGCGCGGGGGGCCGTCCAGCTCGCGGAGCGGGTGCGCACCGAGCTCGAGTCCACCGTGTTCCAGACCGAGATGGGACCGCTGCGCGTGACGTGCTCGCTCGGGGTCTCCACGCTCGGCGCCGACGCGGTGACGGCCGCCGGGCTGTTCGAGGCGGCCGACCGCGCGCTGTACGCCGCCAAGCGCTCCGGCCGCAACCGCACCTGCACCGCTTCGACGGCCGCGGCGGCCTGACGGCGTCCACCGGGTCGCTCGTTCGCGGCCCAATCTCGGTCACGGTCTTGGCTTCGGGCTCGGGCTCGGAATCGGAATCGGGAATCGGACTCGGACTCGGGCTCGGGCTCGGAATCGGAATCGGAATCGGCCTCGG
>JANWZI010000193.1 GCA_025054695.1 Myxococcota bacterium | reverse complement strand
CGACGCCGTCCGTCCGCTCCAGCCGCTGTTTCCGGTTGCTTCGCTTCCGCCGGAGGACCGGCCGGCGACGGGCGGTGGGTCGGAATCGCACGACGCGCGACGCGGCGAGGCCGCAGGGCGCTCCGGACAGCGATCGCGCGCAGCCGAAGCCGCCGCGCTACGGGACGCGGCCGACGCGTTGCGCGCGCTCGCGCGGGCGCTCGCTCCGTTTCGGCTCGTCGGAAGCAACAACTTCGCGCTGGCTGGCCGGCACACGGCGAACGGCCGGCCGCTGCTCGGCAACGATCCGCATCTGCCCCTACAGAGCCCCAACGTGATGGTCCCCATCCATCTCGAGAGCGCGTCGCGCGAGGGGACGCTCGACGTCGCGGGATTCACGCTCGCCGGATCGGTGGGCGTCTCGCTCGGGCACAACCGGCACGTGGCCTGGAGCGCGACGACGAGCTTCGCCGACGTGATGGACGTCTGGGAGGTGCGCGACCACGGCGATGCGATCGAGGCGTGGGGGCAACGGTTCGCGCTCGTGCGTCACGAGGAACCTCTGGTCGTACGCGGCGAGGGCATGCCCGTCGGGCAGGGGACGAGCCGGGCGTTCGTCGTGCGCGAGGTACCGGGCATCGGCCCGTTGTTGCCG
The DNA here is from genome assembly GCA_025054695.1 of Myxococcota bacterium. Classification (GTDB taxonomy): domain Bacteria; phylum Myxococcota_A; class Polyangia; order Polyangiales; family JANWZI01; genus JANWZI01. The sequence continues at coordinate 1,627 of JANWZI010000193.1, read as the reverse complement.
CGCACGATCACGCCGATACCGATCGCGCGATCCGGTTATGCGCTGCTGCTCGGATGGGTGGGATGGCAACCACTCGGCGGCGCGGCGGCGCTGCTCGCGCTGCAGCGCGCCACGAACGCGGCCGGGGTCGACGACGCGGTCGGACGCGTGCCGGCGCTCGGATTCAACTTCGTCTTCGCGGATCGCGAGACGATTGGCTACCGCGTGGGCCAGGCCGTCCCGGATCGAGGCGCGCCCTCGGACGCGCGTCCGCCCTGGCTCGTACTCGACGGCGCCGACCCGGCCACACGCTGGACGGGTGCCCTGCTCGACGCAGCGCGCATGCCGCGTTCGTCCGGCGGCAGCCGCGGCTGGATCGCGACGGCCAACAACGATCCGTTCGGATTCACGCACGACGGCGCGCTCGACGGAGATCCGTGGTACTATGGCGCAATCTTCGATCCGGGTTACCGCGCGCACCGGCTCCACGAGGAGCTTGAGAGACTGGTAGCACGCGGCGCGGTCAGCCCCGAGGATCTCGAGCGCGTCCAGATCGACGCACGCAGCCCGCTGGCCGACGTGCTCGTGCCGCGTCTGCGCGAGGCCCACGGACGGCTCGCGACCGATCCGGCGCTCGCGGACCTTCGCGACGCGGCGGGGCTCGACGCCCTGGTCGGATTGCTCGGGGAATGGGACCGGGCGATGGTGCCCGGTTCGGCCGGCGCGGTGGCATTCCGCGCCTTCGCGTTCCGGTTGATCACGGGCGTGCTCGGTGACGAGCTCGGGCCGCTGCTCGACGCCGCGCTCGAGATCGGCAACGCCTCGATCCTGCTGACGGCGGTGACGGCCAACGCCGTGCTCGGCCGTGTTCCGGGGGCCGCGCGCATCGTGCAGCAGGGGTCGGACCGCGCCCTGTTGCAGGCCGCCGCGGAGGTGGCCGCGTGGATGAACGAGCGGTTCGGCGGGGTGCCGGGCACGGCCGACTACGGGCCGATGCACGGCGCCGTCTTCGACGGCCCCTTCCGCGGTGCGCTCGACCGACCCTTCACGCCGACCCGGGGCGCCGAAGACACGATCGACAACGCGCCGGCGTCGTTCGCGATGGACGCGACCGGACGCTGGGAATCGCGGCACGGTCCGGTCTTCCGCGCCATCTACGAGTGGACCGACGACGGCGTGCCGCGGATGCGGGTGTCGTTCCCGCTCGGTGTCTCGGCGGAGCCATCGAGCCCGCACTTCGTAGACCGACTCGAAGATTGGGTCGCAGGACGCTACGCACGGTTCCCCTTTACCCGGGACGAGATCGAAGCGCGAACCGTCGAGCGGACGGTGCTCGGCCCCGGTTCCTGAGCCCGGTGCGTTTCGGGCGATCGAGCCTGGTCCCGAGCCCGAGTCCGAGACCGACACCGAGCCCGAGCCCGAGCCCGAGACCGAGGCCGAGCCCGAGCCCGAGTCCGAGTCCGCCTCACCGCCGCAGCAGGCCCCACGTCATCGCCGCGACGCGGTCCAGCGCGCGCCCTGCTTGCGCAACGTCCTCGACGTAGCCCCACGCCACCGCCACGCGCAGCCCAACCCGCGCCTCGCGCAGCGAGCCCAGCGCCGTGTGCAGCCGAGCCCGTCGATTGCCGCGATCGCTGCCGTCGGCTTC
>JANWZI010000192.1 GCA_025054695.1 Myxococcota bacterium | reverse complement strand
CGGCGGCCCGTCGCGCGGCGCGGTTGGACGCGTGCAGCTCGGCGATCCGCCGGCGCCGACCGAGCAACGTCGTGACGAAGCCGTGCTCGCGCGCGTCCTCGACCACGCGGTCGAAGTACGCGCGCACCCCGCGGTAGCGCTCGAAGAACGCGTCGATGATCCGCTGCGCCTCGGCGTGGCTCGTCTCGAGGTTGCGCGAGAGCGCATGCGCGCTCTGACCGTACAGCACGGCGAAGTTGACCGTCTTGGCGCGTGCGCGCATCGCGCGGTCCACCGATTCGGGCGGCACCCCGAAAATCGCCGACGCGGTCTGCACGTGCACGTCGAGCCCGTGCACGAAGGCGTCGACGAGCGCCGGGTCGCCGGAGAGGTGCGCGAGCAGGCGCAGCTCGATCTGCGAATAATCGCTCGAGAGAATCAGCCAGCCGTCGGTCGGCACGAACGCCTCGCGGATGCGCCGTCCGAGCTCGGTGCGCACCGGGATGTTCTGCAGATTCGGGTCGGTCGACGAGAGCCGGCCGGTGGCGGCGACGGCCTGCTGGAAGCGCGTGTGGACGCGACCCGTGGAGGGGCGGATGGCGCGCGGGAGCGCCTCGACGTAGGTGCTCTCGAGCTTGTCGAGCGCACGCCACTGCAGGATGAGCCCGGGCAGCTCGTGCTCCTCGGCCAGCTCCTCGAGCACCTCGGCGTCGGTCGATCGACCCGTGCGTGTCCGCTTGCGCGGCCGGAGCCCCAGCTCGTCGAACAGCACGGTTTCGAGCTGCTTCGGCGAGGCGAGGTTGACGTCGTGGCCGACGAGCTGGCGACAACGCGCCGCAAGCGCCGCCGTCTGCTCGGCGAGCAGCCGCCCCGTCTCGCGCAGCGGAGCCGGGTCGAGGCGGATCCCGGTGCGTTCCATGACCGCGAGCACGTGGGCGAGCGGCACTTCCAGCTCGTCGTGCAGCGCGAGCAGGCCGTCGCGCCAGAGCCGCTCGCGCACCGGCTGCTCGAGCGCGACGAGCGCCGCGGCCCGCGCTCCGTGGTGACGCGCGACCGCGTCCAAGGGTGCTTCGGCCAGCGCGACGCCGCGCGAGGCCCGCGTGCGGCGCAGCTCGGCCGGTGGATTCAGATCGACGCCGAGCCAGTGGGCCGAGAGCTGGCTCAAGTCGTGACCGTGACGCTCCGCCTCGAGCAAGTAGCTCGCGAGCATCGCATCCAGCCGCACGGTTCCGAGCCGCAGTCCGAGTCGCTCGAGCGCGATCTCGTCGTTCTTGGCATCCGCCGACAGTCGCGTCAGCTCCGGATCGGCGAACAGAGGCGCGAGCCGTTCGACGACCGCCCCAGAGGGCAGCGCCGCCGCCTCGAGCCGACGGTGCACGAGGGGCACGTACCAGGCCGAGCCGGACCCGTCCGCGAGCCCCAGCCCACACAGCTCGCCGAGGTGGCTGTCCGCCCCGTCGATCGCGATGGACAGTCCCAGCCGACCCGTCGCACGGACGTGCTGCGCGACGTGCGCGAGCCGTTCGATCGACTCGACGACGCTGACCTCCGGCGCCCGCCACGATCGCGTCGGCTCGACGCGCGCGACGGCCTGCTCGGCGCGCTCGGGCTCCCCCTGCGCGGCCGAGCCGCCGTCCTGGCTCGACGCGGCGGCCCGCAACGTCGCCAGGTGACGGCTCATCTCCAGCTCCGCCAGCAGCCTCGCGAGCCCCTCGCGATCGCCGCCCTTGAAGCGAAGCCGCTCGGGATCGAACGGAATCGGTAGATCGTCGCGCAGGGTCACGAGCTCCCGGGACAGGTACGCCTCGACCTTGTGGGCCCGCAGGCTCTCGCGCAGGCGTGGGCGCGCGATCGTCTCGAGCCCGGCGTAGACGCCTTCGAGCGAGCCCAGGGCGCGCAACAGCTCCGCCGCGGTCTTCGGACCGATGCCCGGCACGCCCGGCACGTTGTCCGACGCATCGCCCTGCAGCGCGAGCAGGTCGCGCACCTGCGACGGCGGCACGCCCATCTTCTCGACGGTTTCCTGCGGCCCGTACACCTTGCCACGCATCGCGTCGTAGACGAGCACGCGCTCGTCGACGAGCTGGAGCAGGTCCTTGTCGGCGCTGCAGACGACGACGCGAAGGCCGTGTGTGCGCGCGCGCGCACACAGCGACGCGATGACGTCGTCCGCCTCGGCGCGGTCCACCTCGAAGACGGGCAGGCCGAATGCCTCACAGACCTGGCGGCATCGTTCGATCTGCGAGGGAATGTCGGGAGGAATCTCGCGGTGTGCTTTGTAATCCGGATAACGTTCTTCCCGGAACGAGCCTCGGCGCGACTCGACGGCGACGGCGAGCATCGCCGGCCGGTGCTCGCCGATCAGGCGCAGCAACATGCCGACGAAGCCGTGCACTGCGCCGACGGGCTCGCCCCGGCTCGTGGTCATCGGGGGCAGCGCGTGGTAGGCGCGAAACACGTAGCCCGACAGGTC
>JANWZI010000191.1 GCA_025054695.1 Myxococcota bacterium | reverse complement strand
TGGTGCCAGCGCGCCGCCCGCATCCGGGCCGCCCGGAGCGTCGCTCGATTCGTCGGCGCCCGACGCGTGGCGGCAGTGGCGTCGGGAACGCGAAACGTCGATCGCAGGCCCGGACGGCTGGATCACGCTCGCCGGCCTGCACTGGCTCGAGCCGGGCGAGCACGAAGTGGGAGCGGACGAAACCATCGGGGTGCCGTTGCCCATCGGCCGCGCGCCCGCGCGCGTCGGTCGGCTCGTGGTGCGCGATGGGCGCGTGCGCCTCGAGGTGGCCTCGGGCGTCGAGGTACGCCACCAGGGCGTGCCGGTGACCCACGTCGACCTCGTCGCGGACACGGAGCCTGGCGGCCCCACGATCGTCGAGGTGGGCGCGCTGCGCATGCACGTCATCGCGCGGGGCGGTCGGCTGGCGCTACGGGTTCGCGACCGCGAGCACCCCGCGCGTGCCGCGTTCCGCGGGATTCCCGTCTGGCCCTACGATCCGCGCTGGCGGGTGCGTGCGCGTCTCGAGCCGGCGCCGGCCGGCGAGCAGCTCACCGTCGTCTCCGTCGTCGGCACCGAAGAGCGCGAGCCCGTTCTGGGCTCGCTGCACTTCGAGGCCAACGGTAGACCCCAACGGCTGGTCGTGACCGGCCGCGACCCGTCGCGGGTCATGCTGATGCTCCGCGACCAGACGAGCGAGCTCGCGGAGAGCTACCCCGCCGGTCGGTATCTCGACCTCGACCTGTCCCAGGGAGGCGCGGAGACGACGGTCGACTTCAACTTCCTGTACACGCCACCGTGCGCGTTCACGCCGTACGCGACCTGTCCGCTGCCGCCCGAGAGCAACACGCTCGACGTCGCCATCCGGGCGGGCGAACGCTTCGTGCCAGCGCACGACTGAAGGCGGCGAGCGGTTCGATCGACGTTCACTCGGGGGCGTTCCCCTCGAAGGCCGAGTCCGAGACAGAAACCGAGCCCGAGTCCGAGGCCGAGTCTGAGACCGAGTCGGAGTCCGAGTCCGAGCCCGAGCCCGAACCCGAGTCCGAGCCCGAGCCCGAACCCGAGTCCGAGGCCGCGGCCGAGTCGGACCCCGAGTGCGCCGCGTTCGGTCGCCCTGCGGGCTCAGCCCGAGTCGGACCCGAATCGCGCCGGTCGCTTCTCGAGGAACGCGCGCATGCCTTCGACGGTCTCGCCCGTCGAAAAACACGCGGCGAACGCCTCGGTCTCGAGCCGGCAGGCCTCCTCCAGCGGCCGATCGAGCCCCTCGCGCATCACGCGCCGAGCCGCGACCAGCGCCTGCGGCGCCATGGCCGCGATCTGCGCTGCAATCCGACGCGCACGAGGAAGCAGCTCCTCGTGCGGCACGACCTCTTCGACGAGTCCCAAGCGCAACGCCTCGGCGGCATCGATGCTCTCGCCCGTGAGCACCAGCCGCCGCGCCGCGGCGGGCCCGATGCGACGCGGCAGCCGTTGCGTGCCTCCGAACCCCGGGATGACGCCGAGACGCAGCTCGGGCTGACCGAAGCGCGCGCGCTCCGACGCGATGGCGAAGTCGCACGCGAGCACCAGCTCGCAGCCACCGCCGAGCGCATGGCCCCCGACGGCCGCGATCGAGGCGAACGGCGCGCGTTCCAGCGCGTCGAGCACCGCGTGTCCCTTACGAGAGAACGCCCGCGCCCGAGCCTCGTCCATGTCCACCATCGCGGCGATGTCCGCGCCGGCAACGAACGCCTTGCCTTCACCGGTCAGCACGACCGCGCGGACGCGCGAGCCCGGTTCCCCGAGCGAGCTGATGATCTCGTGCAACCGGTCGAGCACCGCTTCGTCGAGCGCGTTGAGCCGCTCGGGCCTGTTCAACGTGACGGTGGCGACGTGCTCGTCCAGCTCGACGCGAACGCTCTGCGTTTGCACGTGGATCCTCCCCGCGGCGCAGCTACGGCCGGCTCGTCGTCCGCTCCTCGCTCCCGCTCAACGATTGGCGTACACGTAGAAGCCACGCCCCGACTTGCGCCCTAGCCAGCCGGCGGCGACGTATTGCCGCAGCAGGGGCGCCGGACGGTACTTGTCGTCGCCCAGCTCGCGGTGGAGCACCTCGCCGATCGCGAGCACGGTGTCCAGGCCGATCAGATCCGCCAGCTCGAGCGGACCCATCGGGTGGTTCAGGCCGAGGCGCGCGCCCGCGTCGATGTCCTCGGGGCTGCCGAGCCCTTCCTGCAACGCGAAGCACGCCTCGTTGAGCAGCGGGACCAAGATCCGGTTGACGATGAATCCGGGCACGTCGCGGCTGGTGATGGTGGCCTTGCCCAGCGCGACGGCCAGCGCGCGCGTCGTTTCGTAGGTCTCGTCGGTGGTTTGCAGCGCCCGCACGATCTCGACGAGCTTCATCACCGGAACGGGGTTCATGAAGTGCATGCCGATCACGCGTCCGGCCCGCCCGGTGGCGGCCGCCAGGCGCGTGATCGAGATGCTCGAGGTGTTGCTCGCGAGGATGACGCCGGGCCGGGTCGC
>JANWZI010000190.1 GCA_025054695.1 Myxococcota bacterium | reverse complement strand
GGGCACGTGCACCGACGCTACGTCGTGCGGCTGAAGGGCTTGCGCATCCCCGTCTTTTGCGCCGGGAGCGCCACCGAACGGGGCCACGAGTCGGCGTGGATGTACGACATCGGCGAGGGGTCCGTGCGGGCCTGCCCGTTGACGTGGCGCGAGTCGGGCTGGTGGTGCGGTGCGTGGGAAGACGCAGCCGTCTGACTGGTTTGCGCGCTTCGCGGCGGGGCAGCATCCGCCGCGCGCGTCAAGCTCCGAAGCACGGTGCGCGAGTCGCACCGCGCACGCCCGACGCACCTGCCGTTGCGCGACGCGATCCCTGGGGGACCGGGATCGGGCGAATCGCCCGTTGCGCCGGCGCCGTGGAATTCGCGCGTTCCGCTCCACCTGAACACGACGAAGCCCAGTAGGGCGCCGCATCGAATCGGGCTCGTCTCGTTACGGCGAGGGTGGCTGTTCGCACCAATAGTATTGCTCGCAGGCCGGGGGAGGCACGCCCGTGCACGACATGGCTTCACAACCCAGCCATGCCGGCACGCCACCGTCGTTGCACGCGAGAATGTCCTGTCCCCTACGATCGACGCAGTGGACGTCATTCAGGGAGCGACGAAACCACGCTGTGCCACACGGTCGACCTTCGAGATAGCGCACATCCGCGAGGTCGCCGCCTTCGCGGTCGCAGTCGGTGACGGCCGAACGGTAGGTCGCCGGCCCCCGTGGACCCGAGACACAGCGCCATATTTCGCGCAACCGCCGCAGGGCGTACCCTATCGGGCAGCAATCGAGGCGTTCGGCGCCGTCGCAGTCGGAGTCGACGCCGTCGCATCGTTCGGGTCGGCCCGGCGCACGCGTGGGGTCGCCATCGTCGCAGTCGCACGACTGCGGCACTCCGTCCGCGTCGCGATCCGCACCGTCGTCGGGGATACCATTGCAGTCCTCGTCGCGTCCGTCGCACGTTTCCGGGCGCGGGACGCAGCGGTCGGGCAACGCATCGGTGGGGGCATCCGACGCGTCCGAGGCGTCGAAGAGGTGCGCGTCGTCCGAGGCGTCGGAGGCGTCGCCGGCGTCCGGAGGGATGGGCTGGTCGGGCTCGTCGGAGGGAGCATCCCGCGGACTCGTGTCGATGCCGGCGTCCCTGACGCGGAGACATTCCCCGCGAAGGCACGTCTGGTCCGGGTCGCATCCCGGCGCCGTGGCGTCCTCCAAGAGCACCTCGACGTGACCGGAGGCCGGTACGCTCGCCTCGCTACATCCCCACGCGACGAGCTCGCAGTGCGTTCCGAGGGCCCGCACTTCGAAACCATAGCGGCCAGGTTGCAGACGGCCGGGCGCTCGTGCCTGGCGCGGATCGTTGCGGGGGAAGCTCGTTTCGAAGCGAGCCTCGGGTGCATCTTCGGGGGAAGAAGGACAGGCCATGTCGTGGAGGCGCGCACGCACGTGCACGGCGCGCGCTTCGGTCGTCGGCGAGGCGAAGCGGTAGAGCCACCGCAGCTGGGTGGCCTCGGGCTCGCAGGCGAGAACGATCGCGCTGAGTAGGGCCCCGCGGGTCAGCGACGACAGGCCGCGTCGCCGCGGCACGAGGCGATGAACCGCGCGGCGATTGGCATCCACGTTGGCGCAACGGGCTGCGGGGCGCAAGCGATCCGCCGCATTCGATCGCGCGGGAGGTGTCGGGGTGAGCATCATGGGGATTCGCACACGTACGGATAGGGATGCAGCGTGCAACCTCGATCCCACCAGAAACCCGGCGTCGGAGCGAGATAGGCGTCGGTCGTGATCACCACGCAATCCACGTCGATGCTCGTGGGCCCGGCCGCATCTCTCTGATTCGGCTCGCCGGGGCCCCAATTGAGGTAGTGCACAGCCGCACCGCTCGCCCAGACGAAGCGCCCTTCCATCTCGCGGTCGTTCAGGCCGATGAACCAACCGCCTCCTGCGGCGCCCGAGAACGTCAGGGGAGTCGCGCGCGTTACGATCCAGTCGTTTTCCATGGCGTCGTCGATCGTGACGAGGTCGTAGCCGAAGCCGAGGCACCGCGTCCGGGCGTCGGACCAGGTGGCGGGCACTGCACAGAACAAGTAGGCGTGGCCATCGCGCACGTCGTGGACACAAGGACAGCCTGCGTCGTCGTCGACGACAAGATCGCAGTCGTCGTCTCGGCCATTGCACATTTCTGCGACCGGCGCGCAGCGATCGGTCGACGCGTCGTACGCGTCCTCTGCGGTACCGTCGGCGTGCGCGTCCGGACCGCCGCCGTCCCGACCGAGGCTTGCATCCATCGGCTCGACGTCAGAACGGCTCGCATCGCCCACACTCGAGCCATCGACGTCAAGCGGCGCGTCCCGAGGGCCGTCGACCGCAGGACCGTCCGCCGCTTCGGTCGCGTCCATGCCCCCATCGAGCGCGCCAGGGTCGCAGCGACCGTGCTCGCAACGCGCGTCGGGCGGGCACGCCGGCTCCGAAGCCGGGGTCAGGCGCACCTCGACGGAGCCGTCGCGAGGCAGCACGACTTCAGTGCAACCCCGGGCGACGAC
>JANWZI010000018.1 GCA_025054695.1 Myxococcota bacterium | reverse complement strand
GGTGTCGGCGGGTGCCGCGAGATCCACAGGACTGCACCCCGTGGCGACCGAAGCGTTCCACAAGCGCGCGCCGTCCAGATGTACCGCCAGCCCCAGTTCATGGGCCCGGCGCGCGACGCGTTCGAACACCGGCTGCGGGAAGATACGCCCGCCCGCGCGATTGTGCGTGTTCTCGACGACGAGCAGCCGCGTCCGCGCGAGATAATACGCGTCGGGCTGCACGAGCCGCTCCATTGCCTCGACGTCGAACAGCCCGCCGCCTGCAATCTCGCGAAACTGCACGCCGCCCCATGCGGCGGCCGCAGCGCTCTCGTACACGACCACGTGTGCCCCCTCGGGCGCGAGTGCCTCGTCGCCGCGCCGCGCGTGGAGCTGAACCGCGATCTGATTGGCCATGGTGCCCGTGGGCACGAACAGCGCCGCGGCCTTACCCAGAAGCTCCGCGACCCGCTCTTCGAGCCGACGAACCGTCGGATCGTCCCCGAACACGTCGTCGCCCACTTCCGCGTCCGCCATGGCGCGGCGCATCGCCGGCGTCGGTCGCGTGACGGTGTCGGACCGCAGATCGACGACCCGGAACGACACGCGGGCAACTGTACACGCACCCGCGCACCGTGCATTGGGTCATCCCGAGGTGAACTGGCGCTCGGGGTTGGGCTCGGACTCGGTCTCCGGCTGGGTGTCGGACTCGGACTCGGTCTCGGTCTCGGTCTCAGACTCAGACTCGGACTCGGTCTCGGTCTCTGACCCGGTCTCGGACTCGGATTCGGACTCGGACTCGGACTCGGACTCAGGCTCGGACTCGGACTCTGACTCGGTCTCGGGCTCGGACTTTGTCTCGGGCTCAGGCTCGGGATCGGAGCCGGGCCCGGACTCGGACTCGGACTCGGACTCGGACTCAGGCTCGGACTCGGACTCTGACTCGGTCTCGGACTCGGACTCGGACTCGGCTTTCAGCCCCGGGACTCCGTCAGTCCGCGCTTCGTCAGGCCGTCTCGACCGCCGTGGACATCTGTTCATCCGTTCAGTATCATGGCCGCGTGGTACGGCCCCCCGTACGGATCGGCTTCGATAAACCGCGGCGCCTTCACGAAGCCCTTCGTTCGGTCGCGCAGATCGTCGCGCCCGCGTCGCGGATCACGGCCGATACCCACGGCGTTCCCGAAGTGCTGGGCGCCGCCGTGCGCGGTCGGCTCGTCGAAATCCGCTCGCCCTTGCCCACGGGCCGGCTCTCGGTCGCCGTCTCATGCGTGATCCACGCCCAGGCCGATGGAGAGCCTTGTGCGTGGGCGCTGCGTGCGCGCGCTCCCTTGCCTCATCCGCCGGATCTGGCCGCGCGCGGCGTCGACTTGGGTGCGCTCCTCTTCCTGCTCGTGCCCCAGGAGGCGGGCGCCGCGGGCCTGGGCCGCGCCGCCGAGATCGTGCTGCGGTCCGGAGCCGTGGGGCTGGTGGTGCTCGACCTGGTGACGGCGGAGCCCCACGGTGCGAGCCATCCATGGCCGGACGCACCGAGGCGGGCGACGACGCACGCGGAGCGCACGGCCGATGCCGGCGAGTTGTCGGAGGGCTGGCAGAGCCGGCTCGCGGCACTGGCGAGAAGACATCACAGCGCGGTCCTGCTGCTGACCGACGGCGGCACGTACACGGGTCCGCTCGTCTCGCTGCGCATCGCACCGCGCCGCGCACGTGGCTGCGACACGCGTCTGCTCGTCGAGCCGCGCGTCGAACGCGATCGGCTTGGCCGAACGAAGCCCTTCGAGCCTCTCGAGTCGCTCGCCCCGGAGCTGTTGCCGTGAAGCCGCTCGCTCCGTCTCGTCCACGCACGCCACCGGTCGACTCATTCGATCGCGACGCCGCGCGCGCCATCGAGGCCGCGACGGGGTTGCCGACCGATGGCAGGGAGAGCGTCTCGAGCCCGAGTCAGAGCCCGAGCCCGAGTCAGAGTCAGAGCCCGCGCCTGATTCCGAGCCCGAGTCCGAGCCCGAGACCGCGCCTGATTCCGAGCCCGAGCCCGAGTCAGAGCCCGAGCCCGAGTCAGAGTCAGAGTCCGAGACCGAGCCCGAGCCACAGTCGTCGCTCCACCCGACTGACCTCCGCGCCGCGGGCGTGCGAGCCCACCGAAGCGCCGACCGTCGCGACGCTGCTCGTGCCGGACCCCGCGCTGCAACTGGCCCGCCTGCGACTGGCGCGCGGATGGGACGCCCCGCTCGCCGTCGTCGCGGAGGATCGCCCCACGGCTCCCCTGCTCGCCGTCGGCGCCTCGGCTCGCCGCGCCGGCCTGCAGCAGGGCATGTCGCTCGCCGCGGCACGGGCGGTGCTGCCCTCGCTCGTCGCGTGCGTCGTCGAACGACACCGCGTCGAGGCGCTGCACGAGGAGCTGGCCGCTGCGCTGCGGCTCTTCTCGCCGCGCGTCGAGCCGGTCGTCTTCCCCACGCTCGGCCCGCACGGGGCGCGATTGCCCTGCGCGTTCCATCTCGATCCGCGTGGATTCGAAAAGTCGTACGGCGGGCCGGCGAGCTGGGCACGACTCGTCCACAGCTATTTGACGGGGCGCGGGCTGCACGGCGCGCTCGTCGTCGGCTTCGGGCGATTCGCGACGGTGGCGACGGCCCTCGCGCACGGTCGCGGCGAACCGCGGCTGCTCGGTGAGCCCTGCTCGCAGCGACGCGCGCTCGAGGCGGTGCCGCTGTCGTGCATGGCTCCGCTGCTCGACCGCGATGCGCTGCAGGCGCTCGACGAGCTCGGCATCCGCACCATCGGGCAGCTGCTCGCGCTGCCGGCGGACGAGGTGCGCGCGCGGCTCGGCTCCACCGCCGCGGCCCTGCACGCGCTCGCGTGCGCCGATCTGCCCCTGCCATTGCAGGGCCATCCGCCCGACGAGCCCATCGTCGAGTCGGGCGAGATCGACCCGCCGGACGACGACCGCACGCGACTGCTGTTCGCGGCCAAGCGCGCCTTGGACCGCGCCCTCGCGCGCACGGCACGGCGCGCCCACGCCGTCTGCGCCGTCGAGCTCACCCTGGCTCTGGACGCACCGCGCCGTCTCGCCACGCGCCGTCTCGTGCTGCGCATCGCCCCGGCCGAGCCCACGCTCGACGTCACGCTGCTGTGCGACCTGCTGCGACTGCGGCTCGAGGCGGCGCAACTGCCTGCCCCCGTCGCCCGCCTCGAGCTGTCGGTCGAAACGACCGCGCGGCGCGCCGAGCAACTCGAGCTGCCCGCGATGCGCGCGAGCCGCCGCGACCTGCACGCGCTCGATCGCGCCCTGGCGCGCGTGCGAGCCGCTTTCGGACCGCGCTCGGTCGCGCGCGCCCGACTGCGCGAGGCGCACCTGCCCGAGGCCGGCTTCGCGCTCGAGCCGTTCGACCAGAAGCCCCGAGCGCCGCTCGCCCGCGTCGAGGCCCACGAGACGGCGCCGCTCCCACCCGTGCGCCGTCTGTGGCCGAAGGCCCTGCCGCTGCCTCCACGCGATCCCGACGCTCCCGAGCGCGGGCCGCGCCTCCAGTCCCCGGCCCGGCTGCACGGCCCCTGCAGGCTGTCTGGCGGCTGGTGGGTCCGTCACGTCGAACGCGATTATTACTGGGCCGAGACCACAGACGGACTGCTGCTGTGGGTCTACTACGACCGACCGCGCCGTCGCTGGTTCCTGCACGCCGTCGCCGATTGAGCCCGCCATGCGCCCGGCGAACGACGCGCGCGCACGCTCCGAGCCCGAGGCCGAGTCCGAGTCCGAGCCCGTGCCCGAGACCGAGCCCGAGCCCGAGCCCGAGTCCGAGCCCGAGACCGAGACCGAGTCGGAGTCGGAGTCCGAGCCTGAGCCAGTGCCCGAGGCCGAGTCCGACTCCGAGCCCGAGACCGTGCCCGAGTCCGAGCCGTGAATCGCGCCCCGCCGTACGTGCCGCTGCGCGTGCGCACCTGCGGCTCGATGCTCGAGGGCGCGAGCCACCCCGAGCAGATCGTCGAGCGGGCCCATGCGCTCGGGCTGCCCGCCGTCGCCATCACGGACCTCGAGGGCGTCTACGGCTTGCCGCGCGCCCACGTGCGCGCGACCGAGCTGGGGCTGCCGCTGCTCGCCGGCGCGGAGGTGCGCCTCGACGAAGGGGGCTCGGTCGTGCTGCTCGCGGCCTCACGCCGAGGCTGGGCGAACCTGTGCCGGCTGTTGACGGCGGGCCGGCTGCGCGCGCCCAAGGGCCACTGCCGCCTCGCGCTCACCGACGTGCTCGCGCACGAGCAAGGCCTGCTCGCCCTGACCGACACCGCTTCGCTGCTCCCGCCGCTGCGCGACGCATTCGGGGACCGGCTCTGGGCGCTGCTCGGTCGCCATCTCGCCCCCGGCGAGCGGTTGCGCGAGCGCCTGCTGCGCGAGGCGGCCCGACGCACCGGGGTGCCGCTCGTCGCAGCCCTCGAGGTCCTCTACCACGACCGCGCGCGCCGGCCGCTGCACGACGTGCTGCGCTGCATCCGCACCGGCACCACGCTGGCGAGCGCCGGCCGCCGACTGCCGCCCAATGGGGAGCACGCGCTCGCGTCGGCCGCCCGCATGGCGGCGCGTTACGCCGACGAGCCCGACGCGCTCGCGCGCACGCTCGAGGTGGCCGCGCGCGCCTCCTTCTCGCTTTGTGATCTGAAATACAAATACCCCGCCGCGCGCCTGCCCGACGGGACCCCCGAAACCGATCAGCTCCGCGCGCTCGTCGCCCAGGGCGCCGCACGCCGCTATCCGTCCGGCGTACCGGCCGACGTCCAGGCGCAAATCGAGCGCGAGCTCGCGCTCATCGCCGAGCTCGAAGTGGGGGGCTACTTCCTCGGGATGCACGAAATCGTCGAGTTCTGCCGGCAGCAGGGCATCCTGTGTCAGGGCCGCGGCAGCGCCGCCAACAGCGTCGTCTGCTACTGCCTCGGCATCACGGCCATCGACCCGGTCCGCATGGACCTGCTCTTCGAGCGCTTCCTGTCCCGCGAGCGCGCCGAGCCGCCGGACATCGACCTCGACGTCGAGCACGGACGCCGCGAAGAAGTCATCCGCCACCTCTACGCGCGCTACGGCCCGCGCCACGCGGCCATGGTGGCCTCGGTCGTCCGCTACCGGATCCGCTCGGCCGTGCGCGACGTCGGCAAGGTGCTCGGCCTGCCCGCCGTGACCGTCGACCGGCTCGCGCGCCTGCTCTCGCACGAAGAGTGCGCGCTCGAACCCGCCTTGCTGACCGCCGCCGGCCTCGACCCGAACGCCCCGGCGACGCATGCCCTGGTCGCCCGCGTCCACGAGCTGCTCGAGCTGCCGCGGCACCTGTCGATCCATCCGGGCGGCTTCCTGCTCGGTCACGAGCCCGTCGACGAACTGGTGCCCATCGAGCGCGCCGCGATGGCCGGCCGCACCGTCATCCAGTGGGACAAGTACGACGTCGAGGCGCTCGGCCTCTTCAAGGTCGACATCCTGGGGCTGGGCGCGCTGACCGCGGTGCACCGCGCCTTCGACCTGCTCGAAGCCCACGAGGGGCGGCGCCTCGAGATGGCCACGGTGCCGGCCGAGGACCCGGCCACCTACGCGATGTGCCGCCGCGCCGACACGATCGGCGTCTTCCAGATCGAGAGCCGCGCGCAGATGGCGATGGCGCCGCGGCTGCAACCGCGTACCTTCCACGACCTCGTCGTCCAGATCGCGCTCGTTCGCCCCGGCCCCATCCAGGGCGACATGGTGCATCCGTATCTGCGCCGCCGCCGCGGTCTGGAGCCCGTCGAGCTGCCCCATCCGTCGCTCGAGCGCGTGCTCGGCCGCACGCTCGGCGTGCCCATCTTCCAGGAGCAGGTGATGCGGCTGGCCATGGTCGCCGCGGGCTACTCGGGCGGCGAGGCCGACCAGCTCCGACGCGACATGGCGAGCTGGCGGTCGGCCGGGCGCATGGAACGACACCGCGCGCGGCTCGTCGAGGGCATGGTCGCCCGCGGCATCGACCGCGCCTTCGCCGAGCGCGTCTTCGCGCAGATCCGGGGCTTCGGCGAGTACGGCTTCCCCGAAAGCCATGCGGCCAGCTTCGCGCTCATCGCGTACGTGACGGCATGGCTGCGGTGCCATCACCTGGCGATCTTCGGCGCCGCGCTGCTCGACGCCCAACCCATGGGCTTCTATCCGGTCGCCACCATCGTGCACGACCTGCGCCGGCACGGCGTCGCCGTCCGGCCCATCGACGTCCAGCGCTCCGGCTGGCACAGCCGCCTGGAGCCGGCCGACCCCGGCGAGCGTCCGCCGTGGGCGCTGCGCCTCGGCCTTCGACACGTGCGCGGCCTGGGGGAGGCGGCGCGCGAGCGGCTGCAACGCGCCGCGCCGCCGTACGCCTCGCTCGAGGACTTCGTGCGCCGCACCGGCCTGGATCTCGCCGCCCTGCTCGCGCTCGCACGCGCCGGCGCGTTCGACGGCTTCGGCCTCGACCGACGCCGAGCCCTGTGGGCCGTCCGCGCGCTTCGTCGCGGCACGCGCGACCCGTTGCCCCTCTGCGATGCCTCGAGCCGAGCGCGCTTCGCCGCCCTCGACCCGCACGCGCTCGTCGCGTGGGACTACCGCGCCACGGGCCTGAGCTGCCGCGGTCATCCACTGGAGCGCTGGCGCCGGGCGCTGACCGCGCGCGGTCTGCCGACGGCCGCCGAGCTGGAGACGATGCCGCACGGCTGCGCCGTCGCATACGTGGGCGCGGTCGTCGTCCGCCAGCGGCCGGCCACCGCGCGCGGAGTGACCTTCTATACGCTCGAGGACGAGACGGGCCTGGTCAACGTGGTCGTGCGCCAGAACGTCTTCGAACGAGACGCCGCCGTCGCGCGTACCGCATGGCTGCTCGGCGTGCGCGGCCGGATCGAAGCAGCAGAAGGCGTGCGCCACCTCGTGGCCGACGCCCTCTTCGCGCCCCGCCGCGACCTGCTCGAGCCCGAGGCTCGACCCGAAACGCGCGACTTTCGTTGACGCGGCCTGCCGCGCCCCGTTCTCTGTCTTGGCCGGCGCGCATCGATGGGCTATGGCTCCCCGTGCGGTGAAGCTGCTGCTGCTGTCGCGTCAACACGTCGAATCGCTCGTCGACGTTTCCCGCGCGATTGCCGCCGTCGAGGAGGCCTTCGCGGCCCACGGTCGCGCCGAGACCATCATGCCACCCAAGACGCTTCTGGAGCTGCCTCACCATCGCGGAGACTTTCGCGCGATGCCCGGCTATTTCGCCGGATCGGTGGGGGTCAAGTGGGTCAACAGCCATCCCGAGAATCCCACGCGCCACGGGCTGCCGTCCGTGATGGCGCTGTTCATCCTCTCCGATCCGGCGACGGGCGCGCCCCTCGCGTTGCTCGAGGCCACGCTGCTGACGGCACTGCGCACGGGCGCCGCCGCGGCGGTGGCGAGTCGACACTTGGCGGCGGGGCCTCCTCGCACCCTGGGCATTCTGGGCTGCGGCGCCCAATCGGTTTACGTGGTCGAGGCCCACCGCGCGCTGTGGCCCGAGGTGCAACTGAGATGCGCGGACATCGATCGCGATGCGGCCGAGCGGCTGGCCGACCGGTTCGACGGACAGGCCGTCTCCATCGAGGAAATCGGCCGCGTCGACGTGCTGTGCACCCTGACGCCCTCACGCAGACCGCTCGTGCGTCGCGCCTGGCTCTCCGAGCCGATCCACATCAACGCGATGGGGGCCGACGCGCCCGGCAAGCAGGAGCTCGACCCGCAGATTCTGATCGACGCCCGCATCTTTCTGGACGACCTCGAACAGGCGTCGGCCAGCGGCGAGGTCAACGTGCCGCTCGCCACGGGCATGCTGCCGCGCGATCGAATCGCCGGCACGCTCGGCGAGGTGATCGCCGGCCGCCGCCAGGGCCGCGCCGAGGCTGCGATCACGGTGTTCGACTCGACGGGGCTCGCCATCCAGGATACGGCCGTCGCGCGGGCCGTCTACGAAGCGGCCCGCGAGCGCGGCATCGGTCGCGTCGTCGAGCTGTGACGGCGACCCGCCCCGAGCCGGCCGAGCGCGTCGACATCCGAGACCGAGACCGAGTCCGGGCCCGAGTCCGAGTCCGAGTCCGAGCCCGAGCCCGAGTCCGTGCCCGAGTCCGAGCCCGTGCCCGAGTCCGAGCCCGAGACGGAGTCCGAGGTTGAGACAGCGTAGCGACCGCCCGGGGCGCCCGCGTTGACAGCGCGCCGGCCGTCCCGTGCAATCCGGGCGTGACCGAACCCGTGCTCGCCGGATCGCTGGTGCCGGACGGCGCGGTCGAGCTGCTGCGCCGTATCGAAGAGCTTCGAACTTCCGGCGTGCTGCGCTTCCGGACGCCCGACGTCGAGGCCGACCTCGTCCTCGTCGCCGGTCAGCTCGCGCTCGACCAGCCTGCGCTACCCGACGGACGCGATCCGGTCGAGCTCTTCCTGTCCGCGCGCGAAGGACGTTTCGAGGTTCTCCAGAAGCTGCCGGTACTTCCGGTCAGCGGGGGCGACGACAGCCGGCGCACGGGCTCGCTCGCGGTGCACGTTCCGGCCGACCTGATGACCTACTGCGAGCGAGCCGGCCTGACCGGCACGCTGACCCTGCGCCACGGGGACCGCTTCGCGGAGGCCGTCTACGACCGAGGGGAGCTGGTGGCGATGCGCGTCGACGGGTCCGAGGAGCGGGACCTGCACGAGGTGTTCGGCTGGGAGGAAGGAAGCTTCGAAATCGTCGCCACGCCCGTGCGACCGCCCGTCGAGCCGGCCGTCGAGACCGAGCCCGAAGGTCCAGCCGACCGCGAGCCCACGCGACCGCGCATCCGGCGCGCGGACGAGACGGGCCGCCAGTTCCTCCGCGTCGTCGAGGTGGCGCTCGCCCGCATCCACGAGGAACGGGAACGGCGCCGATCTCCGACGCGTTCGAGTCCACCGCTGCCCGACCGACCGGCGACCCGCCCCCCAAGGGCCCTCTCGGTCCCCCCACCACCGCGCGAGCGTCGCGACAACACCGTGCGGATCATCTATCTACGCCCCAATCCCTCAGTCGCCGCCATCGCCGCGTCCGACGACGCCACGCGACACGTCAGCTCCGGCGCCGGCCTCGCCGACCGCGACCTGCCGGAGGCGCGTCCCGAACGTCGTTCGCACGCCGAAGGTCCAGTCGAGTTCCACGCGCCGTCGCACCACGCGTCCCCCGCGCCCGCGCACGACCAACCGGACCGCTCGATGGGGACGACGCTCGGGTGGGTGCTCGCCGTGCTCGTGCTGCTGGTGGTCGGTCTCGCGCTGCTCGCGCGCCTTCCGCCGGTCGAGTGAGCATGCGCGCACGGCTCCGCGCGAGACGGACGGGCCCGACATCGCCCGGGCCGCTCGCGTCCATCGCGATCGTGCTCGCGGCGTTCACCGCCGGCCCGGTCCCCGCGGCCGCGCAGTCGACCTCGCCCGATCCCGATGCTCCATCGACCGGCGTCGAGCCGCCGTCCCCGCCCGGCGTCGGTGAGACCGCACCGGAGCCGAGCCGCGACGCGCCGGACGGTTCGGCTCCGGGCGAGAGCGCCGAGCCATCACCGGCCCCCGACGACGATCCGGAAGAACCGGTCGCCGACACCACGCGCATCCGTTACTTCCTCGAGCGCGTGCGCGTGGTCGGCAACCGCCGCACGCTCTCGGCGGTCGTCCGGCGCTTCGTGCCCCTCGAGCCCGGGGACGTGCTCGACGTGGACGATCCCTCGGTCGAGACGATTCGCTGGAGGCTCCTCGGCACGGGCTGGTTCGACGACGTGCGCCTGCGCCTGGCGCGCGGCAGCCGCCGCGGCTGGGTCGTCCTCGTGGTCGAGGTCGTCGAGCGCAACACGCTCATCGTTCGCTCGCTGGCGGCCGGTCTCGCCCAGGGCCAGGCGCGCACGAGCGACGTCGACAGCGAGCTGCTGCCGTATCTGGGCGTCGCGGTGGCCGAGACCAACCTGCTCGGACTCGGCATGCATCTGGCCGCCGAGGGCCTGCTCTCGAAGCGCTCGTACGCGGGCCGGCTCTCCTTCTCGAGCCCGGTGCAGCGCGGCGCCGTGCTGCAGGTCGGCGGTGCGCTCTCGTACCACCACGCGCTCGAGTTCTTCGGCGCCGACGACGAGGTGCGCACGAGCATCCGTTGCCCCTCGCCCGAGCCCGACGAGCCCGAGCCGGTCTGCCCGCCCGAGGTGCTCGCGCGCAACGCGGTCGTCTTCTACGAGCGCCTCGGCCTGTCGGTCGGATGGGGAGGCGATCTCGGCGCCTCGACGACGTACGGCGTGGACTGGACGGGTGAACTGGTGCGCGCGCCGATCGTGCCCGACGCGGCGAGCGAGAGCGTGGGCGTGGGCCCCGACGCCGACGTCGAGCCCATCGATTTCGGGATCGAACCCGGTCGCAGCGCCCTCTCGATGCTCTCCTTCCGGGTCGTGCACGACCGTCGCGACGACCCGGCGCTGCCCTCGCGCGGCACGCTCGTGCGCTTCCAGGGCGATCTGGGCAGCCGTCTGTTTGGAAGCGATTACGACCTGCAGCGGCTCCAGGTGCACCTCGCCCACTGGGTGCGACTTCCCATCGGACACGTGCGCCTCGGCCTGTACGGCGGCGTCTTTTTCGGCCGAGGGCCGTTCTTCCTGCGCTTCTACGCCTCCGACCTGTCGGACCAGGTCCCCAAGCGTAATCTCGAACTAAACGTACACAATCCCGCGCCGCCCGACCTGCTCGGCACCGCCATCGCAGAGGCGCGGACGGGCGACCTGGCCGCACGACTCGATGCCGAGTACGGGCTGACGCTGCTGCGCACAAGCGGCGCGCTGCGCGCCGTGCAGGCGTATGCCGGCGCGGGCATCTACGGACTGGCGGAGCGTCGGATGCTGCGCGTCGCTCCGCCCGGTTACGAAGGTCTGGCGCGCGCACCGATCGACCTGACGTTCGACGTGGGCATCCGGCTCGACACCGCCGTCGGCGTCTTCCAGGTCGGTTTCTCGAGCCTCATCGGCTTCGTGACGCCGTGAGCGCGGCCCGCGGCATCGCGTGCGCGGCCTTCGCGGCCGGCTTGCTCGCCCCGCTGCTGTTCGCCGTCGCCGCCGCGCAGTGGCCCGAGCGACGCGTCGGGATCCGATGGGAGCGGGGCATCCCCCTGCTCGACGTCTCCATCGTCGACGTCGCGAGCCCCCGTCGGGTCCGCGACGACATCGACAGCGGCCTGCCCCGCGATCTCGTCGTCTCCGTGCTCGCGCTGCGCGAGGGCAGCGCGCGTCCCGTGGCCGTCGAGGAACGCACGTGCTCGATCACCTACGATCTGCTCGACGACCGCTACCGCGTCGAGATGCGCGGCGTGACCGGATCCCAGACCTTCTGGATCCGCACGCGGGCCGCCGTGCTCGAGCGCTGCGCCGTGTTGCGCGCCGTGCCTATCGGGACCGCGGAAATGTGGCGGCGGGCCGCCGGAGCCACCGTTCGCTTCCACGTCAGCGCGGAGTTCGAGCCGGTCTCGCGGCGCGACCTGGAACGGCTGCGGCGCTGGCTGGCCTCGTCCGGCGGCGGTCGCTCGGAACCCGACGCCTTCTACGGATCGGTCGTCAGCCGCTTCGTCGACCGCAACATCCGGAGCGCGACGCACCAGGTGCGTTTCCGCTCGCAGCCGGTGACGGTGCCCCGATGATACGCTCGCGCATCGAACGGCGGCTC
This sequence comes from Myxococcota bacterium, assembly GCA_025054695.1. Classification (GTDB taxonomy): domain Bacteria; phylum Myxococcota_A; class Polyangia; order Polyangiales; family JANWZI01; genus JANWZI01. The sequence continues at coordinate 39,509 of JANWZI010000018.1, read as the reverse complement.
GTGGCCACGCTCGTCGCCGTCGCCGTCGTGCCGCTCGTCGCGGCCATGCTGCTCGGCCGCGACGCACTCCGCGAGGCGTACGCGGTCGGCGTCAACCCCGAGGTGCAACGCCAGCTCGAGGCCGCGGTTGAGCAATACCGGGAGCGGATCGCCGCGCTTCGCCGCGGAACCGAGGCGCTGGCGATCGCGCTCGCCGCCGACCACGGCCTGGTGACGGCGGCGGCCCGCGAGGACGTCGCGGCGGCCGGCGCGCGACTGACGGAGCTGCTCGAGACGCACGCGGAGCTGCACGCGCTGCAACTGCTCGATGCGCGTGGCCGCAGGCTTGTGGAGCGGACGCGCACAGCGGATCCCGACGACGAGCCCTCCCGTCTGCTCGAGCGCGAGGCGCCCTTGCCCAGCAGCACCTGGACGCTGCGGGTCGGCACGCGCGTGCCGCTCGAACTGCTCGAGGCACACCGGCGCGCCGGCGACGTGCGCGAGACGTACGCGTTGCTCGAGGCGGGCGCCGACGACGTCGCGGTCGGCTTCGCACTCACCTTCCTCGCGCTGCTCGCCGTCGTGGCGGGCGTCTCCGGGGCGGTCGGCATCTGGCTCGCGCGACGAACCACGCGCCGCATCGAGCTGCTGGTCGCGGCGACCGCGCGCGTCGGACGCGGGGAGCTCGACGTCCGCGTTCCGTCCGATGCCGACGACGAGCTCGGCGAGCTGACGCGCGCGTTCAACGCGATGGTGCGCGACCTGCGCGAGTCGCGCGAGCGCATCGAGTATCTGCAGCGCATCAGCGCGTGGCAGGAGCTGGCGCGCCGTCTGGCCCACGAAATCAAGAACCCGCTCACACCCATCCAGCTCGCCGTGCAGGACGCGCACGAGTCGTACCGGGGCGACGACGCGGCCCTGCGCGCGCGCCTCGCCGAGACACGCGCCATCGTCGAGGAAGAGGTCGCCACGCTCCGTCGCCTCGTCTCCGAGTTCAGCGCCTTCGCACGACTGCCCGAGGTCCGGCTCGAGCCGGCCGACCTGGTGGCCTGGCTCGCCGAGGCGCGACGCAGCCTCGGAGCCGAGTGGGAGGGCGACCCCGCGCTCGAGCTGGACTGGCGCCTGCCGCAGCAGCCTCTACCCGTCGCGATCGACGGCATGATGCTGCGCCGCGCGCTCGACAACCTCGTGCGCAACGCGGTGCAGGCCGTCCGCTCGACGCGCGCACGTGGCCGCGTCGTCGTCGAGGCCCGACGCGAGAACGGCCACGCCGTGCTGGAAGTACGCGACGACGGACCCGGCGTGCCGGAGCCGATGCGCGAGCGCGTCTTCGACCCGTACTTCACGACGCGCCCCGATGGCACCGGGCTGGGCCTCGCCATCGTCAAGAAGCTCGTCCTCGAGCACGGCGGCGAGATCCGCTGCGGCCAGGCGCCCGAGGGAGGCGCCTGCTTCACCGTCCGATTACCGCTGCGCTCGCCCTCCTGAAGGGCCCGGTGCTGCCTGTGGCGACCCGCTCCGGTGACGAGCCGGCGCGACGCTCGCTGGCCTCGAGCACCAGCCCGGGTACGCTGTCCGGCCCGTCCGCCCTGCGCTGCCGCTTGCCGTGAAAGCTCTCGACGCACTCCGCATTTACTGGCCCGCAGCCGCCATCCCGGCCGTCGTCGTCGCTGCGACCATCGGTGGGCGTTGCGGGGGCTGTGTCGGCGGAGCGGGTCGACTCGTGGGTCACCCCGTCCCTCGATTCTCGGCACCGCTCGTCGCCGGGCCGGGCGCCGCCGAATCGGACCACTTCGACCCGGGACGGCAGACGGGGCGGGTGCTCGTGCTCGACTTCTGGGCAAGCTGGTGTCCCCCGTGCAGGGATTCCGTCCCCGTGCTCAACCGGCTTGCCGAACGATTCGCCAACGCCCCAGTGACCTTCATGGGAATCAACGTCGATACGGACGCTCGAATCGCCGCGTCGGCACACGCATCTCTCGGAATGCGGTACGGGACTGTCCACGACGCGGGCGGAAGCATTCAGAGTGATTTCCGAATTCTGAGCTTACCCACCCTGGTGCTCGTCGACACGCGCGGCGTGGTTCGCGACGTGCAATCCGGCGTTCCGGACGAAGCCGAGCTGGCCGGCAGGATCACCGAATTGTTACGCGCCGCGGGCACACCGTGAATGCTTGACGAGAACCTCGCCTAGTTGCTATGTTTTTCATGCATTCAATTCAGAGGTTCGGCCGCGTTGGCGCTCACTCTCAAAGGAGGCGGGATCGAGGAGCGGGTATCGCATCTATCCGCGATCCTTGCGCGCGCGCCCCGCGAAAGGGTTCGATCCTTTCAGGAAAGATTAGAGATGTCGTGGATTTACCACGACAGCGCCCTCGAAGGCACCGTCTACACGACCGAAGAGCTCGAAGGTGCCTTCGGTCTACGTCCGGTGGCCGACTCGTCTCTGCTACCCGTATACGACGAGATCCGGCAGCACAGGGCGGCAATCGCACTGACGCGGGAGATGGCGACCCGTAAGCGCCTCGTCTACTCGCCCGAGCTGCTTCGCGAATTGTATCTCACCCTCGTTCCGGAGGAGGCCGAAACGAAGGGACCGCTGTACCGCAAGGACATTCCGGTCCATCGGCTCTACTTCCACGAGATTTCTCCGCCCGACAAGATCGCGCCCCGCCTCCGTCAGCTCACCGATTGGATGAACTCGCCCGAGACGCGCCGTTCGACGCACACGGTGCGGCTCGCGGCCAAGGCGCATTTCCGGTTCATGCAGATCTTCCCGTTCCCCCGAGCCTCGGGAAAAGTCGGGCGGTTGCTAATGAACCTCGTTCTGCTGCGCCAGGGCTACCCGCCAGCGATTATCCATGCGACCGAGCGCCAGCGCTACTACGACGCGCTGAAGACCTCGTCGAACGCGACGGCCTCGCTCGTCGCCGATGCGCTGACCGCCTCCATCGACAGCGCCCTGCGGTACCTCACCTCGGGCATGGCCGCTTCGGCCTGAGGGCGGCGGGTGCGCGGGGCGTGTCACTCGACGCACGCCATCGATCGCGCCGCGGCCTGCGGGTCGGCGGCCCCGCAGAGCGCGCCGATGGCGGCCCACGCGCTCGCGCCGGTCGCACGCACCGCGGCGACGCGTGAGGCATCGATGCCACCGATGGCGATGACCGGGAGCCGGACGCGGGCCACCACCGTCGCGAGCGCGTCGAGACCGACGACGGGATCGGGGTTCTGCTTCGACCTCGTCGGGAAGACGGGACCGAATGCGATGGCATCGGCGCCCTCGTCGGCCGCACGCAGCGCCTGCTCGAGGCAATGGGTCGAGACGCCGACCTGCAGCGCGGGCGCGATGGCACGGACGACGCTCACCGGAAGGTCGGTCTGACCGAGGTGGACACCGTCGGCCTCGACGGCCAGGGCGACGTCCACTCGATCGTTCACGATCAGCGGCACTCCGGCCCGACGCGTCATGTCTCGCAGCGTCCTGGCCAGCGCCAGCAGCGCGCGATCCGTCGCGCGCTTGGCGCGGATCTGGAGCGCACCGATGGGCGCGCTCAGAAGCCGGTCGGCGACCCAGGCCGGGTCGCGCCCCGCGCACGCGTCCGGATCGACGATCGCGTATAGCCCGCGCACGACCCCCGCAGCGTAGCCCGAGTCGCGCTCAAGGAAACCGCCGTTCCGACCGATACGGGATACGAGCCGCGCGTGGCCGTCGTCGTCGCCGATCCGCTGGACCCGGAACGCCTCGAGCGAATGCGGCGCGCCGCGCGCCGCGGCGGAGCGCGTCACGTCGTTCTCCTCGACCCATCCGACGCCTGGGAGGCGCTGCGCGCAGCCGATCCGCCGCCCCCTCTGGTCCTGCTGGATGCAACCGGCTCCGAGGCCGAACGCCTCGTGCAGGCCATCCGCGGCGAGGCCCGGCTGTTTTGGGTACGAATCGTCGCGGTGGTCCCGTCGGTGTCCGAAGATGCCTTTCGAGAGGCCTTCGGCTGGGGCGTGGACGACGTGGTCTCCGACACCGACGTCGAGGCGATGGCGACGCGGGCACGGCGGCTGGCCGACTTCGATCCGACCAGTCGCGTGCCGCTCACGCGCGGACGCGCCCTCGTCGCCCATCCTGACGAGGGCCGACGTCGACTGCTCGGGCGGGTGCTGCGCGGCGCGGGCTTCGACCCGTCTTTCGCGGCCGATGCGCAGGAGCTGCCTGCTGCGGCGCGCGACGCGAGCCTGTTGGTGATCGGCGCGAGTCTCGATGCGAATTCCGACTTGCTTCTGAAGCGCCTGCGCGAGGCCTCGGAGACGCCCATCGTGCTGCTCGCAGGCGCAAGCCGAGTGCGCGAGTTGCGCGCGCTCGCCGCGCGACTCGGCCAGGCCGTGGTGGGCGCCGAGCTCGCTCCGCCCGACGAACTGCTCTTCCTCGCCAACGAGTTGTCCTGCGCCGCGCAGGCCGAGCAGCGCAGCAGCCGCCGAATCCTGCACGCCGCACTGTGCTCGTACCGTCCCGCGGGTTCGATGCTTCCGCGATTCGGTCTCACGTACAACGTGGCGGCCGAGGGCGTCTTCGTACGCACACTCGATCCGCCGGCTGCCGGCGACGCGCTGTGGTTCGAGATGCGACCGTGGGGTGCGGACAGGGCCGTTCACCTGCGCGCGCGCGTCGTCTGGACGCAGCCACCGGACCGTCGCGGAGCCCTGACGCCACCGGGATTCGCCGTCGCGCTCGATCTCGATGCGAGCGCTCGGGACGATGCGACGCGATGGCGGGCCGGATACGCCGCGCTGCTCGACGCCACCGCAGCCTGACCCCGCCCGATCCTCCCTGCCCGACGAGCAAAGCCCGGCGTCCCCAAATCGGACGCTGTGACTGGCCTCGCGGTACGATTCCGGCCGAGCGTGTTCGCGCCGGGCCATGAGCTGGGGCCGTATACCGTCGTCCGGCACCTCAAGCAGGGCGGCATGGCGACGCTCTACCTCGCGCGCCGCCGCAGCGACGGCCAGCTCGTGGCCCTCAAGGTGGTCCATCAACATCTGGGCGAGGACGCGCACCTGGTCCGCGTGCTGCTCGACGAGGCCATCCTCGCGATGCGCATCGTTCACCCCAACGTGGCACGGGTCGAGGCGGCGCACGAGGTCGGGGGGGTGCATTTCCTCGCGATCGAGTACGTCGACGGCGCCTCGCTCGCGCAGCTCTTGCAAGCCCTGATCCGGCAGCAGCGGCGCATCCGCCCCGAGCTCGCGGTCTACATCGCGATGTGCGTCGCCGATGGCCTGCACGCGGCGCACGAGCTCGTTGGCGAGCACGGCGAGCCGCTCAACGTCGTGCACCGCGACGTCTCGCCACAGAACATCCTGCTGTCGTACGGAGGGGACGTGAAGCTCATCGACTTCGGCATCGCCAAGTCGCGTGCCCGGGTCCACCAGTCGCTCACCGGTCTGTCCATCAAGGGCAAGGTCCGCTACATGAGCCCCGAGCAAGCTCGCGGTCTGCCCGTCGATCGCCGTACCGACATCTATGCGCTCGGCGTCGTTCTTTGGGAGATGCTGACGATGCGGCCCCTGTTCTGGGGCGAAACGGATTTCGAGCTTCTTCAAAAGGTGCAATCTCCCGAGGTCAAGCCCCCCGGCGCGTTCGTGCGGGGCATTCCGCCCGCCCTCGACGCCGCCGTCCTGCACGCCCTGGCCGCGCGGCCCTCCGATCGGCCGCCCTCGGCCCTCGCGTTCAGGCAGGCGCTCGGGGAAGCGGTGCCCCTCGCACACGCCCTCGACTCGGACACGGTCGCCGATCTGCTCGCGGCCGTGCTCCCCGCGGGCCCGGAAGAGGACGAACGCGGCGCGGAGGGGTCCACGGAAACCGATTCGAATCAGCCCTCGTCGTACCAGCTGACACGTCGCCTTCGCGTGACGCGGCGGTTGAGCCCGCAGGAGCAGGCTGCGGTGGGACGTTCCGAAGCGGACTCCCCGGAGCTTCGGGGCACCACGGAACGAAATCCTGCAAGCACCTCCCCCTTCGAGACGCGGCGTCGGACCCCTCGGCCACCGGAGCCGTACGACGACGACGGCCCCACCGAGCTGCTGTCCCTCGAGGAGCTTGCCGCTCTGCACCGTGAGCTCGCGGCGCAGGGAGCGAGCGCCGACCAAATTTTCGTATTCGAAGCCCCGTCGGAGACGACCACGGTACCGGAGGCCAACGCGGCTCGCACGGTCGCGGGGCTCGCTCGGCCGTCCGCCTCCGACGGCTCGGTGCCGGCATCTGCCGAAAGCCACAGCGCCGATGCACCCGGCGCGGCATCTCCGAAGACGCTGGGTGCGTCGTCCTCGGATGACGACGCCCTCGGTGGGCTCGTGAGGCTGGACGGCGAGCGCGATTCGGAATCGGCGGAAACCCGTTCCGACGAGCGGGTGTCCGTGTCGGTCGCGATCGGATTCTGCCTCGTTCTCGTCCTCGGGGCCCTGGTCGCCTTCTGCAGATGACCTCGGCCATCAGCGACGTCGTCCCGGTCGACCGACCCCTCGGCCGTCCGTCGACATCCGTTGACAGAAGCAGCGCGCCGCAGTTTCAATCGTCGGCGTGAGCTCCGCCGCGGTCGTCGCGCGGTGGTCCTGCGCCCTCGCGCTCGTGCTCGCTGCGAGCTGCGGAGGTGGATCGCCGCCACGGCAGCGCGTCCGGCAGTTGCCGCCGGTGGACCCGCGCGCGGTCTCGGAGTACCGCGCCGGGTTGCAGGCGCTTTCCCGGGGCGGTCCCCGTGCCGAAGAGCGCGCGCTCGAGCACTTCCGCGCCGCGACGCGCCTCGATCCGAACCTCTGGGAAGCGCACCATGACGCCGGGGTGTTGCTGCGGCGGCGCGGCGATTTGCGGGAGGCCATCGCCGCCTTCGAGCGCGCCTCGCGCATCCAGCCGGCCGCGACCGAGCCGTTGCTGGCCCTCGCGGAGGCCCGGCTCGCCGTGGGCGATCTGCGGGGCGCGGCCGAGGCGCTTGCGGCACACGTCGAGCGGAACCCCGACGATGCGGACGTGCGCCTCGCGTACGCATCCACCTTGCGGCGACTGGGCGAGCTCGACGACGCACTCGAGCAGGCGCGCGAGGTGCTCGTGCGCGACGCCTCGAACGTGCGTGCGCTGCTCGAGGTGGGTCGCATCTATCGTGCGCGTCGCCAGTGGGACGTCGCGGCGCTCGTTTTCCGCAAGGCACTCGATCTGGCGCGGTCCGCCTCGACGGCGTCCACGCCGAACGCCACGCGTCCCCCGTCGCAGCCCGACACGCGGCTCGTCGCCACCATCCACGAGGAGCTCGGGTTGCTCGAGCTGGGCCGCGGCGACACCCAGGCCGCCTTCGTCGAGCTCGGACGCGCCATCGAAGCAGACCCGCGCCACGTCTCGGCGCACGTCAACCAGGGCTCGGTCCTGCTAAGGGCAGGAGACTTCGAGGGCGCCGTGGCCGCGCTGCGCGCCGCGCTCGCCATCGACCCGGACGACGTCGATGCACGGACGGCGCTCGGCATCGCGCTGCGCGGAGCGGGCGATCACCAGGGCGCGCGCCGCGAATGGGAGCGGGTGCTCGAGCGCGCGCCGCGGCATGCGGCCGCCGTCTTCAATCTGGCCATTCTGCAGGCGGAGTTTCTGGGAGAGCGGCGACAGAGTCTCGAGCGCTTCCGCAGGTTCCTCGAGCTCGCGGGCGACGACGCGCCCGAGCGCGAGATCGCCGAGCGCTACGTGCGCGAGATCGAATCGGAGGGAGGCGGATGAACCGGTCCAACCCGCGATGGCGGCGCGCGCTGTGTCTCGTCGTCTTCGGCCTCCTCGTGGGAACTGCGGCGGGCGCCATCGGTCAGAGCAGGGCCGAGCGCGGGAGCGGTCGGCGAACCGAGCGCGCCGCCCCTGCACCCGAGCGCACCACCGAGGTCGAAGACGCTGCGGCCGGTGCGCGCAGCGCCGAGATCGAAGAGGGCGAGCAAAAAGTGAAAGTGTTCCAGTTCAGCGGACTCGACATCGGAGGGCGCCTGAAGACCCCCCAACTGCTCTATTTCCTCAACCGTCTGCGCACGGAATTCGACAGGCCTCGTCTACCGCACCGCTCGTTCCGGCCCGAGCTGGAACGCGCGACGCGCTCGGAGGCATTCCGGTGAGCGCGCACCCGACGCCGACGGTGCCCGCGCTCCGCGTCGTGATGGTCTGGGGTGGCGACATTCTCGCGGAGCACGTGCTCACCTCCCCGCGCCTGGTCGTATTGGGCGCAGGTCGAGACACGCTCGGGCCCCTGCCGGACGACGGCAAGCTGCCCGAGCGCGTGGTCCTGCTACGGCCCCACGCGAAGGGCTATACGCTGCACCTGGACGCTCCGGGCCTGGGAGGCGCCGTCTGGCTCGATGGCCAACGCACGGACGTCCGCTCGATCGCGAGCCGGTCGCCCGTGCCGATCGGGCTCGGTGACCGTGGCGTCGTCACGATCGGACCGCTCGCCGTCTTCTTCCAGTACGTTCGACCGGCGCCCGCGCTGCGCCGCCGCGGCCCCGTGCTGCCGGCGATGTTCGGCCCGCTGCTCGCGTCGCAACTGCTCTCCGCGTTTCTGATCGGCTCCGTTCTCGTGCTCGCTTTCCTCGCACGTCGCGAGATGGACGTGCTCGATCCGCTCGAGCTTCCCGAGGATCTCGTCGCCCGCTTCCTCGTCACCCCGCCGCCCGAGGAGTTGACCGAAACGCGCCCCGAGGCCGGGGGCACCGAGGTCGAAGATCCGGGCCTGCGGGATCGCGACGAGACCGGGGGCCGACGTCACCAGGACGAGGAAGGCCGCGTCGGTCGTCCCGACGCCCGCCAGGAGCAGACCGAGGTCGCCGGCGAGCACACGAGCGACGTGGCCGCCCGCGTGCGGCAACTGGGCCTGCTCGGCGTGCTCGCGGGCGGGGGAGGCAACGAGATCGCCGATGCGCTGCGCGTCCCCGACGTCAGCGACGTGCTCTCGGGGCTGGGCCACACCCGAACGATTCTCGGAGTGGGATCGGGCGGAGCAGGTCTTCGTGGAGTGGGGACCGGCGGTGGAGGAACCGGACCCGGAGGGCTGTTCGGTGCGGGAGGCAGCGGCAGTGGTATCGGTGCGGGAGCCGGTGGGGGCCTGGGCCGCGGTCAGGGTGGCATCGGCGTCAAGGGCCGACCGCGGCAGGAAGTCGCCGTCAGCGTCGAGCAGGGAACCCCACGGGTCAACGGCTACCTGTCCGCGGAGCAGATCAATCGCGTCGTCAGGGCCAACGCCGCCGCCATCCGGTACTGCTACGAGGTCGAGGTGCAGCGTCAGCCCAGCCTGCGCGGGCGCGTCGTGATCCAGTGGCGCATCAACCTGCAGGGCGCGGTCACGACGGCCCGGGTGGAGGAGTCCTCGCTACGCAACGCCACCGTCGAGGGCTGCGTCGTCCGGCAGGTGCGCCGCTGGCGCTTTCCCGAGCCCGACGGAGGCGAGGTGGTCGTGAGCTATCCATTCATCTTCGGCATCCAGGGCTGAGCGTGAAGCCGGGGGCTTCGAGCCGCGGGGTGGGGGCTGCCGGCCGCGCCTCGAGCGCGTGGCGACGATGGAATCGGGTGGCACGAGCCGTGCGCGGTCCTGCCGGTGTGAGGCTCTCGCTCGCCGTCGCGGCTGTGGCGCTCGCGGCCTGCGCCGCCGAGGAGCGCTACGCGGGCGACACGCTCGTCGCCTTCGCGATCACCGAAGAGACCCCGCCGCTCGCAATGGCCGAAGAGGGCGAGGGAGCGACCGCGTTCATGGTCGAGTACCGCGTCACCCTGCCGCTGCGCCCCTTGAACGACACGGTGCGAGAGGCGCTCGAAAATGGAGATGCCACACCGTTCCCGCGTCGGCCCTGGATTCGGCACCGCGACGTCGCGATCGAGGTCGACTGGGTTTTGTACAACCTCACCGAAACACCGGCGACCGTCGCGGTCACCGTCAACGGGTTCAACGAGTTCCACGAGTACGTTCCGCGGTTCGTCGTCGAGGACGACGAGCTGCTGCTCGATTTCTCGGGCTGGGAGCGCACGATCGTGTTACCGGGTTTCGGTTCGACGAGCGGCACGATACGCCGCGAGCACTTCGACGAGATCGCGGTCGATCTGGCGACAGTCGCCAATGGGGCACCCAACTTCAACGTGGTGATGCATCCCGACAGTCAGAGCTCGCGCGATCCGCGCGTACGCCCCTACATCCCCGCGATCATTCCCGGGCTTGTGGGCTTCCGCCTCGGCATTCGAACCATCGGAACGGCCCCGCGCGTCGTGCTTGAGGCCTCGGTGCACCTGCGCGACGACGGCGACCGGCTCGTGCGCGAGGGCGACACGCCGTGGGATCCACCGGAGCCGGAGCTCATCTCGCCGCGCGCGTCGATGGATGAGATGGACGACGGGGCCGCCGACGACACGTCGACGGCCCCTGCGCCGGAGCCCTGAATCTGACCCGCGAGCCGTCGGACGCCGTGCCGAGGGCCCTGGGGCGACGGACCACGACGCGACGAAGCCGTTGCGCTCGTGTAGTTTGCGGAGCGTGTCGCTCGACGCCGCCGCGCTCGTGGCACTCGACCGCGCGCACCTTTGGCGCCCGTACACGTCCCACGAAGACCATCGCAACCGGCCGCTTCTCGTCGTGCGCGCCGCCGAAGGCTGCTGGCTCATCGGGGACGACGGACGCCGCTACCTCGACGGCAACGCCTCGTGGTGGGTGAGCGCGCTCGGCCACCGTCACCCCCGTCTGGTGCGCGCGATGCGCGATCAACTGGACCGCCTGGACCACTGCGCGCTCGCCGGCCTCACCCATGAGGGGGCCGTGCGGCTCGCCGCGGAACTGTGCAGCACCGCACCGGCGGGTCTGACGCGAGTCTTCTACAGCGACGATGGATCGACTGCGGTCGAGGTCGCGCTGAAGATCGCGGTCCAGTCGTTCGCGCAGAACGGCGAGCCCGAACGCCGCCGCATCGTCGCGCTGGCGGGCGCCTACCACGGCGACACAGCTGGGGCCGTTTCCGTCGGCGGCATCGAAACGTTCCGGCGACCCTATGGGCCGCTTCTCTTCGAAGCGCTGCGGCCCCCCGATCCGGAGCACGGCGAGCAGGGCTGGGAGCGCGCCGTGGCGTGGATCGAGGACGAGCTGGCGCGATCGGGCGCCTCCATCGCCGCGGTGCTCGTCGAGCCGGTGGTGCAGGGAGCCGCCGGGATGCGCATCTGGCCGCCGCGGCTACTCGTGCGCCTGCGCGAAGCGACGCGACGCGCCGGATCGTTGCTCATCGCCGACGAGGTCTTCACCGGCTTCGGCCGGACGGGGCCGATGTGGGCATGCGAGCACGCGGGCATCACCCCCGACCTGTTGTGCACGGCCAAGGCCCTGGGCGGCGGCATGATTCCCTTCGCGGCGACGCTGGCGACGGAGACGCTCTACGCGCGCTTCGAGGGAGGTCTCGACCGGGCTCTGTTCCACGGACACTCCTACTGCGGCAATCCGATCGGGTGCGCCCTCGCGCTCGAGACGCTCGCGGTGCTGCGCGAGGAACGGGTGCTCGAACACGCTCGAACGAAGGCCGCGAGGCTCGCCGCGGGCTTCGATCGGCTGCGAAGACTGCCTGCGGTGCGGCGCACGCGTGCCATCGGCATGGTGGCGGCCGCCGACCTCGGCGACGGGGGATATCGAGGCCGCCTCGGCTGGACGGTCTACGAACGAGCCCTCGAGCGCGGGGCGTACCTGCGGCCCCTCGGCGACACGATCTACGTGGCCCCCGCCCTCAACATCTCGGAGCCGGACTTGGAACGGCTGATCTCCATCGTCCACGACGCCGTCGGCACGCTGTAGGGGCACCGGAACCATGCCACAGCGTGCCGTCGCGCCTGCCTCCGACACGTGGCTCCCGGGGCGCACCGCGTACCCCGACGAAAATCCGGCGTTGCCCGACGGCCCGCACGACGCCATGCTCCGACCATCGCCGTGACGAAAGCTGGTCGCGCCGAGCTCGAGCGCAAGCGAATCCTCGTGGTCGAGGACGAAGACGACGTCCGTCGGCTCGTGGTGCGTATCCTCTCGACCCTCGGCGAGTGCGAGGAGGCACGCAATGGTGCCGACGCCCTTGCGCGGTTGCAGCAACAACCGACACCCGATCTCGTAGTCTCCGACGTGATGATGCCCGTGATGGACGGCCTGACCCTGGTGCGCCGCATGAAGGCCGAGCCCCACCTGGCGCGCATCCCGGTGCTGTTGCTGACGGCCAAGAACACCCCCCGCGACGTCGTGGCCGGCATCAACGTCGGAGCGCGTCACTACGTCACCAAGCCCTTTAAGTCGGAGGAACTTCTTGACAAGGCCCGCCGCGCGCTCGGCTCGACGCGCTGAACGCAGCGGGAGAGAACCACCGACGCAGGGGACCGACGCAAGAGCGCGCTCGCCGTCGCTGCTGCCATCGCTCGGCCTCGGCGCGCTCTCCGCCGTCGCCTATTTCTGCGCGTTTCCCGGCATCGGTCTGTGGCCCCTGGGCGTCGTCGCGCTCGTCCCGTTGTTGTTCGCCGTCGACCGCGAGATGCGCATCGCCGCCGATGCGCCGGCCCGACGCACGCGCCGCCGCCTCGCTGCCGTGGGCGTGCTCTTCGGAACGCTGACCAATGCGGGCGGCTACTACTGGCTTGTGGGCATGCTCGAGGATTTCTCGGGCTTTCCGCTCGCCCTGTGCGTGCTGTTCGCGCTGCTGGTCTGCGCGTACCAGGGCGGCCTGCTCGCGCTGCTCGTCGCCGTGCTCGCGCGCGCTCGCGTCCGTGGGGCGCCGTCCGCGCTCGCGCTGCCCGCCGCGTTCGTCTCGCTCGAATGGCTCTATCCGCTTCTGTTCCCGAGCTACTACGGGGCGATCTTCCACGACGTGCTGCCCGTCGTGCAGATCGTGGAGCTCGGCGGACCGCTTGCGCTGACGGCCCTGGCCGGGCTGGTCAACGCGACCGTGTACGAAACGCTGCGCGCGTGGCGGTCGCGCAACGCGCTGCCCCGGCGACTCCTCGCCGGCTGTGGGCTCGCGGTCGGAGCAACCCTCGGCTTCGGACTGTGGCGTATCGACGCCGTCGACACACGCTCGGCAGCCTCGCCTTCGATGTGGGTCGGCGTCGTGCAGGCAAGCCTCGGCAAGCACGACAAGTGGGACGATCCGGTCGAGGGGCACCGCCGGCACGTCCTCGACACGCTGGCGCTCGAGAACGAGGGGCCGCTCGACCTGGTGGTCTGGCCGGAGAGCGCGCTCTCGTACGTGGTGCCGGAAGGCGAGCGTGACCTGCGCCGGCGCGTGCTCGGACCCATTCGCACTGCGGCCGTCTGGGGCGGACTGCGACGCGCGCGCGAGGCCGACGGGACGTGGCTGTACAACACCGCGTTCCTGACCGACGCCGAGGGCCGGTTGCTCGGTCACTACGACAAGACGTACCTGCTGATGTTCGGCGAGTACCTGCCCCTCGGAGAGACGTTCCCCGTGCTCTACGACTGGTCGCCGCAGTCCGGACGTTTCCGCCCGGGCCGCAGCGTGCAGCCGCTGTCCTTCGGCGACTGGAAGCTCGCCGTGTTCATCTGCTACGAGGCGATCCTTCCGGGATACGTGCGCCGCTTCTTCGAGCGGGACGAGCCGAATCTGCTCGTCAACCTGACCAACGACTCGTGGTTCGGCGACACGACGGAGCCATGGCAGCACCTGGCCCTGGCGCGGCTGCGCGCCGTGGAGCACCGGCGCTGGCTCGTGCGCTCGACGAACACCGGCGTCTCGGCGATCGTCGACCCGGTCGGGCGCATCGTCGCGCACACCGGCGTCTTCACGCGCGAACGCCTGCGCGCTCGGGTCCACCGCATGCAGGGACGGACGCCGTACGCGGTCGCCGGCGACGTGCTCGGTTGGCTCGCGCTCGCCGTGACGATCGTCGCTGTGGTGATGCCGAGACGGGGCGTGGCGTGGCTCCTCGCCCTGCCACGTCGGCTCTCGCGCCGATGGCAAGCGAGCACGCGCAGCGGCGCCTGACCGTTCACGACCAGGGGTCGATCACGTCGTTCGGGTCGCTTTCGAAGCCGAGGCGCAACACGTAGCTGAAGACGGCGTCCCCTCCGAGCGCCGGAGTCCGCGAGCGCGCCGCGGAGAACGCGCGCCGCAGGCACGATTGCACGCCCGGCCGACGAACCGTGCTGCCTTCGGTCGAGACGAAGCGCACCGAGCCCGCGGGGTCGATGGCGAACGTCACGACCAGGATCCCACGGGCGCGACGCGCCTGGCCCCCGCGCGACGACAGACACGTCTCGATTGCGGGTCCCGCCCCCCGCATCACCGCGCGAACGGAGTCCGCCTCGACGCGTCCGAGGCCGTCGACCTGCTCGCCCCGCACGATTCGGATGTTACCGAGCAGTTGCCCCGGGCCTTCGACCTGGCGCGTCGTCCCCTCGGGCTGGGCGACGCGCTGCGCGGCCGGATCGAGGGGCGCCTCTCGCGCCTCGACGGGTGCCGGTGGGGGGCTCCAGGGCTGCCGGCACGCGGCGACGTGCCGCTCGAGCTCGGCGAGACGCTGTTCGAGCGAGCGGATGGATTGCTGTGCGTCGAGGCGCGCCTGACCCGTCGCAGACTGTCCTTGCGCCCGGGCCTCCTCGAGCAACCGCTGCACGCGTTGCACGCTCGCGAGCAGCCCGGAGAGGCAGGCGATCTCGCGCTCCAATCGGCTCGCGACCTCGACCGCACGGTCGCGCACGACCGTGGGGTCCGCTTCGGGCTGAGCGCGCGCCCAGAACGGCACTGCCCAGCCGACCCCCAGCATGGCCAGCACCGTCGACGTGATTCGCGCCGAGCTCCCCCACATCGTTCGCGCAGCTGTCGATGTCATGACCCTTTGGACGCTTGCCCCGCGCGTCGCATTCGCGCCCTCGACGAGGCGCGCTCGCCAGTGGCCCCCGGCCCCGAGCCCGCCGCGGCCCGCTCGAGCAGCTCGGCGGCCGCGGCCCGTGTTCGAGCCGTGATGGTCGTTCCGCCGAGCATCCGCGCGATCTCCTCCAGGCGCCCGGTCGCATCGAGCGGCTCGACGACGCTGTGCGTGCGCTCGCCGCGGACGCTCTTGCGCACCCGCAGGTGGGCGTGGCCAAACGCCGCGATCTGCGGCAGGTGCGTGATGCAGATCACCTGGTGGTGCGCGGCGATGTCCGCCAGCTTGCGGCCGATCGTCTCGGCCACCGCGCCGCCGACCCCCGCGTCCACCTCGTCGAAAACGTACACGCCCGCCGGCTCGAGTCCGGCCAACACGCGCCGGATGGCGAGCATCGCGCGCGACAGCTCGCCGCCGCTCGCGATGCGGCGAAGCGGTCGCGGAGGCTCGCCGCGGTTGGGCGCGATGAGCAGTTCCACGCGGTCGATCCCGCTCGGACCGAGCCGCGCGCCGTCGACCGCGATCTCGTCGGGGCCATGCCCGGTGGCCGGGCTCACCTCGACGAGCACCTGAGCCTCGCCCATGCCCAGCGAGCGCAGCTCGTCGCCGATCGCCTCGGCCAGGCGATCGGCGGCGCGCCGACGCTCCGCCCGCAACGCGCGCGCGATCTCGGCCGCCGCGGCCATGGCCTCCTCGCGCTCGCGCGCGAGTCGGGCTCGGTGCTCCTCGACGCGCTCCAGATTCTCGAGCTCCTGCGCCGCGGCGGCGCGTGCCTGCAAGACCGCGTCGACGCTGCCACCGTGCTTGCGAAGCAGCCGGCGAAGCGCATCCAGTCGCTCCTCGACGGCGCCGAGCGCCTCGGGATCCGTCCGCACGTCGCGTCCGATCCGGCCCAGCTCGCGCGCGGCTTCCTCGAGATCGAGCCGCGCCGATTCGATGGCGTCCACGTGGGGCCGAAGCCGCGCGTCGAACGCCGCCGCCCCCTGCAGCTCCGCGCGCAGCGCGGCCAGGCGCGCACCGATGCTTCCGTCGTCCTCGAGCAGCTCACTCGCCGCGCGCAGGGCCGCCCGCGCGATGCGCTCGGCGTGTCGCAGTCGCTCGCGCTCCGCTTCGAGCGACTCGACCTCGCCGACCCGCGGCGCGACCGCGTCGATCTCCGCGACGCGATGGCGCAGCAGCTCGATCCGCTCGTCCCGACGCGACTGGAATTCGGTGATCTCGCGCTCGGCGGCCACGGCGCGTTGCAGCGCCGCGTGCGCTTGTGCCATCCGTTCCCGCTGCGACTCGAACCGCCCGAACGCGTCGAGAATCCGCAGGTGGGAGCCCGGCTCGACGAGGCCGTGGTACTCGTGTTGCGAGCAAATGTCGACGAGGCCGGCCGTCAGACGCGCGAGCTGACCGGCCGTCGCCAGTCGTCCGTTGACGTAGGCACGGCTGCGCCCGGCGACACCGACGATGCGCCGCACGAGCCAGTCGTCCTCTTCGTCCGCGATCCCCTCTGCGGCGAGACGTGCGCGCAACGCCGGAAGGCCGGAGACGTCGAACAGCGCCTCGACCTCAGCTTCCTCGCACCCGGCGCGCACGACGTCGGGACGGGCACGCGCGCCCAACACCAATTCTAGCGCATCGACGAGCATCGACTTGCCGGCACCGGTCTCACCGGTCACCACCGTGAGGCCTGGCCCGAACCCGACGTCGACCTCGTCGATGACCGCAAGATTGCGGATCCGCAGTCGCGTGAGCACCGCTTGCCGCGGGTTCTCTCCGACCCTGCGCGCTCGCGCAAGCCCACGCCGCGCCTCGTCTCGAAACGAGACGCAGCGGGACCCTCGGCGACGGTGCTATCCTGGATCTTGCCGTGCCCTTCTCGTCGCGCGCGCTCGCTCTCCTTCTTGTCCACGCCATCGCCTCGGTCGCGGCCTGCGGCGATTCCACGTCCCGGAGATCGGATTCGGGCACGCACGACGCCGAATCCTCCCGCGATGCTGCTTCCGACGCTCCGGATCCCAGACCCGACGCGGAGCCGGAACCGGCTCGCGATGGGGGCACGGAGCCGACGCCGGACGGCGGCGGCGGCGCACGCCGACGGCTCATCGGCGCGCGCTGGAGCCTGCCGGTCGGCCCTGCCGAGGATTATCGCTGCATTCTGCTCACGCTCACCGAGCCCATCTTCATCCGCGGCTTCTATCCCGTCGCTCCCGAGGGAACGCACCACACGGTTTTGTCGGTCAACCCGACCCCGCGTGAGCCCGACGGCGAGCGCGCGTGCAGCGGGCTCGAGAACGGCGAGCAGATGATCTATGGCTCGGGCGTCGGCACGCGCCCGCTGGAGCTGCCACCGGGCATCGCGGTGCGCGTCGACGCCGGTCAGCAGCTGTTCCTAAGCTTGCACCTGTTCAATACGAACCGACGTGCCCCGCTCTCGGGGGAGACCGGAATCGACGTCGTCATGGCCGATGCGGCCGAGGTGCGCGAGGAGGCCGAAGCCATCCTGGCGGGAACCGTCGCGATCTTCATCCCGCCACGCGTCACCGACTACGCCGTCACCGGCCGCTGCACCCAGCGGCGCAATCAGCGTCTGCTCGGCCTGATGCCCCACATGCACCAGTACGCCGTGCACCAGCGGGTCGTCCTGGAGCGCGCGGGCAGCTCACCGCGGGTGCTCTTCGACGCCGAGTACACGTTCGACGATCAGCAGTACACAGTATTCGATCCGCCCATCGAAATGCGTGCGGGCGACGTGCTGCGCGTCACGTGCACCTACGACAATCCGACGGGAATGCCGGTCACCTTCGGCGAGAGCAGCAATCAGGAAATGTGCTTCGCCGGTTTGTACCGCGTGCCGGCCTCCCCCGACGGCGTGGTCTGCACGGACTGACGGCGACGATCGGGCGTCGCGGACGGCGATGCGCCTGCCGCAGCCGCGTCCTGGCCGGACGCCGACGCCGCGCGGACAGTGGAGTCGAACGGCACGCCCGGCGCCACCGCGTGTTCGACCGATACGAGGTGCAGCGCGAGCCATGCCGCGACGAGCGCGCAGAGGAGCACCGCGACGAGCACGAGCAGCAGCGAGACGCCCGGGCCGCCCCCCGTGGCGAACCGGTCGCGGTAATAGCGCCCGCCGCTGCGGCGGCGCAGCTCGCGCTGGATCGCGGGCAGCACGTCGACCTCGAAATCGGTCGGCTCGTCGCGCCGCGCCTGCGCGCGCATCGCGACGATCACGGCCCGGTACCGTTCCCACTCGCCCCGAAGCTCCGGGTCGCGCGCCAGGGCCTGCTCGAACGCCTCGCGCCGCTCGGGCGAGAGCCGCTCGTCGAGCGCCTCGTCGAACGCCTCGCGAGCTTCGTCACTCGTCATCGCTGCCCTCCTCGCCCATCCGCTGCCGCACGCGCCGCAGCAGCGCGGCGCGCGCGCGATGCAGCCGTGACTTCACGGTGCCCTCGACCAGCCCGGTGATCGCGCCGATTTCCTCATAGGAGAGGTCCTCCACGTCCCGTAGTACGAGCAGCGTGCGGTGCTCCTCGTCCAGCTCGTCCATCGCCTCTCGGACGATGCGCTGGAGCTGTCCCGCCTCGGCCGCCTCGTCCGGCCGGCCGAAGCCACCCGCGCGCACCCCTGCGCCCGTCGCTCCCGTCGCGCCGTCTCGTCCGTCTTCGAACCGGGTCGAGGCGCCGCGACCGCGGCGGTCCATGTACTTGATGCGATTGCGGCAATGGTTGACCGCCACCCGATACAACCACGTGCTCAGGCGTGACTCACCACGAAAGGTGTCGATGGACTTGAAGACGGAGACGAAGACGTCCTGGGTCACGTCGAGCGCCTCGTCACGATCTCCCAGCATGCGCACGACCAACCGGTAGACCCGATCTTGGTGCTCACGCACGAACCGGTTGAAGGCCGCCTCGTCTCGACGGCGTAGCCGCTCGACGAACTGCCGCTCGTCCTCCTCTTCCGTCATCGTGCCCAGCTACGGGCCGCCGCCGGCCGCGTCGAGCCTAGCCCGAACCGGAGCAGTCCGCGCGCCCGATCCGGCCGCGCACACGCCCCCGATCAGTGCGCGAAGTAGCGCAGCGCCGCGTGAATCGACGCGCCCACCTCGAGCGTGTAGGCCACGCCGACGTCCACGCCGACGTGCTGGTCGACGTACCCCGCGCCCCCGGTGAGCCAGTGCCGGCCGTGCGCCTGCTCCCACGCGTAGCCCACGCGGAGCGGGTAACGACCCGCCGCCAGGTACTCGACCCCTCCTCCCGTCGTCCAGGCGACGGGGCCGCCGACGTCCGCGAGCACGTCGGCCCCCACCACGAGCGACTCGCCGACCAGCACCGCCGCCGACCCGCCGAGCCGTGTCGGGGCGAGCGGCGTGTCGCGATCGACGAGGTTGTAGCCGAGCAGCGCGATGCGCACAGCTCGCGCGGGCGCGACCAGCACCGAGGCATCAAGGGTGAGGCCGGAGCCCAGGTCCGCGCCATCTCGAACCGCCCCGTCGTCCCCGCACTGACCGCTGCACTCGAAGTCGATCCATCGTCCGGTCACCCCGATGGCCACGGCGTCCCCAATGGGGAGTGCCAGGCCCAGCCGGCCGTCCCATCCCTCCACGCCGCCTTGCTGCCCGAACAGCCGCCGCACCCCGAGTCCCGCCGCCAGCCGATTCGACACCGAATCCACGACGCCGGCCGCGACGAACCAAGCTCGCAGCTCAGGGAGGTGGCCCGCCGAAAGCTCGACGTGATAGAGGCGTGCCAGTGGCAATCCCGCCACGCCGTAGGCCAGGCTCGAAGTCGAGCTGGCCGAGGCGCGCGCGCCCGTGCCGAGCGCGATCCCCCGAGCTGTCTCGGCGTCGGCGCCACCCTGAGCCGATGCCGTCGAGACGCTGACCACGGCCGCCGTCGCGAATCCCGCGAGAAGCGCGCGACTGCACCCACGCATCGAGGTCTCCTCCCGACTCGAGGCGGGCGCGATGCGGCCCGCAGTTTCCGAAGCTAGCAGCGTGCGCGGATCCGGCCAAATTGCCGGACTTCGATGTCGTCATCGACAGGCTGCATCGATCTCGACGTACGTCCGAGAATTTCGACGCGGCCCACGGCGGATGCGAGCGGCCCGACCCCGGTCGCCGCGGCGCGGCGCCGACATGTCGAGGTGTTTCGAAACGGCGTTCGGAGGATCCGGCGCCCTTTCGCCCAGTTGTGAGAAACTCGTCACGAAGGCGTGGACGGACGGGGGCGGCTCTGTTAGGTTCGGCTCCCTCATCAGGGCAGCTGTGGCCCGGCCGCACGGCGAGCAATCGCGAAGTGACGGCGGATGAGGCGGGGAGACCGCGACGCGGGCTGTGGATGGCCTGTGGATCGCAGGGATAGGTTCGTCTTCCGAGATGGGGAGTCTCATGAGCGAACTGTGGCAGAGGGCGCTCGACGAGCTTCGCGAACGGGTTTCGGCGGACATGTACGAGGCGTGGTTGCGACCGCTGCGGTGCTCGGCGCTCGACGAGCAGGGCCTGGCGATCGAGGTTCCCAACCGCTTCTATCAGGACTGGCTCACGTCGAACTACCTACAGCCGATTCTCGAAGCGATCGAGCGTCGCGCGGGCTGGCGACCGCGTCGCGTGACGTGGATCGTCAACGAGGCGCTCCAGGCCGAGATGGAGGCCCCGGCGGAGCCACCCGCGTCGGTCCCGCCACGACGCAGCACGCCCGCACCGAGCCGATCGGTCACGAGCCTCAATCCGAAGTACTGCTTCGAGACGTTCGTGGTCGGACCGAGCAACCAGCTCGCGCACGCGGCGAGCCTCGCCGCCGCGAGCGATCCAGGACGTCGCTTCAACCCGCTGTTCATCTACGGTGGCGTCGGCCTCGGCAAGTCGCATCTGGTGAACGCAGTCGGCCATCGCATCCTGCGCGACCTTCCGCATGCGCGCGTCCTCTACGTGTCGGCCGAGCGGTTCACCAACGAGTTCATCGCGGCGCTGCAGAACCACCGCATCGCCGAGTTTCGTCAGCGCTATCGCGTCGAGTGCGACGTCCTGCTCATGGACGACATCCAGTTCCTCGCCGGGCGCGAGCAAACGCAGGAAGAATTCTTCCATACGTTCAACGCCCTGCACCACCACGATCGGCAGATCGTCGTCACGTGTGACGTCTACCCCGAGCGCATCCCCGAGATGCAGGAACGATTGGTCTCGCGCTTCCAGTCGGGCATGGTCGCCGACATCCAGCCCCCGGAGCTCGACACCCGCGTCGCCATCCTCCACAAGAAGGCCGAGCTCGAGGGCATCGTCCTGCCGAACGACGTCGCGCTCTTCGTCGCCCAGCAGGTCAAGAGCAACGTGCGCGAGCTCGAGGGCAGCCTGCTGCGTCTGGCGGCGTGTGCCGACCTCGCCGGTCGGCCGCTCGACCTCGAGCTCGCACGGGAGGCGCTGCGGACCACCCACTCCGTCGCCGAGCGCGCCACCACCATCGACGACGTTCAGCGAGCCGTCAGCGAGTACTTCGACGTCCGGCTCGCCGACCTCAAGTCACACCGCCGGCACCGCTCGGTCACCTACCCGCGCATGATCGCGATGTACCTGTGCCGCGAGCGGGTGGGGGCGAGCCTGCCGGCCATCGGACAGAGCTTCAACGGAAAGGACCACACGACGGTGCTGTCCGCGGTGCGGAAAATCAAGGGGCTGCTCGACGCGAACGACCCGCGGACGCGTGCGGCCGTCGATGCCATCGAGCGTAAGCTGGGTTGACCGGGGATCGGGGGGTGGATCGGTGGTGGATGCACTGTCCCCGGGACGCGCTCCGGGCTTTTCTTTACGTTCACTCCCCGCCCACGTCCCCAGGCGATCGTGGACGGGTTGCGCGCTCAGTTCGCGCAGATGAGCCCCTTTTCCCCAACATCCACATCCACTAAGAAGACGACCGATCTTTCCGATCTCCGATTCCTCCGATCCCCTCACTCACAGCTATTGCTCATCCCGCCGCCTTTCGAACACATGGACATCGTTCTACAGACTCGACATCTCGCACGCGGCCTCGAGCGAATCCAAGGCGCCGTGGACCGGAAGAGCTCGATGCCGATCCTCTCGTCCGTGCTGCTCTCGACCGATGGGCCGCATTCGGTGCGCGTGGTCGCGACGGACCTTTACATGGGCGCCGTCTCGAGCGTCGCGGCCCAGGTCAAGCAAGGCGGCTCGGTCGCTCTCCCGGCGCGGACGTTCCAGGACATCGTTCGCAAGCTTCCCGAGGGGGAGGTGCATCTGGCCGTCGATGAGCGACGCGCTGCGGAGATCCGGGCGGGACGCACGCGCTACCGCGTGCCCGGTGCCTCGGGCGACGATTTTCCGCCCCTGCCGAGTCCGGCGGGGGCGAGCTTCGCGGAGGTCGACGCGACGACGCTGTTGTCTCTGCTGTCGCTGACCAGCTATGCGATGTCGTCGGACGACACCAGGCCGCACCTGGCCGGTGCGCTGCTCAAGGGCGACGGCAAGAAGCTCCACGTCGTCGCCACGGATGGGCATCGGCTGAGCAAGGCCGAGGCACGTGTTTCGGACGCGATGCTCGGATTCGAGATGCTGGTGCCGCGCAAGGCCGTGCACGAGCTCGAGCGATTCGCCCATCACATGCGTCAGGAGCGATCGGGCGGCGGCGGCGCGGCCCGCATCGCGGTCGCCACCGCCGGGCCGCACGCGTTTTTTCGCAGCGGCGACACGATGATCTCGGTCAAGCTCGGCGACGACAAATTTCCGCCTTACGATCGCGTCATCCCGAAGAGCCAAGAGCGCGTTCTGATCGTCGGACGCCAGGCCCTGTGCGATGCGCTCACGCGGATGTCGCTCGTGTCGAGCGAGCGCGGGGGGGCGGTGCGAATGACGCTTTCCCCCGGCACCTTGCGCGTCGTCGGAGAGAGCCCGGAAGCCGGCGAAGGGAGCGAGGAGTTGGACGTCGACTACGCGGGTACGCCGCTCACGATCGGGTTCAATGCACGCTACCTGCTCGAGGCCATGGGTCCGCTCGACAGCGACCGGGTTCGAATCGAGCTCGCGGGGGAGCTTGACCCGGCCGTCGTGCGCCCGGAGCCGCCGGGAGAGATCGACTTCGTGGGCGTGATCATGCCCATGCGGACCTGAGCGCGCGTGCCGCAGTCGCCCGGTCGCCGAAGGGCGGGACGCGGGAAGGCGCGACGCGTCGGCTGTGCCGTGGAGGCGATGCGCGCGGTCGGACGGTCGATGAGGGAGTGAGCGCTGCGCTTCGAATCGCCCGGCTCGAACTGCGCGCATGGCGCAACCTCGACGCCATCGCGCTCGAGCCGCACGCCCGCTTCACGGTGCTCTGGGGCGACAACGGGGCGGGCAAGACGAGCGTCCTGGAGGCCGTCGGCTACGTTGCGCGCCTCGAGAGCTTTCGTGGCGCGTCTGCCGTGCGGCTGGTGCGCGACGGCGAGCCATGCGCGCACGTGGTGGCCCTCGCGGGCGTGCAGCACGAGCCTCCGCATCGCATCGAGGTCACGCTCGAGGCACACGGCACGCGCCGCGTCCGGGTCGACGAGCGGCGGCCCCCCTCCCATCGAGCCCACCGTGCGCGCTTTCCGACCGTCGTCTTCCAACCGGTGGACGCGCTACTCGCGGTGGGCGCACCCGAGGCGCGTCGGCACTGGCTCGACGAGCTCTTGGGGCTGCTCGACCCGGCGTACGCCACGGCGCTCGAGGCCTATGGCCGCGCGTTGCGGAGCCGCAACCGGCTCCTGCGGCGACCGGAAGCGCCCGATCCACGCGCGCTCGATGCCTACGAGGCGCTGCTCGACGGCGCGGCCGTGGTTCTCGGAAGGGTGCGGGCGAGCAGCTGCGCGTGGCTGGGTCCCTCGATCGCGCGCGACGTCGAGGCGATCGCGGGAGAGGCGATGCGCATCCAGGTCCGGCACGCGCCGCGCGTCGAGCCCGAATCGGGGGCGCTGCGCGCGCGTCTGGCCGCGTCGCGCGAGCTCGACCGGGCGCGCGGGTTCACGGCGGACGGTCCCCACGCGGACGACATCGCCATCGAGATCCGTCAGCCGCGTGGGCCCGTCGCGGCGCGCCACCACGCCTCGCAAGGCCAGCGGCGCGCCCTCGGGATTGCGCTTCGCCTCGCCGAGGCGCGCCTGCTCGAGCGCCGCCTCGGAACGATGCCGGTCCTGCTGCTCGACGACGTCTCGAGCGAGCTCGATCGGACGCGAGCGGCGCGACTCTTCGGCCTTCTCGACACGCTATCGGCCCAGGTGCTCGTGACGACGACGAGTCCGAAGCACGTTCCCCTGGATGCAGACGCGCTCTGGGTCCACGTCCGCGACGGCCGGCTCGTCGAGCGCACGTCACGGTCGCCCTGACGCGAAACGCGGAGCGATGCGAGGGTCACGGGCAACGCCCGGGCCGGATCACCGACCCGCATGCGGGCGGCTCGCGTGACGCGACGCCGGCTTGCGCGCCCACCGCACGCGCCTCACGTAGCGCTCGCCCGCCGATGGACCGCAACGCACGGATCGTGGTGATTGGAGCCGGCCTCGGTGGACTCGCGACGGCGATCCGACTCCGGGCCGCCGGCTTCGGGGTGACGGTCTTCGACAGGCTCGACCAACCGGGTGGGCGAGCGCGCGTCTTTCGCGAGGGGGGGTTCACGTTCGACGCGGGACCCACGGTCATCACGGCGCCCTTCTTGATCGAGGAACTGTTCGCGCTCGCCGGCGAGCGACTCGCCGATCACGTCCGACTCGTGCCGGTCGATCCCTTCTACCGGATCCGCTTCGACGATGGGATGACCTTCGACTACGTCGGCGACGAAGCGCGCATGGTCGCGCAGATCGCGACGCTTTTCCCGGGTGACGAGGACGGCTACCGGCGCCTGCTGCGCCAGAGCGAGCGGATCTACCGCGTCGGGTTCGAGCGCTTGGCGCACCGACCCTTCGGGCACTGGACCGACATGGCGCGCATCGTGCCCGACATGGTCCGGCTCGGCAGCTTCCGCACGGTGTGGGACCTGGTCGCCTCGCACGTACGGCACGCCCGGCTGCGTCAGATCCTCTCGTTCCATCCACTGCTGGTGGGTGGCAACCCCTTCTCAACCACGTCCATTTATGCGCTCATCGCGTACCTCGAGCGCGCGCATGGCGTCTGGTACGCGATGGGCGGCACCGGCGCCCTCGTCGACGCGCTGGTCGGGCTGTTTCGGCGGCTCGGCGGGCGGCTCGAGCTCGGAGTCGAGGTGCGCGCGATCGACGTGGACGGCTCGAGGCGCGTTCGGGGCGTCGAGCTGCCCGGTGGGCGCCAACTGCCGGCGGATCTCGTCGTGTGCAACACCGATCCGATCTGGACCTACCGCTGGCTCGTGCCGCGCCGCGCGCGCCGCACGTGGACCGATGCGCGGCTTGCGCGCGTGCGGCCGTCGATGGGTCTGTTCGTATGGTATTTCGGCACGCGCCGCCGGTATCCCGATGTAGCGCACCACACAATTCTGCTCGGGCCGCGCTACCGCGGCCTGCTCGCGGACATCTTCGAGCGACGCGTGCTCGCCGACGACTTCTCGCTGTACCTGCACCGGCCGACGGCGACGGACCCCGCGATGGCGCCGCCCGGTCACGACGCGTTCTATGTGCTCTCGCCCGTGCCGCACCTGGGCAGCGGCACCGACTGGGACGACTTCGCCGAGACGTACCGCGCGCGGATCGCGGCGTACCTCGAGCGCGCCCTGTTGCCGGGGCTCGGCGAGGCGGTCGTGACGAGCCGGCTGCTGACGCCGCGCGACTTCGAACGCGACTATCTGTCGCACGCGGGCGCGGCGTTCGGGCCCGAGCCCCGGCTCTCGCAAAGCGCATATTTCCGGTTTCACAACGCCTCGGAAGACGTCCGCGGTTTGTATTTCGTCGGGGCCGGCACGCACCCCGGCGCGGGCATCCCGGGCGTGCTGAGCAGCGCGAAGGTGGTCGAGTCGCTGCTGACGCGCGGTCGGTCGCGCGTCGCGGCCGCGTAGTGGGTCATGGGGGCGCAGGAGGCCGACCTCGCGGTGTGCCGCGCGACCCTGCAGCAGGGCAGCGCGAGCTTCGCCGCGGCGGCGCGCCTGCTGCCGCGGCTCGTGCGGGACGACGTGACGGTCGTGTACGCGTTCTGCCGGGAGCTCGACGACGAGGTCGACCGGCGTGTCGCGCACGGCTCCGTCGAGCGTGTCCGCCGCCGCATCGACGCCGTCTTCGGGGCCGCGCGCCCCGAACGCTCGGTCGACCGCGCGCTGCGCGAGGTCGTCGTCCGCACGGGGCTGCCGCGTGCCCCGTTTGATGCGATGCTCGAGGGCTTTCTCTGGGATGCGGCTGGCCGTCGGTATGCGACCCTCGAGGCGCTGCACGGCTACGGCGTGCGCGTGGCCGGGACGGTCGGCGTGCTCTTCGCGCACCTGTGCGGCGTCCGCCAGACAGCGGTGCTCGCACGCGCGGTCGATCTCGGAGTCGCGATGCAGTTGACCAACGTCGCGCGCGACGTCTTCGAGGACGCACGGGCGGGGCGCGTGTACTTGCCACTGGACTGGCTGGCGAGCGCGGGCATCGATCCGGACGATCTCGTCCGCACCCCCCGCGTGACGCAAGGCCTGTTGGCCGTCGTCCGCCGTCTGCTCGACGAGGCAGACGGGTTGTACGCGCGCGCACACGCGGGGATCGGTCGGCTGCCGGCGCGGGCGCGACCGGGCGTGCTCGCGGCGCGATGGATCTACGCGGACATCGGGGGCCGGCTGCGACGTGCAGGCCAGCGGCTCGAGCGGCGCGCGCGGACGGGCCGACTCCGCAAGCTCGCGCGCCTCGTGCAGGCGTGGGTCGCAGCGCCGGTGCTGCCGTGGACGAGCCCGATGGCTGACTCGGCCGAGCCGCTCGAGGCGGCCCGTCCGTTGCTCGCGGCGGTCGAACGCGAGCTGCGCGCGAACATCGGAGGGCGTACGTGACGGATGCGCACGCCGAGACGCTGCGCGCGTGGTTCGATCGCGCGGCCGGCCACTACGATTTGCTCACGGGGCTCGACCCGGCCTACGGCGCGCAGCTGCGGCGCAGCGCGGAACGATTGCTCGCGCGCGGCACCGACGGGTCGGCGCCACGGATACTCGATCTGTGCTGTGGAACGGGGCGCTCGACGCTCGCGTTGCGCCGCGTCTACCCGGATGCGGAGCTGACGGCCCTGGACGCGAGCGAGGGCATGCTCACGCGGGCGCGTGCGAAACGAGCGCTTCGGTCGGTCCGGTTCGTTCGCGGCGATGCGACCGATCCGGCGGCCGCGGGGTTGCGCGGGCCGTTCGACGCGGTGTTCATGGCCTTCGGGCTGCGCAACGTCTCGGATCGCGATCGTTGCCTGGGCAACGTGCTCGGCGTGCTGCGACCGGGGGGGCGCTTCGGTCTGCACGAATACGTGCTCGACGGCGAGCGGCGTTCGCGAATCGTCTGGAACCTCGTCTGCGGCGGCATCATCGAGCCGCTCGGTGTCTTGCTGACGCGGGACCGCGCGCTGTTTCGGTACCTGCGCGCGAGCGTGCTCGCGTTCGACACGCTGCCTCGACTGCTCGAGCGGCTGCGGCGCGCAGGGTTCGACCACGTGCACGCCGAGACGATGGGCGGCTGGCAGCGGGGCATCGTGCACACGGTGGTCGCGGAGCGGCCCCGGTGAGCGCGAGGGGCAGCGAGGCGGGGCGCGCGCTCCCCGACGGCGCGCGCGGCGCGGTGGGCATCGTCGGCGCGGGTCTCGCAGGTCTCGCGGCGGCTACCGTGCTCGCCGAGCGCGGTCTGCGCGTGATTCTGTTCGAGGCGCAG
This sequence comes from Myxococcota bacterium, assembly GCA_025054695.1. Lineage (GTDB taxonomy): Bacteria > Myxococcota_A > Polyangia > Polyangiales > JANWZI01 > JANWZI01. Next base: position 11,857 of record JANWZI010000018.1, on the reverse strand, counting down.
GCGCATCTCGGTGGCCGGCTCGCGAGCTGGCCCGATCGGCTCGCCGACGGCACGCCGTTCCAGATGGAGCGCGGCTTTCACGCGTTCTTCCGTCAGTACTACAACGTCCGGGCGCTGCTGCGGCGCGTCGATCCCACGCTCGCGCGGCTCCGACCGCTTCCCGACTACCCGCTGTTCGGGCCCGACGGCGCGCGCGAATCGTTCGCGCGGTTGCCGCGGCGCGCGCCGTGGAACGTCGCGGCGCTCGTGCTTCGCTCGCCGTCGTTCCCGCTCGCGGCGCTGCCGCGTGTCGACGTGCGGCACGCGCTCGAGATGCTCGGCTACGACCCGTTGGGGACGGCGGCCCGATGGGACGGGTCGTCCGCGCGCGACTACCTCGATGGCCTACGGTTCCCACCGCGTGCGCGCCAGATGCTCTTCGACGTCTTTGCGCATTCGTTCTTCTCGCGCGAAGAAGACCTGTCGGCCGCGGAGCTCATCGGCTGGTTCCACTTCTACTTCTTCGCCAACCCCGAGGGGATCGTCTTCGACGTGCTGGACGAGCCCTTCGGTCCCGCCTTCGTCGAGCCGCTCGCCGAGCGGCTGCGCGCGCTCGGCGTTCGGATCCACGCGTCGGCTCGCGTCGAGCGCGTCGAGCGGCGGTTCGACGGCGGCTGGAAGCTCCACGTGGGGGACGAGGAGCCACCGCTCGAGCTCGACGCCGTCGTGCTCGCCTGTGACGTGGCGGGCTTGCGCGCGATCGTCGAAGCCTCCGAGACGCTTGACGACGCTTCGTGGCGCGCTCGCGTTCTGAGCCTGCGCAACGCCCCGCCGTTCGCCGTCTGGCGTCTGTTCCTGGACCGGCCGATGCGCGCGGATCGGCCTGCGTTCGCGGGGACCACGGGCCTGGGCCCGCTCGACAACGTCTCGCTCTACGAGCGGCTTGAGGGCGAGAGCGCGCGCTGGGCGCGGCGCACGGGCGGCTCGGTCGTCGAGTTGCACGCCTACGCGCTCGACGAAGGATGGTCCGAGCCGGCGCTGCGGGCGGAGCTGCTCGCCGGGCTGCACGCGGTCTATCCGGAGAGCCGGTCGGCGCGGATCGTCGAGGAGCGCTGGCTCGTGCGCGACGACTGCCCGGCGTTCGAGCCCGGTTCGCAGGCGCGCCGCCCGGGGGTGCGCACCCCGTTCGACGGTCTGCTGCTCGCGGGCGACCACGTCCGGATGCCGTTCCCGTGTGCGCTGATGGAGCGCGCGGTCGCCTCGGGCATCCTCGCCGCCAATGCGCTGCTCGAGGCGCGCGGGCTGCCGAGGGAGCCGGTCCGGCACGTTCCGGTTCGGGGGCCGCTGGCGAGGCTACTGCACCGTGGCGCATCGACGAGCACACGGACGAGTCGTCGAGACCGCGGGTCCGGTGACGGGGGCGCCATGGCGGCCTCGGACTCCGTCTCGGGCTCCGGCTCGGTCTCGTGACGAACCCAACATCACTTCAGCGGGCCGGCGCGTTCAGGCGGGAGCCGTTCGCTCCCGTTCGTCGTGGTCAGCGGCTCGGCCGATGCCGTGGTGAGCATCTTGGGAATGCGAGGCCTCGGCCGACGATTTGGGTCGAGCCGTCCGCAGGTATGCGAGACGCTCGCAATAGGCCGCATCGTCGATCCAGAGCCGCTCGGCCCGCTTCTCGATGAAACGACGCAGCAGGGCACGCAGCGGCTGCAGCAGCCGGAAGCCGGGCCGGTCGCTCGTCGCGATGGTCGCTTCCACGATCGCGGTGCGGCCGGGCTCGAGGGGCGTCGCGTGCGTCTCGACGACGGAGCCTTCTCCTTCGCCGCGTTCGATGGTCATCACGATGCAGCGTGCGCTCGGGGTCTCGAAGCGTGCGTCGACTTCGACCACGAGCGGGCCGAGCGCGCGATAGGCGACGCGCACCGTGATGTGGTCGTCCGCTTCGTCCACGACGCGCAGGCGCGCGAACGAGTGCGGATGGAAGTGCACGCCATGCCACGGATCGAGGCGATTGGCGATGACGTCCGCGGGCGCGCAGCGGGCGTCGCGGCGGATCACGCCGATGAGCGTGGGGCTCGCGGGCCGTGACGGCAGCACCGGTCGATCCGAGGACACTTCGCCGGGCTGGTCGAGCCGCACCCACGCGAGCACGCCATCGTCGTGGGTGGGCAACGGCTTCCAGTTTCCCCGACCTTCCGGGCCGAGGCGCAGCCCGTGCCACGGGCAGACGAGCCGACCGCCTTGCACGCATGCGCCCTCGAGGGAGGCACCCATGTGCGGGCAGCTCGCCGGCGCGGCCCAAAGCTGCCCGTCGCGCCGCCATGCCACGAGACGGAGCCCCTCGACGAGGAACCCGCGGGCGCGTCGCTCGCCGATCCGATCAGTCGCGTCGAGCACGTACCAACCGCCGGTAGGGCGTGCGAGGGCGCGTTGCAGCATGCGGGCGATGCGCGCCGGGTCCGCCTGGGCCCAGTCGGGCCGGCTCGACGTGGACTCTCGGGGGGGAAGCGCTCGGCCGATGAAGACCAACGGGAGCACGAGCCGCCCTATATCGTCGTCCGCGCGCGCGGGCCAGCGCGCCAGCGCGTGGCGGACGAGGCGATCACGGCCACGACGTCCGGTCGGCGCGCGGAGCGAGCGTGGCGGTGGAGCGCGGAGCCAGCTCGCGCAAGGCTTGTCGGGCGAACGGGCCGAAAGGCAGCGCCATCATGACCGAGAGTGCGTCTCGCACCGAAAAACTCTCGGAGAGAAAACGAACCAGCCGATCGGACGGCACGCGCGCGAAGAGGCGGTGAAACAACTCGGCGCCGCGTTCGGGGTGCGCCGTCAAGCGCGCGAGGAAGACACGGTCGAGCCAGCCGACGTGCGCTGCACGCGGAGCAGGAGCGGCTCCCCACCGTCCGGTGGCCATGCCGCGAGCGACCCAGGCCGCGAGGGCCGACGCGTGGCGCTGGATCGCGACGAACGCGTAGCCCGTCGACGGTCGCGCCGCGCCGCCCCGCAATCCGACGTGCACGACGCGCGGGCTGGGCTGCAGCGTGAAGGGCGAGCGCGCCATCGGCAGCACGCCCTGCTCGCGCGCGAGTACCGAATAGCCGTGGACGCCGGCGGCGGCGAGCCAATCGGCGACGAAGGTCTCGTGCCGTTCGATGGGCAGCGGTTGCGACGCGAACCAGGTGTCCTCGACGAGGGCTTCCGTCTCCGAGAAGGGCAAGACGTAGATGAAGTGAACGCCACCCTGCTGCGGTACGCGCAGGTCCATCAGCGTGGCCGTGCGGGGGTCGAATACGGGCAGGTCCGTTCGCACGAACCAGCCGGCGAAGCTCTGAACCAAGTCGCCGGGCGCAGAGGGCGGGCGGACGGGGCGCGAGTCGAAGACGAGATCGGCGCGCAGCTCGCCGCGATCGGTCCGCACGCACGCGGGCGCGCCGGCACGGTCCTCGATCTCGAGGACGCGTTCGCCGAGCCGCAACGAGACGTTCGGAGCGCGCGCCAGGCGGTCGAGCGCGGCGCGGTAGACGGCGTCGGCGGGAAGATGGCAGTAGGGAGTGCGGGCGACGCGCAGCGTGCGCGTGCCCGCCGGATGGGCGATGCGGACGCGATTCCAGCGGTGCGTAACGGCTGCGGAGAAGCGATGCGGCTCGAGCTCGAAGTGACACCAGGTGCGATCGCGCTCGAAGCGCGTGCGCGGATCGACAAGCACGATGCGCGCACGCACGCCCCGTTCGAGCAAGGCGAGGGCGACCGAGAGGCCGGCACAGCCGGCGCCCGCGACGACGATGTCCTTCACGCGCCGGCGGGTGCGGTGCGGTGATAGAGAACCGCGGTGAGCATCGTGAGCGGAAGGGGGAAGAATCCGGCCATCGCGGTGAGCAGCACCTCGAGCCATGCCGGCGCGGGGGCCCCTTCGGTGCCGAGCAGCGAGACGAGCGGGTCACCGTACACGACCCAGTCGATGCCCATCGCGAGGAGCATCGGCCAGCCCGTCAGCAGCACCGCTCCGCCGGCGGCCGCCCGCCTGCCGCGCATGCGCTCGGCCGATAGACGCAGGGCGTCGAAGCCACCCGATTCACCGGAGACGACGAGGGGATAGACGAGCAGATACGACAGATAGCGTAGCACGCCCGGAATCACCAGAAGCAGCAGAAAGATCAGGATCGCGAGCTGCGAGAACAGGCCGGCGACCACCAGTCCGAGCACCGAGCCGATTCCGGCACGTAGGGCGGGACCGATCCGCCCGGCGCCGCCGTCGAGCGTGTCGATTGCGAGGGCGAGCACGGCGCCGAGCACAACGTACGTCGGCAGCAGCCAGACGACGGCGACCATCTGCCGCGACAGGTCCGTCCCGACCAGGAGGGCTCCACAGAGCAGGCCGCTCACGACGACGATTGGCGCGGTGCGCGACGACGTGCGAGCCGTCAGCGACCACGCTTCGGCGGCCAGCGTTCGAGCGCGCCAGGGCGTGGCGCGTGCGCCGCCGGGCGGGGACGCTTGCGCCGCCGAAGCGGCTCTGCGAGCAGGCCGGAGCTTGTCCGCGACGCGCGGGCGGCCGGGGGTCGAGGGCGCGGCGAGGGCGCCGCGGGGCTTGCGCCGGCGCGCCATCTCAGGCGACGAGCCGTCGGAGCGCCGCCACGGTTTCCTCGAACGTCGAGCGCTCGTGCTTGCCCTGCCGCAGGAACGCCTCGATGGCATCGATTCGCGAGAGCGCCAGATCGAGCTTCGGATCGCTTCCTTTTTTGTACGCACCGAGCGCCACCAGATCGCGCCGCGACTCGTAGACCGCGCACAGCTCGCGCAGCCGCGCCGCCGCGGCCCGGTGCGGCTCGTCGGTCACCGCGTCCATCACGCGCGACAGACTCGCCAGCACGTCGATGGCCGGCCAGCGCCCGCGCGCGCCGAGTGACCGATCGAGCACGACGTGCCCGTCGAGGATCCCGCGCACCTCGTCGGCGATGGGCTCCTCCATGTCGCCGCCCTCGACGAGCACCGTGTAAAACGCCGTGATCGAGCCGCGTTCGGACGTTCCGGACCGCTCGAGGAGCCCGGGCAGCGCGGCGAACACGCTCGGCGGATAGCCGCGTCGGGCGGGCGGTTCGCCGGCGGCGAGCCCGACTTCGCGCCCGGCCCGCGCGAAGCGCGTCACGCTGTCCATCAGCAGCAGCACGCGCCGACCGCGATCCCGGAAGTACTCCGCGATGGCCGTCGCGACGTGCGCGCTGGTCATTCGCACGAGCGCCGGCGCATCGCTCGTCGCGCAGACGACGACGCCCCGGGCGCGACCCTCGGGGCCGAGCGCGTCGTCGAGGAACTCGACGACTTCGCGACCGCGCTCTCCGATGAGGCATGCCACGAACACGTCGGCCTCGGCCTGGCGCGCGATCTGGCCGAGCAGCGTGCTCTTGCCGACGCCGCTGCCTGCGAACAGCCCCACGCGCTGGCCCTCGCCGACCGTCAACAGCGCATCGAGGGCTCGGATGCCGAGCACGAGAGGTCGGCGGATGCGTGGGCGGGTCATCGGGTTGGGCGGCGGACGCGCGATGTCCCAGGGCTCGCCGTCGATGGGCGGCCCGCCGTCGATGGGGCGGCCGAGGCCGTCGAGCACGCGACCGAGCAGGGCGTCGGAGGCGCGGATGGTGGGCGGCCGACCCGTCGGTTCGACGGGATCGTCGGCGCCGAGGCCCTCGGCCGGACCGAGCGGCATGAGCAGCGCATCGTCCTCGACGAAGCCGACGACGGTGGCCGCCAGCGGAGGCAGGTCGCGCCGGACGATGTGCACGAGCTCGCCCGTGCGCACGCCGGGCACGGCGGCGCGCACGCACAGGCCCACGACCGATCGGACGCGGCCCGCGACGCGCAGCGTGGCCGTCTCGTCGATGCGCTCGAGCAGTCGCGACAGGTCCATCGCGCCCCTCACTCCCCGAACAGCGCGCGCAGCTTGTCGAGGAAGCCGCGCTGCTGCGGATGGGTCTCCACGCCCATCTCGGCGGCGAGCTCCTCGAGCAGCTTGCGCTGCCGGCGGGTGACCTTTTCGGGGACCTCGACCACGACGCGGACGAGCTGGTCACCACGCCCCGAACCGCCGAGCACGGGGACACCCTTGCCGCGGAGTCGGAAGACACGGCCGGACTGCGTTCCCGGCGGCAGCTTCATGCGCACCTTTCCCTCGAGCGTCGGGACGTCGAGCTCGTCGCCGAGCACCGCCTGCGGAAACGAGACTGGCACGGTGCACTCGATGTCCGCGCCCGAGCGCGTGAAGAGCGGATGCGGCTCGACCTCGACGCGCACGTGCAGATCGCCCGGACCTCCCGGGCCGTGGTGGCCGCCGCCGCGCACGCTGCGCACGGCGCCCGTGTCGACTCCGGCGGGCAGGCGCACGAGCAATTCCTCCTGTCGGCGCACCAGACCGCGACCGTCGCACCGGCCGCAGGGCCGCACGATGCGCCGGCCACGACCGCGACACGTCGAGCACGTGCGGCTGCCCCAGAACAGGCCCCGCTGATAGCGCACGACACCCCGTCCGCCGCACGCCGCGCAGGGCGGCGTCTCGCTGCCCGGCTCGGCGCCGCTGCCTTCGCAGCGCTCGCACGGAGCGTCCCGCTCGTAGCGAAGCGGCTTCTCGCAACCGAGGGCGGCCTCCTCGAAGCGCACGCGCAGCGCGATCTCGATGTCCTCGCCCTGCGGCGCGCGGGGCCGCGTGCCGAACACGTCGGCGAACAGCCCCTCGAGCAGGTCGCGCATCGAGGCGAAATCGACCGGCACGCCGTCGGCCTCGGGCGAGAAGGCGGCGTGTCCGAGCTGGTCGTAGCGCCGACGTCGCTCGGGGTCCGAGAGCACCGCGTACGCCTCGCTCGCTTCCTTGAATCGTTCCTCGGCGCTCGGATCGCCCGGGTTGGCGTCCGGATGCAGCTTGCGTGCGAGCGCCCGATACGCGCGCTTGATGGCTTCGGGGCTCGCGTCGCGTGGGACCCCCAGGACCTCGTAGTAATCGCGCTTGACCCGCGCAGCCACTTGCTCGCAGTGTTACGGACCGGGCGCGGCGATGTCGAGCGGAGTGGGACGGCACGTCGTCGAAGACGCCGACGGTGGCCTGCGGCTCGACCAGTGGATCGTGCGTCGCTGGTCCGGTGTCTCGCGCGCGCGGGCCCGCGCGTTCATCGCGGAGGGCCACGTCCGCGTCGAGGGACGCCTGGAGCCGCCCGGCCGTCGTCTGCGCGCGGGCGAGACGATCGAAATCGACGAGATCCCGCGCCCGGCGCGCGTGCCGGCGACGCCCGATCCCGAGCTTCCCCTGCGCGTGCTCTGGTGCGACGAGCACGTCGTCGTCGTGGACAAGCCGGCAGGGGTTCCGAGCCATCCGCTGCGGGCCTCGGAGCGTGGCACGCTCGCCGGAGCGCTCGTCGCGCGTTTTCCGGAGATGGCCACGATCGGTCGCGACCCACGCGAGCCCGGGCTCGTGCATCGGCTGGATACGGGAACGTCCGGTCTGTTGCTCGCGGCACGATCCGAGCATGCGTTCGACCATCTGACGGCGGCGCTGCGAGGCGGTCGGATCGAGAAGCAGTACGTCGCGCAGGTCGTCGGAGCGCCCGCGGTCCCCGACGTGGTGCGCTGGCCGCTTGTCGCGGACCGGACTGATCGTCGTCGCGTCGTCGCGTGCCCGACGCAGGCCGAGGCGCTGCGCCGGGGCGCGCGCGACGCCGAGACGCACCTGCTCGCGAGCTACCCGGCCGAGGGGGGCGTCTACCTGCTCGTTCGCGCCGCGCGCGCGTTCCGTCACCAGATTCGCGCCCACCTCGCGGCCATGGGCCACCCGCTCGTCGGCGACGAGCTATACGGTGGGCCCGCGATCGAGCCGGCCGGCACGCACCGCCTGCACGCCTGTCGCATCGCGTTCGAGCACCCGGTCGACGGCCGCCTCGTCAGCGTCGTCTCGCGCCCCGTTTGGCTGCCCGACGCCGCGGCGCGCGCGCTCGGGCTCGACGACTCGCCGGGGATCGCCCACGGAGGCCCGCCACGGTCGACTCGTCGCGCGCGTCCGCGTTCGGCGCGCGCGGGGGGCCAGCCGGGCTCGCGGCCGCGGGAGCGCGACGAGACCGACGCGATCAGAACGGAGCGCGCAGACCGGCCTGGGCGATGACGCCGTCTCCGAAGCGGCTCGTCGACCAGACGTGGTCGAACGAGACGTCGACGCTCGCCGCCGAAAGCCAATCGAAGGGACCGTCGGCGAGCGCGTCCAGCCGCAGCGCGGCCGCGAGGCCCAGCAGGTGGCTCCGAAAGCCGGACATCTTCGGATCGGCCGAGAAATAGCGCGGGGCGCCGGTGTATTGCGCGCGCCAGAAAAACGCGGGGGTTTGGGCGTAGTAGCGCCAGCGCGCGCGAATCACGAAGCGGTCGTCGAGGGCCTGATAGACGCGCAGCTCGGGGCCGAGCGCGGCGATGCGCCAGCTGTCGAGGTAGGCGCGATGGCCGAGCCACAGCGTCGTGCCCGTCGAGGGCAGGTGCCAGGCGACGCGCCCGTGCGCGGTGTGCCGCCAGCGTACGTCGGGGTGCCGTTCGGTCTGGGGCGTGCCGTCGACGCTCACGGTGCGGTAGACGTTGCTCTGCAGGCCGACGTTGTAACCGAGGTCGTAGCCGAGCGTCGCCACGAGCGTGCGCGTGACGACCTGATCCCAGCTCGCCGACAGCACGAGCGCATCGAGCGCACCCTGATTGCCGCGATCGGACAGATCGCGCCCCCCCGGCTCGGTGCGATCGGCGCCGCGGAGCACCTTGCCGACCTCGTCGTGCAGGTAGAGCGCGCCGAGCCGGAGCACCGTGGCGCGGTCGTCGAGCGCGAGCGCGCCCGTGAGCGAGAAACTCAGGGACTGATAGTCGGGCTCGGTGCTGAACGTCGTCGAGGCGTCCACCTCGAGCCGTTCGGCGCCGACGTCGAAGCCCTGGCCGGCACCGACGGTGATCTGGTGGCGCAGCTCGGTGAAGCGCACGTCGACGAGCGTTCCGGCGGCGATCGAGGCGCTCGTGATCGCGTCGGCGAGATAGCGCGCCGTGAGTCGCGTTCCGTTGGGCGCTTCCAGCCGCATGCTCGCCTCGGGCGCCACGACGCGCGTGCTGCGTTCCCAGTAGTAGTTGCCGCGCAGCTCGACGTCTCCGCTCCAGGTTCCGGCGGCCTCGTCGGCGCGGGCGTTGCCGGACGACAGCACGCAGCCGAGGGTCAGGATCCACGTGATCCGCGCACGCACGGCGGCGCTCACCTTGGTCGACGTGGTCGAGGGGCGTTGGGAGCCCGAGACCGATTCCGACTTGGAGTCCGAGTCCGAGCCCGAGCCCGAGCCCGAGTTGGAGTCGCGAACGACCAACCTGGCCTCCGCCGTCAGTTGCACCCGCACCCTCCGCCCGTGCTGCCGTGGCCGCCCGTCGCTCCTTCGCGTGCGTCGTGCACGTGTGCGCGGAACGCGCTTTCCGAGGCCTCGAGCTCCGCATTCATGCCGCGCCGCGTCAGGTGCTCGCGCTGGTAGGGCGGGACGTGCGCGCATCCGAGCCCGGCGAGGTAGAGCCCCAGCCCCGCGAGAGCGCGCGCGGCGCGGCGGGCATCCATGCAGCGTGCGCGCGTCACGATCCGGGCGGAGGCGCGTCGAGCAGTTCTTCGGCGATGGCGACGACGGGCTCCAGCAACGAGCGCGCCACGGACCGCAACGAGGGGTGGCTGGCGACGAGCGCGGCGAGATGAGGCCCGACGGTTTCGTAGAGCCCGATCAGGGCGCGGCCCGGGGCCGTCGGCGCCAGATGACGGTCGCGCAGGCGCCGCAGTACGCCGATGCGCGCGTCCAGGGGCGAGCCGTAGGCCGCGGTGGCGACGAAGCACGGTGAGACCGTCGTGAAGTGGATCTCGGTGGTGGTCAGCTCCGCGGTGGCGATGGGGCCCGCGTCGTTGCACGCGTCGACGGCGCGCATGCCGACGAAGTACCGGGTCTGCGGGACGAGCCCTCCGAAGTCGATCTCGACTCGGCTGCCCGCCGCGCCGTCCGTGGGCACGCGCAGCTCGACGCTGTCGATCGTCGCCGCCTGCGCGGGCATCGCGCGCATGAACGACTCCTCGTCCACGATGGGATGGGTCGCAACCCGGACGTCGTAGCGCCGAACGGGTCGGAGGGAGGCCGGGACGAGGAACGACAGATGAGCCCAGTGATGCGACTGCTTGACGTCTCGGTGGGGGCGCACCTCGAACTGTTCGATGACGCCGGGCGGCGCTTCGAGGTCGCACATGCCGACGCAGCGTCCTTCGGGGCCGCACAGAAAACCCGTCGGACAGGCCGTCTCGGCGTCGCAGCGCATCGAGCATTCGGGCGGGGGCTCCGCGCTCTCGCACAGCCGCGTGACGACGACCTGCGCGCGCACGCGCGATCCGTCGGGGCCGTGGCGCAATCGATCCGCGCCGCTTCCGGGATGCGCGGCCGGGTCGTCCGAGATCGTCCCGTCCATCGGGCGGATGCGGCCGTCGAGCCCGTCGACGTCCCCGTAGCCCACGGGGGCCGTCACCGCGGCGCGGCCGGCGCGCTCGAGGTCGAGGTCGAGCCTCCAGACGACGGAGGGCTGGCCGCGGTACGGATAGCCGTAGTTGAGCGCCCAGTAGTCCCACTGCCCGGTGGGTCCCGACGGCGTCGGCATGCGCGTGTCGTTCCAGTTCGCGTTGTAATCGCCCTCCGTGTTCACCTCGACGTACAGGTGCGTGGTGCCGGCGGGCCAATCGGACGGCACCTCCCAGACGATTTCGAGTGGCGCCTCGCCGGGCGGCGTCGCGCGGGTGACCGCGTCGATCTCGGGCATGCGCCGGCGCGCGTCCTCGGCGAAGCGGGCAACGTCGGGGTGATCGTAGCAGCCCGAGCTGTCACAGCGGTGCACGTCGCGTCGCGGCGGGTAGGGCGAGCCGATGTCGAGCCGACGCATCATCGCGCGGCCGTCGCGCTCGAACGGTTCGGCGTAGCCGGCCGCGACATCGCGTTCGGTCAGGTAGCGGCCCTTGTCGCTGTTGAAGACGCTCGCGCAACTGACGGCGTCGAGCCACTCGCGACGGCTGCGCTCGACGTTGAACGAGAGGCAGTAGTAGTGGTCGACCGAGTAATCGTCGGTCGAGCGCGACGCGTGCCCTTCGATGCGGCTCTGGAAGACGACCTGCGGGAACGGCTCGGCTCCGGCCGCCAGGCGTCGGTGTGCCCACACCGGCAGCACGCCGAGACGGCGCCCGTAGGGCCAGCGGAAGCCGCTGTTCATCTGCGTCGCGCCGGGGCGATTGGCGATGCCGCGCGTGCCGGTGGCCGCAGTGAGCAGCAGCGTCGCGAAGCGGCGGCCGTCGGCCGACTCGGCCCAGACGGCGATTTGCGCCCGCGCCGTAGGTGTCATCTCGACAGTGACGAGCCGTTCGCGTGGCTCGGGGGGTTGCGCGAGCGCACCCGGCGACGCGAGCAGGCAGGCCAGCGACGAGATCACGAACCACCGGTGGGTGGCTCTTGCTCGGCTCGCCCGGCACCGTGCGCCCCGGCGCATGGCGAGCCCAAGGCTAGCACGCGCGGCCGCGGGCGGCAGCGCGGGGGTCGTGACGTTCCGCAGAGCTCGAGTCGCGGTTCGGGCTCCGGCGAGCGGCCACGAAGCGGCGGCGCAGGGCGGAAAGTCAGGATCCGGGCGCGAGGCTCAGCGTGCCGATCGTGAACAGGCCACTGGCGGCGTTCGGCGATAGCACGGTCGTGACATCGATCTCCACGGAGCCGGAGAGCGTGTTGATGCGAATCCGCCCGCCCCCCCCCCCCCCCCCCCCCCCGTTTTACTCGCCGCGAACACCGTTTACAGCGGCGCCCCGGAGGCCGCGTCCCGAGCCGCCCCCCCC
>JANWZI010000189.1 GCA_025054695.1 Myxococcota bacterium | reverse complement strand
CCCGGGCGACGCGTGCGAGCAGCTCCCAGTCACCCGCGATGGGACGGCTCTGCGGCGAGGCCCACGCCCCGATGCGACTGGGCAGGGGGCGCGTGCGGAAGTACGCATCGCTCTCCTCGGGAGCGAGACGATGGACGGGTCCCTCGGCACGCACCTGCACGCCCGTGCTCGACCAGTGCCAGGCGAGCGCCGCCCACGGGTTGTCGTCGAGCTCGCGCCCCTTGCGGCTCTCGTAGTTCGTGAAGAACGCGAACCCTCGCGCATCGGCGATCTTCACGAGCACGAAGCGCACCGAGGGGCGGCCGTCGCGCGTCGCGGTGGCCAGGGCCGCACGCGTCGCGTCGAACGGCTCGGTGCGCGCGGCGGCCGTAAACAGCTCGGCGAATCGTGCGATGGGATCGTCGGCCCGCTTCGTCGCCTCCGTCACGGCGAGGCGGTGATAGTGCCGCGACGGGCCGGTGTCGACGCGCGACGGCGCGACGCTCAGCGGTAGGCCCACAGCACGCGGTCGACCGGCACGGCACCACGGTCCACGACCAGGTGCTGAAAGCGCGCCGCCATGTGCACGTCGCGCACGTGCATCCCGAACTGCGCGTAGAGGTAGTGCGCGAGCTCTCCGGCCGTCAGCACCCCGTCCCGCGGCTCGGTGTCCGCCTCGCCGCGAACCGCGAGGCGCAGCCAGTGACTCAGGTAGCCGCCGGCCTGGAACTGGTGGGCCACCGCGCTCGTCACGTCCTCCTCGGACGAGAACAGCCCGATGCGCCCCGGTCGGGTCACCACGTCCTTGGCGAACCCCCCCGAGAAGCACGCGTCGAGCGCGACGATGCTCGTGCCGACACGCAGCCCGTCGAGCCAGCGACCGAGCTCGTCGTCGTCGAGGTCCGCGTCCGAGAGCACCAGGTACTCGTCGCGCCCGTCGATTTCTCGCGGATCGGCGCTACCCGGCTCGCGTCGCCCGCCGTGCCCGGAAAAGAAAAAGATGAAGACGTCCTGCGGTCCCATCTGCGCCGCGAGTCGCTGCATCCCGTCGCGCACGCCGGCCACCGTCGCCTGGCCGTCCGTGAGCACGATCTGCCGCGATTCCGAAAGCAGCCCCGCCCCTCGCAGCGCTTCCGCGAGCTTGATCGCGTCGTTGGCGCACTCGGGCAGGTCGCGCTCGCGACGTGGCCCGTAGTCCGTGATTCCGGCGAACAGCCCCCAGAGCCGACCGCCTGCCGCCGCTGCATCGCCACTGGGCCGCGGCACGGCGCTGGCCCCTCGCGTCACCGTCAGCACGTACTCGCCCCGCTCGCCCGGGCGGTAGCTGGTGACGCCGATCTGGTACCGCCCCGCCTCCGCCACCGCGACGTCGATGCCGGCGTCGGTCGAGCCACGCTGGTAATCGTCGTTCTGGTCCGGATGCCCCGAGGGGCTTCGAAGCAGGAGGTACGCGTCGAACTGGCGACTCGACAGCCGGATGGCGAGCTGCTCCCCCGCATTGACGGTGACTTCGTGCGTGTCGACGTACTCGCCGCTCGGAAGCGTCGCGTCGCCCGGTCCGAGCGTTCCGCGAATCGTCTGCGTGCCCGCCCCCTCTCCGACTCCCGGTGCGGGCGTCCCCGGAAGGGGGGGTGGCTGCGCCGGCACCGGATGCGCGGGCGCGGGTGTCGATCCCGGCTGCCCCGGCAGGGTCGAGTCGGGCATCCCCGAAGGATCCCAACCTCCATGCACCACGAGCTCGTACGGGCCCATCTCTCCGGGCCGGAAGCTCGTGACGGCGATGCGGTAATCGCCCTCGACGCTCGTCAGGAACGAGAGGGCCGCGTCGGTTCCTCCGGACGGACCGTCGTCGTTGTCCTGCTGCGGCCCGCTCGGGGGCCGCACGATGAGATACGTGTCGAACGCGCTCGACCGCGCCTCGAGCGAGACCAGACGGCCCGCCGGCCAGCGCATCGTGTACGTGTCGACGTACTCGCCGCTCTGCAGCGTCGCGTCCCCCGGACCGAGCTCACCCCGGATGATCTGCACGGCGCCCGCCATCGGGGACGGGGCACCGCCAGCCGACGGCGGACCGGGCGACGGCGTCACGGTGCCCGGCGTCGTCGGAGCGGGCGCGCCGTCGAGCGGCTCGATCGTGAGGGTCCACGCACCCGATTCGCCCGGTCGATAGCTCGTGACGAGAACCTGGTGCGCGCCCGTCTCGGCCACTTCGTAGTCCATGCCGGCGTTGCGATCCGTATTGGACAGGTCGTCGTTGTCGCGCTGGGCGCCGGCGGGCGCGCGGACGATGAGGTACGGGTCGAACTGGTCCGACCGCAAGCGCAGCCGCACGCGCTGACCCGCGTTCCACACGAACGAGAGCGCGTCCATGTACTCGCCCGATTGCAGGGTTCGGTCACCAGGCCCGAGGGCTCCGGTGCGCGTGATCGCGCCCGACGTCGCCGCCGGGGCCGCCGTCGCGGCCGGAGGCGTCGGCGCGCCGGGAACGACGAGGGGGGATGCGGAGGACGCCGGCGGAGCGCCGAGCGAGGCGCCGGACTCGGACTCGTCCACCTTCAGCTCGTAGC
>JANWZI010000188.1 GCA_025054695.1 Myxococcota bacterium | reverse complement strand
GGAACCGAAATCGGGCTCGCAACACCCCTCGGCCACGTCAAGCAACGTGACCGCCGCGGTGACGGGGACCGCGACCTCGCCGGGAGCGTTCGGAAGGTGCGCGCGACGGGTTCCCGGGCGCCGTTGACGCGCAAGCGCCGCGCGGCGAGCATGTCCGGTCGTGTTTCCCGAGCGGTTCAACATGGCGGACTATTTCCTCGACGCCCGGGTACGCGAGGGAATGGGGAATCGCATCGCGGTGCGTGTCGGCGACCGCGCCTGGGGCTACGAAGAGGTCCTGGCGCGCGCCAATCGCGCACGGCACGCGCTGGGAGATCGGGGCATCGACGTCGAGGATCGCGTGCTCATCCTGCTGCGCGACGGCATCGAGTTCGTCGACGCCTGGTTCGGCACGGTCAAGGCCGGCGCGACTTTCTGCATGGCCAATCCCGCGGCGAGCACGGAGGAGCTCGATTACCTGCTCGGGTACACGCGCGCCCGGGCCGTCGTCGCCGACGCGGGGACGGTTGAACGGCTACGGCCGGTGCTCGAGCGACATCCACGATGCCGCGCGCGCTTCGTGGTGGGCGCGCACCTCGAAGGATTCGACGAGTGGGAGCTGGCGTTGGCGGGCGGCTCGGAGCGCACGGCGAACGCCGACACATCGCGCGACGACGTGGTGGGCTGGCTTTTCACCAGTGGCACGACGGGCCGTCCCAAGGGCGCGGTCCACTTCCATCACGACTTTCCATTTCTCACCGAGGCGTACGCCAAGCGCACGCTCGGCCTGCGCGCGGACGACGTCTTCGTCTCCGTCTCGCGCTTATTTTTCGGATACGCCACGGGAACTAACCTGATGTTTCCCTTCGCGGTCGGCGGCACGGCGGTGCTGTTCCCCGACAACCCGACGCCTGCACGGATCTTCGAGGAAGTTCGGCGCCACCGCGTCACCGTTCTCACCAATGTCCCCTCGTTCATCCGCAAGATGCTCGACGCACCCGAGGCCGCCGAGGCGGACATGTCGTCGGTGCGGATCACGCTTTCGGCCGGCGAGGCGCTACCCGTCGAGCTGTATCAGCGCTGGATGGCGCGATGGCCGAACGCGCAACTGCTCGACGGGATCGGTTCGGCGGAGATGTTCCACATCTACATCACCAATCGGCCGGGCGACGTCCGACCGGGGTCCCTGGGGCGGCTCGTCGACGGCTTCGAGGCGCGCATCGTGGGGCCGGACGGTCAGGACGTGCCCGACGGGGAGGTGGGACGGTTGTGGGTGCGGGGCGCGTCGTCGGCGCTGTGTTACTGGGGTGACCCGGACAAGTCGGAGCAGACGTTCGTGGGGGGATGGGTGGTCACGGCGGACTTGTTTCGTCGCGACGCGGACGGTTATTTCTGGTACGCGGGGCGCGCGGACGACATGCTGAAGGTGCGCGGGCGGTTCGTCTCGCCGCTCGAGGTCGAAGATGTCCTGCTGTCGCATCCGGCGGTCGCCGAGTGCGCCGTCGTGGGCACGACCGATGCCGACGGCCTGACGGTGCCTCAGGCATTCGTCGTGGTGCGCGAGGGCCACGAGCCGTCCGACGAGCTGGCCGCGACGTTGCAGGAGCACGTGCGGCAACGGCTTGCGTCCTACAAGGTGCCTCGAAGCGTGCAATTCGTCGCGCAGTTGCCGCGCAACGACCGCGGCAAGGTCCTGCGCCGAGAGCTGCGGTGAGCGCGCGCCCCCGGCCGCCGCAGGCCGTCCGTCTCGCGGAGCTGACGTACGAGGAGGCGCAGCAACGACTCGCGACAGGCGCCGTAGGGCTGCTTCCCGTTGGAGCGACCGAGGCACACGGGCCGCACCTGCCGCTGGGCACCGACGTGGTGATCGCGCTCGCCGCGGCGGAGCGCGCGGCGCTGCGCGTGCGGGGTGCGGGGCACGAGGCGCTCGTGTTGCCCCCGCTCGCGTACGCGGTGACCGAGTTCGCCGCGGGCTTCGCCGGGACGCTATCGGTGCCGGCGGCGACCGCGCGCGCGCTCGTGCGCGACGTGCTGCTCGCGGCACACCGAACGGGCCTTCGCGGGGTCGTGCTGTGCAACGCGCATCTGGAGCCGGCGCATTTGCAAGTGCTGCGCGACGCGGTGACCGAAGCCGCCGCGCAGGGGGCGCGGGCGGAGTTTCCCGACGTGACGCGGCGGCCCCACGCCCTGCGGCTCGGCGACGAGTTTCGCAGCGGCGCCTGTCACGCGGGGCGATACGAGACGAGCCTCGTCCTTGCCGCCGAACCCTTTCTCGTGCGCGAGTCGCTGGCGCGCTCGCTGCCGGACAATCCCGTCTCGCTCTCTCGCGCGATCCGCGAGGGCAAGGCGAGCTTCGAGCAAGCCGGCGGACCGCGCGCCTATTTCGGGGCTCCTGCCGCCGCCTCGGCCGCCGAGGGCGACGCGCTGCTCGAGACGCTCGCCGACATCTTCGCGACCGCTGCGCTCGAGCTGCTCGACCGAGCGACGAGCGTCTCCGCGGCCGGAGACCGAGGGACGCACGAAGTCTGACCCCGCCGGTTGGCTGCGTCGAGTGCGGACGATGACGTGGCCTCGGTCTCGGGCTCCGGCTCCGGCTCGGGCTCGGGCTCGGATTTGGACTCGGCCCCGGCCTCGGACTTGGACTCGGCGTCGGACTCGGAGTCGGAGTCGCGATCGGGATCGGTGACCGCGCCCGCCCGCGCATCACCGCGCCTCGTCGCCGACGGGGGGGGGGAGCCCCGTAGAGCGCCGAAAGAACAGGCCCGCCCAACACCTGAGGCCCGGGTTTAAGGACG
>JANWZI010000187.1 GCA_025054695.1 Myxococcota bacterium | reverse complement strand
AGTGCGGCGTCAGGGACGTTCTGGGCGCGGGCGAGGATGAGGCGCCACTCGTCGTCCGCGCGCCGCTTCCAGTCCCGGTGAGCGGGGGGGGCCGCGGCCGAGGGGCACAACTCCTGGAGCGGACAGTCCGCGCAGCGCGGCTTGCGCGCGAGGCAGACGTACCGCCCGTGCAGCGTGAGCCGATGGCCGGTCTCGATCCACTGCGTGCGGTCGACGTGCGCGCACAGCTGCCGCTCGATCCCGTCCGGATCGGTCGCCGTCGCCAGGCCCAGTCGTCGCGCGACGCGGCCCGAGTGCGTGTCGACGATGATGCCCTCGGCGACTCCGAAAGCGGTGCCGAGCACGACGTTCGCGGTCTTGCGGCCCACGCCCGGCAGTTCGACGAGCTCGTCCATGGCCCGCGGAACTTCTCCGCCGTGGCGCTCGACGAGGCAGGCCGCGAGCGCACGCAACGCGCGGGCCTTCTGGCGGTAGTACCCACTCGAGCGCACGACGTCCTCGACGTCGCGCAGATCGGCGCCGGCGAGCGCAGCCGGCGTCGGCCAGCGCGCGAGCAGGCGCGCGGTGACCTCGTTGGCCGTCCGGTCGGTGCTGCGCGCCGCGAGCACCGTCGCGACGAGCAACTCCCATGGGGAGCTGGCGCGCAACTCGCAGAAGGGCACGGGGATGGCGCGTCGCAGGCGTGCGAGCAGCCCTTCGACGTCGCGGGGCGGACGGGGGCGTCTGGCGGGCACGGGGGGCTTGTAGCACGTGCGGACGCGGCTAAGGTGCGCGCGCGCCGCAAATGGACGGGGTTCTGTTCATTCCGTGGTTCAAGCTCGAGGCCTGGCACGTCGGCCCCATCCCCATCCAGCCCTTCGGGGTGCTGGTCGCCATCGCCGTGCTCGTCGGCGCGCGGGTCTCGGAGCACTTCGCGCGGCGCAACGGCATCGCTCCGCGCGTCGTCGCCGACTTCGTCGCGCACGTCGTCATCGGCGGTTTCATCGCGGGCTACTTTCTCAACGCCGCGTTCTATCATCCCGAGCGGCTCGTCAAGATCTGGAACGATCCGACGGAGCTGTTCAAAACGTACCTGGGGCTTTCCTCGTTCGGCGGCTTCATCGGCGCGATCGCTGGCGCTTTCATCTGGCGCGCGCGCCGCAAGCTGCCGCTGCTGCCGATCGGCGACGCGGTCTGTTACGGCTTCCCGTTCGGCTGGATCTTCGGCCGGATGGGCTGTTTCACGGTGCACGATCATCCGGGACGCGTGACCGACTTTTTTCTCGCGGTCGCCGACTACCGCGTGGGCGATCCGCCCTACGAGCCGCGTCACGACCTCGGCCTGTACGAGATGTTCTGGGCCATCGGGGCCGCGGCGGTCTTCTTCGCGCTCGGGCGCAAGACCCACCGGCGCGCGGGAACGTACTGGGCGCTGTTGCCGTTGATGTACGCGCCGGTACGATTCCTGCTCGACTTTCTGCGCGCGACCGACGAGGAGGGAGGCGATGTCCGCTACGGCGCGCTGACGCCAGGCCAGTACGCCTGCATCGCGCTCTTCGTCGCCGGTCTGGGCGTGCTGTGGTACGTGCGGACGCGACCGCCCGTCGCGGTTCCGGCCGCGGCGGCCTGGCCTCCACCGGCCGGATCCGAGGCGGCAGCTGCAGCTCGGGCCGGATCCTCCCGGCGCGCGTCGCGTGGGCGAGGCTGAATGCGCGGTCCAGGCCGACAGCCATTGACGGAGGAGCGGGCGCACGCCACCCTCGCCGGGCCGTGACCGGGACCCGCTCGACGCGGTCGTTCGCCGCGCTGCGCGAGGAGCATCGGCCCATTCTCGAGGCCATCGCGCGCGATGCCGGCATGCGGCCCGAGACGCGCGCGTTGTTGCTCGCCCACCTGCTCGACGAAGAGCGCGAGCACATGGACGCCGGCGCCACGGCGTCGGGGGACGGCGCGCGGACGCCCCGCCTGGGGCCGACCGTGGGGTCGTTGCGCGACGAACCGCCGACGACTCTCGTCGTCGGCTCGCTGCGGAGGGAGCCTCGATGAGCGCACGCCATCCGCTCGCCCCCGAACAGTGGGAGCAACTGCAGCGCGAGGTCGTCCGGGAAGCGCGCCGCATGCTGGTTGGGCGGCGATTCCTGGGCATTTACGGGCCCCTCGGCGCGGGCGTCGAGACGGTGCGCGTCGAGCAGTATGGGCCGGATCAAGACGCCGAAATCGAGTTCGCGGGGCGGACCGATCCGGTGATCGTGGCCGATCGCGAGCACTTCTTGCGGGTGCCGATCCTGTTCAAGGACTTCGTGCTGCACTGGCGCGACGTCGAGCTGTGCCGCAAGCTCGGGGTGCCGCTCGATGCCTCGCGGGCGGTGCGAGCGGCCCACTTCGTCTGCGATCGCGAGGACCAGCTGCTGTTCAACGGAGAGCCCCGCCTCGGCCTCGAGGGGCTGCTCAACGCCAGCGGGCGGCTGACCGTGCCGCGGGGTGACTGGTCGAAATACGGCCAGGCCTACCGCGACGTGGTGGCCGCCATCGACGCGCTGCTGTCGCACAATCATCACCGGCCGTTCGCGATGGCGGTTTCGGCCCGCGACTACGCTCGGCTCGCCGTGCAGCGCGAGGGTCAGTTCGGACGCGAGCTCGAGTCCATCGCGGCGCTTTGCGAGGACGGCGTTTTCAGCTCGCCGACCATCCCGGAAGGGCGTGCGGTCGTCGTCTCGACCGGCGATCAGAACTTCGACATCGCCGTCACCGAGGATTTGGGCCTCGCATTTCTCGGCGAGCGCGATCAGGACTATCCGTTCCGCGTCTACGAGTGCCTCGTGCTGCGCATCAAGCGGCCCCGCGCCATCTGCACGATCGAGTGAGCGCGCGGCGTGCGGTGCCGTGGGGGGCGAGCGGCGGGCCCAGAGCGCGCGGCTCGGTCCAGGGCGTGTGGCTTCGGTCGT
>JANWZI010000186.1 GCA_025054695.1 Myxococcota bacterium | reverse complement strand
GACGTCGGGGCCGCCGATGGGGAGATGCCCGAGGGCGACGTCGATGCGGGCGCGACCGGACCGTCGGGTTGCTCGTCCGGATCGACGGCGGCGCGCACCGCGACGATGGCGAGGACAAGCACCACGAGGGCAGCGGCGGCGTAGCCGAACACGCGCCGAGGGAGAGCAGCACGCATCGACGGCCTTTCCGCATCCGGGCTCCCGGCGGTGTGCGTCGTGACGGGTGCGCTGCGTGCCGGCTCGTCGCCGGGCGTCGTGCGAACGGCCGAGAGCGACGGACTCGATGCGCTGCTTGCGGCGCCGACCGAAGGCACCTCCCGCGATGACGTGGGCGTCGCTCGTCCTGCTCGCGCGACGGGCGGAAGCGAGCGCGCGCTGCGGCGTCGCGCGTCTGCCAGCGCCGATTCGTCGATGTCGAGTGGGGACGCCGCCTCGTGCGTCGCGCGCGCGTCGTTCGCGGGCGCCGCGACCGTCGGCGCATGTCGGTCGGTGATGGATGGCTTGCGCGCGGGCGACGGCTCGATGACGAGCGCGCCGAGCACCGGCTCTGTCGACGGGATCTTCTCGCGGGGCTCGGCAAGCTCGGGCGCGCGTGGGAACGGTGGGGCGCGTAAAGCCTCGTCGAGCGCCGCACGCATCTCGCGCGCGCTCTGCCAGCGTTCGCGGCGGTCCTTGGCGAGCGCTCGCAGGATGACCTGCTCGACGGCCGGCGTGACGTCCGCGCCGCGCCGGCTCGGGGGGACCACCTCGTCGTTCAGGATGACCTGGATGAGCTTGTTGTAGTTGGGCGCGTCGAATGGGACGTCGCCGACGAGGCATTCGTAGAAGCAGACGCCGGCGGCATAGAGATCGGCACGGCGATCGACGTCGATCTCGCCGAGTGCCTGCTCGGGCGACATGTAGTGGGGTGTCCCCAAGACCGACCCGGCCACGGTGAGATTCGCCACCTGCTCGTCGTGCTTCCGGGAGATTCCGAAGTCGAGGATTTTGACGGACTCGCCGAGCCTGCCGCGCGGCACGAGAAACACGTTGTCCGGCTTGAGGTCGCGATGCACCACGCCGTGCTCGTGCGCCGCGTCGAGCGCCTCGAGCAGCTGGCGCATGATCGGGGCGGTTTCCGCGAGGCTCAGCTTGCCCCGCGTCTCGATGCGCCGCGAGAGCGGTTCTCCCGACAGCAGTTCCATCACGAGGAATGGAATGCCCTCCTCGGTCTGGTCGAGATCGAGCACCTCGACGATGCCCGGGTGCTGGATCGCGCTCGCGGCGCGCGCCTCGCGTCCGAACCGCTGCACGACCGCCGCGTTCGACAGAAACCGCTCGTCCAGTAACTTCACGGCGACCTTGCGGCCCGTACGCAGGTGCTCGCCGGTCCAGACGGTACCCATGCCGCCGGCACCGAGCTGCGTCATGAGCCGGTACCTGCCGAGAAGGATGCGTCCGGTGAAGTCCACCCCCGAGCGTCCCTCCCCACGCCGACGGCGCGAGGCGCAACGATGCTAAGGAAGCCGTCCACTCGCTGCAAACGCCCGGAGGAGGCTTCATCGTGATTCGCCGCACTCGGTCTCGGTCTCGGGCGCGGCCTCGGTCTCCGACTCGGGCTCGGACTCAGGCTCAGGCTCGGTCTCGGACTCGGACTCGGACTCGGGCTCGGTCTCGGGCTCGGTCTCGGAGTCGGACTCGGTCTCGGGCTCGGACTCGGATTCCGCCTCGGCCTCGGTCTCGGACTCTGACTCCGACTCCAGCTTCGATTCTCCTCCAGGGTGCGCGATTCGGGAATCCGAACGCGCTCGGACGTCACGCGACGCTCATCGTCGGTCCTGGCGCCGTCGGGCACGTCCGAGCACCACGACCGGAATGAGCCACACCATCGGTCCGACCACGCCGACCGCGAAGCGTGTGCCGAGAGTGCACGTCGCGCAGCTACCTCCGTGGGGTGGCGCAGCGGAGGGAACCGCCTGGGCGGGACTCGACGACGTGTCGCGTGTCGGCGCAGTTCGCGTTGACGGCTCGGACGGACTGCTCGACGAGGCGCTGGCCACCGAGGTTCCGCTCGACGCATTGCGATCCTCACCGACGAGCGGCGGCGCGCGGTCCTCGGCGACCGGATCGACCGGTACCACACCTTCGCCCAGCTGGCGGAGCGCGTCACCCGCATGCTCGATGGGTCGCGTGCCACCGCACAGGGACGCGCTCAGCGACCCCGGCGCTCCATCGGCATAGACGAGGTAGCTGCGGCCCGGCTCGACCTCGAGCCCGCAGATCGAGCCCGCGGGCGCCGTGCGGACGACGACCTGCTCGACGTCGATGCCTTTCCAGGCGCGGACGACACGCAGATGCACGAGCAGCACGTCGGGGCGGCGCTCGAGCCGCAGGACGTGTCCCTCGAACACCGCGTCGGCGTCCTGGAAATACTGCTCGTCGGTGCGCGCGACGCAGCTACACGCGCGTACCCTGGGCACTTCGGCGACCGCGGTCAGCACGACGAGGCCGAGTCCGAGTCCGAGACAGGAGCGCGCGCGGATGGAACGCATGGAGCTTTCTACCACGTACCGCTGCTCGGGAACCAAGCCGGTGGGGGAACAGGCTTCGCGGTGGGCTCCGCAATCTGGTGGGTCGCGAGCCGCGCCGTCACTCGCACACGCGCACGCCCGACAGGGTCACGGTCACACTGCACGATCCCCAGTCGGGGTAGTACAGGCCGAAGCGGAGGTTGGAGGGGGGATCGACCGCGATAGTCTGCACGTTGCCCCATCCCCACCCCGGGCAATCGGAGCTCGACGTGAGCGTCGCGCCGGCGAACGAGACGGTGGTCGTGCACGTTCCCCAGTCCGAGTAGTAGACGCCGAAGCGGAGGTTGGAGGGGGGGTCGACCGCGATAGTCTGCACGTTGCCCCATCCCCACCCCGGGCAATCGGAGCTCGACGTGAGCGTCGCGTCGGCGAA
>JANWZI010000185.1 GCA_025054695.1 Myxococcota bacterium | reverse complement strand
ATCGGAATCGGGATCGGGCTCTGTTTCGGACTCGGAATGTGCTTCGGGTTCGGGCTCGATCTCCCAATCGGTATGCGTCTCGCGCTCCGGTCCGCCGCTCCCGCGCATCGTTCGCGCTTGACTTCGCGGCGCGCGCACGGCTACCGGGACCGCGATGGCCGTGCGTGCGCGCCACGCCATGGTCGCACTGGCCTGGATCGCCTCGCTCGCCCTGGTCGGCCTGCTCACGTGGCACGCGCGCACCGCCGACCCGTCCGCCGCGCGCCCCGACGCACACCCGCTCGATCGCACCGACGCCGACCGCGCCCCGCGCCCGCCGCCCCTCGCCACGGCCACCGCTCGCCCCGAGCCCGACGGCCCTCCGCGTGCCCACGGCGGCGGCCGCCGCTCGACCCATCGCTCCAGCCTCCGCGGCCCGGCCACCGCCCGCATCGCCTGGTCGCTGCCCCTGCGCGCGCGCATCACCGCGCAGCCCGTCGTGACGCCCAGCGGCGACATCGTCGTGGGCACGCGCGACGGCGTGCTGTACGGCCTGTCGCGAGACGGCGCGCAGCGCTGGCGCGCTTCGCTCGACGGGCGGCTCGAAACCGCCGCCCTCGTCTCGGCCGACGGCACGCTTCGCGTCGCGACCGCCGACGGAGTGCTCCACACCCTCTCGCTCGACGGCCGCCTGCTTCGCCGCCTCGCGCTCGAGGCCCCCGTCGAAGCGCCTCCCGTAGAAACCCCCGACGGCAATCTCCTCGTCGCCGCGGGCCATCGCCTCTGGGCCCTGGACCGCACCGACCGCGTGCTGTGGCGCTTCGTCGCCTCCGACCTCATCGCGGCCGCGCCCGCCGTCGCCGACGACGGCACCGTGTACGTAGCCGCGCGGGACGACCGACTGCGCGCGCTCGCACCCGATGGTCGCCTCCTCTGGGAACTGCCCACGGGCGACGACGTCGACGCCGGTCCGCTCCTCGGCGACGACGGCACCGTGTACGCCGGCTGCGACGACCGCCACGTCTACGCCGTGGCCCCCGACGGCGTGCTGCGCTGGGCGACCGACCTCGGTGCCTTCGTCCGCGCTCCGCTCGCACTCGGCCGCGACGGCACGCTGCTCGCCACCACCTGCGGCCCCCGCATCCGCCTCGTCGCGCTCGACGCGCGCACCGGCCTGCCGCGCTGGGAGCACCTGCTCTCGCTCGCCCCCGACCGCCATCACTGCCCGTACGCCGGCGCCCTCGTCGACCGCGACGGCCACGCGTACGTCGGCGACCTCGACGGCCACCTGCGCTCGGTCGCCGCGGACGGATCGCTGCGCTGGACCACCGACGCGCTCGGCGCCCCCGTGACCGGCGCCCTCGCCCTCGCCGACGACGGCCTGCTGCTCGCGGCCAGCGCCGACGGCACCCTGTGGGCCATCGGACCCTGAGCCCGCGCTCCGCTCGCGCCCCCGCCGGCCGTTGACAGCCCAGCGCGCTCACGCCATCGTGACGCCGCGTTCCGGGATAGCTCAGCTGGTAGAGCGGGCGGCTGTTAACCGCCGGGTCGCAGGTTCGAATCCTGCTCCCGGAGCCAGATCGACTGCCCCACGAACGTCGGTGGGGCTCGGCGATTCGACGAGCCCCGAGACGACCCCTCCGGGCTTCCCGCTGCTGCGCCACCGTCCGCGGGTGCGTGCGCGCTCGCCGTCTTCGCCCCCAGTCTGTGCGCTCTTCGCCCCCGATCGTGGGCGGCAGCCGCGGCAGCTTTCCTCGACGAGCCGTTCGAGATCCGCCGTGGGCACGGTCGTCATCGGGCCCTCGAACCGACGCGCGTCATGAGGCGACTCCCTTGAACACCCGCTGGCGGTGCCATGGGAGGTATCGCCGGTGACCGTCGGCCAGGGCACGAATCCGCAGCGGGCGCTCGACACCAAGCACGATTCGAGCGTCCCGACCAAGCGCGCCCGCGACGAGGACCTCGCCGTCGTCGCCGAGGGTGATGAACCCGCGGTCGAAGGCTGCGTCGAGGTGCGGCGCGAGCAAGAGACCGTTGAAGATGTCGAGACGCTCGGCGTCGCTCTCGCAATCCGCCCAGGGCTTGATGTGGCTCGCGCGCAACAGCTCCGGCACCGCAAGGCCCGTGATGGCGCAGCGTCCCTCCCAGTAGTCGAGGAGCCGGTCGCGAAAGACCTCCTGTCCCACGCGTTGCACGACGAGCCTCTCGGCCTCGGTCGACCGTGGCATGTTCGCAGTCTTCTCGAGAAACACCTTGAGCGGCTCGTCGGGCAGCGCACGGGCGAGCTGGAAGGCACGCCGGAGCAGGCGGTGCAGGGATGGCACGTCGCCCACGCTGCGGGCCGCGGCGGCCTCCTTCGGGAGTGGATTGCTGAACCGGACGCCCAAGGGCGCAAGGGCATCGAAGACGTCCATGCGCGAGAGCGCCACCAGGAACAACGACTCGCCGAGCGCCGTCAGCCAGATCCGCAGCGACGCATGGCTGCTGTCGAAAACGAGCCAGTCGCCGTCGCGACCGCGTTCGAGGTCGAATCCGTTGTCCGTCGCGGCCTTATCGAGGCGAGTGACACTGGCCGCACTGAGGCTCATCGTCCCTCCTCTGCGGGCGCGACTCGTGGCTACGGCCCGCCCAGCTGGCCGGGCTCCTCGGGCGGGAGCTCCCGGACCTCGAGCGCCAAGGCGACGCGGCGCCAAAGGCCGCCGGGAACCACGGCGAGCTCGGGGCCCAATGACCGTCCGCCAGGCCGAGCCACTCGAGGCTGCTGGACGGCGGCGACAACAATGGACTTAGCAGTGCCGAGGCCTTCTTTTTGTCGCGCGACCCCTCGTAAAACCGCCGCATGGAGCTTTGTCGTCACCTCGCTCTCCTCGGCGGGCCGAGCGGCGAAACGTACGGCTTGCCCGTGCGCGAAGCCTCGGCCAGGGCCTCGTAGATCTCGAGGATCACGCGCTTGGTGCGGTACTCGCCGTGGGCGTTTTCGTCGTGTTTTCGCACG
>JANWZI010000184.1 GCA_025054695.1 Myxococcota bacterium | reverse complement strand
CCGATTGGGGCGCATCGCATCGCTCCGCGACTGCCCGAACGAATCGGCTCGTCCCTTCGCGCGCTGCCGCGCGTCACGCGTCCACTTTCGATGGGCCTGGCGGCATGCACGGCGCTCGCGGCGCAGGGGCTCGTGGCCGCGATGGGCTGGTTGCTCGTGACGGATCTGGCGCCCACCGCGAACGGCCCGCTCATCTTCGCGCTCGTTCCCGTCGGGCTCGCCGCCGCGCACCTTCCGGTCGCGATCGCGGGCCTCGGCGTCCGCGAGGCCGCCTTCGTCGCGCTGCTGCCGTCCGCAGGGGTTGCGCCGCCCGAGGCGGCCGCCGGTTCGCTCGCGCTGCTCGGCGCTCAGCTCGTCACGGCGGCCTTCGGCGGACTCGCGCAGTGGGTGCAGCCCGCTCGCCGCGCGCCGGACTCTTGAATCGGCCTCGCGCCCCGGAACCGGACTCGGGCTCGGACTCGGGCTCGGTCTCGGGCTCGGACTCGGTCTCGCTCGGGCTCGGACTCGGGCTCGGGCACTCGGGCTCGGTCTCGGCTTCGGTCTCGGGCTCGGGCTCGGACTTGGACTCCGACTCGGACTCGGTCTCGGTCTCGGGCTCAGGCTCGGTCTCGAGCTCAGGCTCGGTCTCGGGCTCAGGCTCGGTCTCGGACTCGGGCTCGGGCTCGGGTTCGAGGTGCCTTGCCAAGCGGCACGGCACGGGCCACGCTGGCCGTAGATGAAATCGATTTTCATTGTCGTGACGGTGTTGGCTTGTGCCGCCATCGCGCGAGCCCAGGACCGTGACGCATTGCGTCAAGTGGCGGGCATCCTCGCGTACGTCGGGACGGACTACGCGGCGGCCGTCGGGCCGGAGGGGACGGTCGTCAGCGATCTCGAGTATCGCGAACAGTTCACGCTGCTCGAGGAAGCGATCGCGCTCGCCGCGCGCGCC
Source organism: Myxococcota bacterium (assembly GCA_025054695.1). Lineage (GTDB taxonomy): Bacteria > Myxococcota_A > Polyangia > Polyangiales > JANWZI01 > JANWZI01. The sequence continues at coordinate 2,050 of JANWZI010000184.1, read as the reverse complement.
GGACTGGCGTCGGACGACCCGTTGCACGCCGGCCTGCGCGAACTGCGTCCGCTGCTCGAGGCACGCGTCGAGCCCACCCGCGTCGCGGAGCACTGCCGCCGGCTCACCGAAGACCTGGTCCGTCGGCTCCAGGTTCCCCTGCAACCGGCGACCAATCCCGACCGCGACGCGGCGCGAGCCCTGTACGCCGCGCACGGATGCGCGACGTGTCACGGCGAACGCGGCGCGGGCGACGGACCGGCCGGGGCCCGCCTCGACCCGCCTCCCGCGAGCTTTCTCGACCCGGAGCGCATGGCGGACGTTTCGCCCTTTCGCGCATTCGCCGCGATCCGCTGGGGCGTGCGCGGAACCGCGATGACCGCATACCCCGCCCTCACCGATGCCGAGGTCTGGAGTCTCGCGTTCTTCCTGACGGGCTGGCGACACGAGGACCCCGAAGCGCACGAGCGGGGACGCGCGCTGCTCGAGCGCGCGGGCTGGCCGGTCGACCCCTCGGTGCGATCGCTCGCCCTCGCCTCCGAGAACGACCTGCGCGCGTCGCTGGCCGGCATCGATGCGTCCGGAGGCGACGACGCGCTCGCCTACCTGCGCGGCGCGGCGCCCTTCGCCACCGCGACGCATGCGGGCGGCTGGTCGCTGACGCGCCGCCGGCTCCGGGAGGGGCTCGAAGCGTACCGTCGCGGCGAGCGCGACGAGGCACGGCGGCTGTTCGTCTCGGCGTACCTCGACGGCTTCGAGCCGCTCGAGGCGTCGCTGCAGGCTCGCGACCCCGGGCTCGTCCTGCGGATCGAGGAGCAGATGCTCGCGCTTCGCGAACGGGCCGCGGCCGGCGCGCCGCCCGCCGAGATCGAGTCGCGCTGGCGAGCGCTCGGCGAGTTGCTCGACGAGGCGCAGCGCGGCCGCACCGACGGGGCCGCCGCGTTTGCCGGGAGCCTGCTCATCGCGCTCCGGGAAGGCTTCGAAGCCGTGCTGCTCGTCACGACCCTGCTCGCGCTCTCACGCCGGCGCAACGTGGAGGGTGGCGCGCGCGCCGTGCACGGGGGCTGGCTCGCGGCCGTCGCGGCGGGGGTCCTGACGTGGCTCGCCGCCGGCGCGATCCTCGGAGGGCTCGAGCGGGAGCTGGCCGAGGGCGTCGTGGCGCTGCTCGCGGCGTTCGTGCTGCTCGGCGTGACGCACTGGGTCGTCGGACAGGCCACGAGCCGCGGGTTCTTCGGGGCCGCGATGCGCTGGACGGCCGGCGAGCGGACCACGCGCTGGGGGCTGTTCGCGCTCGCGTTCGTGACCGTGTACCGCGAGGCGTTCGAAGTGGTGCTCTTCTATCAGGCGCTCTTGCTCGACGCCGCCGCGCACCTCGTCGCGATCGTCGCGGGCGTGCTCGTCGCGGCCGTCGCGCTCGCCCTGCTGGCTCTCGGCTTGCGCTGGGCGGGGCGCCGGCTCGATCCGCGCCGGTTCATGCTCGCGAGCGGGGCCGTGCTCGCCCTGCTCGCGGTCGTGCTGGTCGGCAAGGGCGTGCGCGCGCTGCAAGAAGCCGCGGTGCTCCCGCTCACGCCGCTCGGTACCGGTCCGCACGTCGAGGCGCTCGGCCTGTATCCGACGCTCGAGGGCTTGCTCGCCCAGGGATTGCTCGCGGCGCTGTTGCTCGCCTCGGTGTTCTGGATGCGCAATCCGCCGAAGGACGCACCGCGGTCGGCCGACGCCCCCGCATCCGCGACGACACCGTCTCCGGTCGAAAAGCGAGCGACCGAACACTGACCGCGCCGATCGGTTGGCTCGAGGGGGCTTCGGGTGGCTCGAAGCCGAGTCGGAGTCCGAGCCCGAGTGGGAGACCGTGTCCGAGGCCGAGTCGGACTCCGAGACCGAGGCCGAATCCGAGACCGAGACCGAGTCTGAGTCCGAGTCCGAGACCGAGTCCGAGTCCGAGTCGGAGTCCGGGTCGGAGCCCGACTCCGAGCCCGAGCCCGAGCCCGAGCCTGAGCTCGAGGCCGAGACCGAGTCGGAGTCGGAGTCCGAGTCCGATCCCGACCCCGAGTCGGAGCCTGAAACCGAGTCC
>JANWZI010000183.1 GCA_025054695.1 Myxococcota bacterium | reverse complement strand
CGCCATCGACCGGGCGGCGGAGGTGCTGCGCGCACGGGGATTCACGCGATTTCTGATCTTCGGCGGGGGCCAGATCTACGCCGGCGGCGCGCGTCCGGACCGGCCCTGGCGCGTGGGCATCCAGCATCCCCGCGCGAACGACTACGTCGCGATGCTCGAGGTGACCGACGCCTCGGTGGCCACGAGCGGCGACTACGAGCACGCCTTCATCTACGAGGGGCGTCGCTACCACCACATCATCGATCCGGCGACGGGATTTCCCTCCGACCGCTCGGCATCGGTGACGGTGGTCTCTCCGAGCGCCTTGTGGGCCGACGCCGTCGACACCGCGCTCTTCGTGATGGGCCCCGAGCGCGGCCTGTCGCGGCTCGCGACGGCGCCCGGCGGCCCGTACGACGCGGTCTTCATCGATCCGCAGATGCGCGTGCACCTCTCGCCGCAAGTCGCGCCCAAACTGCGCTGGCGATGGCGACTCGACACCGACGGGCGACTGCTCGAACCGCTGCCGGGTATCCCTCCGTGAGCCGCACCGCCCGGCGGCGCGCCCCGGGCTTCAGTGACCGCGCCAGACCGGCGTGCGGCGCTCGAGGAACGCCGTCAGCCCTTCGCGCGCGTCCTCGGTCGCGAGCAGCGCGAACAGCCGGCGTTCGAGCTCGGGAAGCGCCTCCTCGAGCGGACGGCCCTGTTGCCAGGCCATCGCGTCCAGCCCATGCCGAAGCGCCGAGGGGCTCTGCGCGACGAGCCGCGCGACGAGCGCGTCGACCGCCGCGTCCAGCTCGCCGTCCGGCACCACCTCGGTGAGCAACCCCAGACGGCGTGCCTCCTCCGCCCCCACCCGCTCGCCCAACAGCACCAGGCGCAGCAGCTCGCGACGAGGCACGACCGCCGCGAGCACCGGCACAATCATCATGGGAAACAGCCCCAGTCGGACCTCCGGCGTGCCCAAGGTCGCGCTCTGCGCGCCGATGGCGAAATGACAGCTCGCGACCAATCCGAGCCCCCCACCCAGGGCCTGTCCCTGCACCCGTGCGACCGTGGGGCGGTCGAGCCGGAGCAGACGCAGCAGCACATCCGGATATCCCCCGCGATGCGGCAGCGCCGCCGCCGCGTCCTGCGGCGCGCCTTGCCCGGACATCTGCCGCAGATCCCCGCCTGCGCAGAAGGTACCGCCCGCGCCCGTGAGCACCACGACGCGCACGTCCCGATCCTCGCGCACGTCGTCGAGCGCCCAGACGAGCTCGTTGACCATGTCGGGCGAGAGCGCGTTCTTGCGCTCGGGCCGATTCAGCACGATCGTGACGACGTGCTCGCGACGCTCGACGCGAATGGCCTGGTATGCGCTCGCCTGCACGGCCGGCCTCACGCCTCGCCGGCGGCCGGCGCGTGCCCCACCTCGCGCGCCGCGGCGCGCCCGGCCTCGAACGCATCGAGCTGAAGGATTTGCCGGGCCTCCTCGACGCTCGCCGGTCGTCGCCCGACGGCGCGCACGAGCCCGACAGCGGCCTCGACCATCTCCCCGTTGCTCCGCGCCATGCGCCCGTCCGGCAAATAGAAATGATCCTCGAGCCCCGTGCGGACGTTGCCGCCGAGCACGAGCGCCGTGGCGAGCATGCGCCAGTGACAATCGGAGATGCCGATGACTTCCCACTGGGAACCTGGCGGCATCACCTTCGTTTGCAATTGGAGCGCCTCAACCGTCGCGGGCAGGCCGCCCAGCACGTCCACGATGAAACTGAACTGCAGCGGCGGCCGCAGCACGCCCATGTCGAGCAGCGGCGCGATCCCCGCCGTGTGGCCCACGTCGAAGCACTCGAGCTCCGGCTTGACCCCGGCCGCGTTCATCGCCTCGAGCAGCCGGACGATCTTCCCATACGTGTTCGGAAAGACCATGTCGAAGACGAACGCCTTGCGTCGCGGCGAGTACTTCGCGTAGTTCATCGTGCCCATGTTCAGCGCCGCGATCTCCGGCCGGCTCTGTTGCACGTAGGCACATTGCTCCGTGACGTCGTCGAGGATCGTCCCCGTCGAGAAGTTCAAGATCACCGGGCAGCGCCGCCGCACTTCCTCCTTGATCGCGGCGAAGACCGCCGGCGAGAACGTCGGCGACCCATCGTCGTTGCGCGCGTGGATGTGCACCACCGCCGCCCCGGCCTCCCACGCGCGCCGCGCCTCCTCGGCGATCTCGACCGGCGTGTACGGAATCGCCGGGCACTGATTGCGATTGGCGAGCACGCCCGTCAGCGCGCACGTCACGACGACCTTGTCTTCGAACGCCATGCGCAAGCGATACCGGGCCCCGTCTCCCGCATCAACCGCGCCGGCGCCCAGATCGATCTCCGGGCGAAGATGACCTTGCCGTACGCGGGCGCTCGAGGCCGCGCACGAACGACCTCCACCCGAGCTCGAGTGCCACTCGAGCAGCTGGCTCAGGTCAAGTCGAGGCGTTCGACGCGCCTGGTGCGAAAGGAGGGAGTCGAACCCTCACGGGGTTTCCCCCACAGGAACCTGAATCCTGCGCGTCTGCCAGTTCCGCCACTTTCGCACGTGTTCCTCGCCAGATAGAACGTCGCGGCCCGGCCGTCAAGCGCCCGGTAGGGTCGCAGTCTCGTTCGCGGGTCGCCTCGACACGAGGCACGCCGTGCGGCTCGCGGCGCGGGCGAGTCCCGACTCGGAGTCCGAGTCCGAGTCCGTGTCCGAGACCGTATCCGAGCCCGAGACCGCGACCGTGCCCGAGTCCGAGTCCGAGTCCGTGCGCGTGCCCGAGTCGGAGTCCGAGCCCGAGCCCGAGTCCGTGCCCGTGCCCGAGCCGAAGCCCGGGCACGGGTGGCACGACGAGCGGAGGGAGCCGCGGTCAGCGGCGGTTGCCGGCTTCCTGCAGCGCGCGGTCGATGGCCGCCTTGAACGCGTCGAACGGCTGCGCGCCCTGGAGGAGTCGGCCGTTGATGAAGAAGCTGGGCGTCCCGATGCGAGCCCCCGCGGCCTGCACCGCGTCCATGTCGGCCT
>JANWZI010000182.1 GCA_025054695.1 Myxococcota bacterium | reverse complement strand
ATTGTGGCGGACAATGGGAGTGGTGGGGTGACGCCGGAGACGATAGGGGGTGTGACGTTGGGGGGTGGATCGACGGGAAGGTTCGTCAACAACACGGTGGTGCGGAACACGGGGGACGTGTTTGGTGGGATACGGTGTGCGGGCATGCAAGCGGTAGTCAATACGCTTGCGCACGGCAATCGGCCCTTGTCGATGATGTCGGAGTATTGGGGTTGTATGTTGGACCACAGTGTGGAGGTAGATTGCATGTTGGACGGGATGTATCGGCTGCCGCGGATGAGTGCGTGTCACGATGCGGGTCGGAGCATGGGTGCGCCTGGGGAGGACATCGAGGGGCTGGGACGGCCTTGTGGGCGTGGGGTGGACATCGGAGCGGACGAGTATTGTCCATGAGGTGGATGGAGGTGAGTGGGGTGGTGGGGGGCTGGGAGCGGCTCGTGCGGGTGATGGAGGTAGAAAGGCTTTTAGAGCCAAGTCCAAACGCGGGACCGACTCCGAGTAGTGTGGTGACATCCCGAACCGGAGTTCGAGTCCGAGCCGGAGTCCGAGAGCGAGTCGGAGGCTGAGGTCGAGACTGAGCCCGAGACCGAGTCCGCGCGCGAGTCCGGTTCCGAATCGGAGCCCGAAGCGGAGTCCGAGGCTGTGTCCAGACCTGACAGCGGAGGTCACGTTGCTGGACGTGGCCGAGGCGTTTTGCGAGCCCGAGTCCGAGACGGAGTCCGAGTCGGAGACCGAGTCCGAGACCGAGACCGAGTCGGAGTCCGAGACCGATACCGAGGCCGAGGCCGAGGCCGAGACCGAGGCCGTGTCCGAGCTCGAGCCCGAGTCGGCACGGCCGCCGCCGGCGTGCATGATGGAGTCGGGAGGCTGCGCGGCAGGCCGGCTAGCTCCGTGGCCGGTCGCGGCAAGTCACCGCACAATGGCACGTGATTACGCGCGGATGGGCGAGGGCGCGAGGCTTGCAGTCGACCACCGCCTAGAGGAGCGCGAACGTGAACCGAATCGGGCTCGCAACGTGGGTGCTCTCGGCGATTTCGGCATGCGCCGCAGACCTCGCTTCCGTCGACGACGAGCACGCCCACGTCGACGAGCTCGCGGAGAGCCGTCTCTTCGAGGCGGCGTACGAAGCCGCCGACGACGACAAGGCGGATGGCAACGACTGCTCGGGGGTGTGGGTCCCGGATCGGCCGCCGTTCGACCGCGTCGTCGCGCTCACCTTCGATGACGGGCCCGTGCTACCGACCACGGCGGCCATCGTGCAAACGCTACGCGCCCACGACGTGCCCGCCGCCTTCTTCATCAATGGCGCGCGCGTGCAGAGCCGCGAGGCGGAGCGCCTGCTCAAAGATCTCGTGACGGACCCGCGGTTTCTGCTTGCCAATCACAGCTGGTCGCATCCGAACATGACGACGCTGTCCGCGGCGTCCGTGGAGCGGCAGATCGACGACACGACGAGCGTGCTCGAAGCGGCCGGCGAGCGCCCACGCTACTTCCGTTTCCCCTACGGCGCGTCGACCTGCGCGACCGCCCGCGCGGTCCGCGAACGCGGATACGTGGTCACCGGGTGGCACGTCGACAGCGCCGACTGGTGCTACGCGGCCGGTGGCGGCTACTGCTCACGGAGCCGCTTCCGCTACGTCGACGACGACGTGCGCGGCGACATGGTGGCGTACGTGCTGCGGCAGGTGCGCGCGCGCGGAGGCGGGATCCTGCTGTTCCACGACGTCCACGCGTGGACCGCGTCGCAGCTCGACCGGCTCATCCGCGCACTGAAAGCCGAGGGCTATCGATTCACGTCCCTCGACGACGCCGCCGTGTTTCCGAAGCTCAACGGCAGCGTTCCGCCCCCTTCCGGCGATCCCGCGGCTCGACCCGCTCCGGGCGGTGGCGTCGCGATGCCCGCGCCCCCGTCGACCATCGAGCGCGCGCGCACCACGACCGCGCTGAATCTGCGCAGTGGTCCCGGAACGGAGCATGCCATTTTGCACACCATGCCGGCCGGCAGCATCGTGACGCTCCTCGGTGACCGACGTGGCGATTGGCTGCACGTCGAGTATCGCGGCACGCGAGGCTGGGCCCACGGCCGTCATCTCGAACGGCTCTAGGGTCGTCAGGGAGGGGTCGAGCTCGACGAGCTCGCGCTCGGGCTGGTGACCCCCATCGACGTCGTCGGCCCTCGCGATCCGCGTCGCAAACGACCCACGCCGTTTCGTGCCGTCGGGCCTGGAGCCGACGGCGGGCACCTCGTTCACTTCTTGCGATCGCTCCCGAGCAACTTGGAGATCAACCCTCCGGCGGCCGGCTTGCCGGCGGTGCGCGAGGCTCGCATCTCGGCCAGGCGCACGCGTCGCGCCGCGTCGAGGTCGTGGGGATCGAGCTCGGCCGCCCGTCGGAACGCCTCGATGGCCTCCGCCTCGCGGCCGAGCCGTTCGAGCACGCATCCGCGTCGATGATGCGCGACCGCGAGCTTCGGCGAGCGCTTCAGGGCGGCGTCGAGCAGGTCGAGCGCGCGACGCGCGACGGCCTCGTCGGTGGGAGCTTTCTGGAAGCGCGCCCAGGCCTCGGCGGCCAGGTACTCGGCCTCGTCGGGCGCGACGGCTCGGATGCCGTCGAGCAGCGCGAGCGCCTCGTCCCACGCGCGCCGACGCAGCAACACCTCGACCTTCTGGAACTCGAGAGCCGCCTGAAGGAGCCGGTTCGCGAGCCGGTCGGCCTCGGGCGTTCCTCCGCCGTCCTGGAGCGTACGCAGGTATTCGCGACGGCGGTTCTCGTCGACCAGCGTGTCGCGCGCGCGGGTCAGGTGATGGAAGATGCGCTCCATCCAAGGACGCAGCGCGGCGAGCGCTGCGGGAAGCGTGTCCGGGTGCCACGATCGGGCCAGCTCGAGATACGTGGCACCGACCGTCTGCGCCGACGCATCGCGAGTCACACCGAGCATCGTGAAGTAGTCTTGACGCTCGATTTCCACGGCTCGCCGGGCGATGCGATCCCAGCGCTCCCGGTGCTCCGCGCTCAGGGTTGGCGGCGGTTGCGGAGGC
>JANWZI010000181.1 GCA_025054695.1 Myxococcota bacterium | reverse complement strand
CGGATCTTGTAGAGCGTCCCCTGCTCGCCGACGAAGGTGTACCCCGCCGAATAGGGGGTATCGATGACTGTCTGCAGGAAGTACCACTCGCCCGCGAAGACCGCTTTTTCGATCGCGTTGGGTTGGACGCGGTTGACGGCGGGCGCCTGCTCGTTGCAGCCGGCGCCAGCACACCCGGCCAGCAGGGCCGTACACGTCACGCGAAGGATGGATTTCCGACACGCCATGGTCACACCCCGTGGGCTCTCGCAAAAGTCGTGCGCGTTCGACCCGGCGTCTTGACGAGATTTTTCGCCGAAAGCAAGGACGGACCGGGAACCCCATCGACCGCGCGTAAGCGGACTGACGGTCCACCGACGGTCAGCGGCCAACGAATCCTCGAAGAGCCCGTCGACGTCGAAGAACGAGACGCGGCCTCGGGCTCGGGCTCGGGCTCGGTCTCGGACTCGGTCTCGGGCTCGGGCTCCGACTCCGACTCGGCCTCGGCCTCGGTCTCGGTCTCGGACTCGGTCTCGGACTCAGTCTCCGGCTCCGACTCGGACCCCGTATCGGTCTCGGACGCGGCCTCGAACTCGGACTCCGACTCGGACTCCGGCTCGGTGCTCGGACTCGAACTCGGGCTCGTAGGCGGGCTCGCGCTCCGACTCGAAACGCACCCTCAGCGTTCAGGCCATTCGACCCGCCCCGTGATCGCGTTCAGGAGGATCCCGGTGCCGTGCGGCCCTTGCGATCGCCCAGTCGCACCCGCACCGCGCGCGCGTGCCCCTCGAGGCCCTCGGCACGCGCGAGCGCTTCGAGCAGCGTCGCCTGTCGCGCGAGCGCCGCGGCGTCGTAGCGAACGACCGACGTGCGCGTGACGAAGTCCCACACGCCGAGCGGACTGCCGAATCGCGCCGCTCCGCCCGTCGGCAGCACGTGGCTGGGGCCCGCCGCGTAGTCGCCCGCCGTCTCCGGCGTCTGATCTCCGACGAACACCGCGCCGGCCACCGAGACGCGCTCGAGGTATGCCTGCGGATTGCGCACCTGCAAACTGAGGTGCTCGGGCCCGAGCTCATTGCAAAGCCGAATCGCTTCGTCGAGATCCCCCACGACGAGCGCCCACCCATGGCGCTCGAGGCTCGCGCGCGCGATGGCCGCGCGCGGCAAATCCGCGAGCCGATCGCGCAGCGCGGCGCACACCGCGTTCGCGACGGCCCGCTCCGTCGCGATGAGCAGCGGATAGGCGTCCTCGTCGTGCTCGGCCTGCGAGAGCAGGTCCGCAGCGACCACGTCGGAATCCGCTCCCCCGTCCGCGACGACGACGATCTCGCTCGGCCCCGCGATCTGGTCGATGCCCACGACTCCGAAGACGAGGCGCTTGGCGCAGGCGACCCAGACGTTTCCGGGCCCCACGATCTTGCAGACGGGCTCGACGCTTTCGGTGCCGTACGCGAGCGCCGCGATGGCCTGCGCCCCGCCCGCATCGACCACCTCGGTCACCCCGGCGATCTCGGCCGCCGCGAGCACCTCCGGCGAGGGCGACGGCGTCGCCAGCACGATGCGCGGCACGCCGGCCACCGCGGCCGGAACCGCGCACATGAGCACGCTCGACGGATAGCGCGCCTTGCCGCCAGGCGCGTAGACGCCCACCGAGGCGAGCGGACGGATGCGCAGACCGAGCTCGATGCCCTCCTCGTCGAGGCTTCGGTCGCGCTCGACTTGCAGCTCGTGGTAGCGGCGGATGCGCCGCGCCGCCTCCGCCAGAGCCTGCCGCAACGCCTCGGGCGCGCTGCTGGCGCGCGCGCGCCACGTTTCGTCATCGAGCCGCAGCCGATCGAGCTCGCGCCCTTCGAAGCGCCGGGTCCAGCTGCGAACAGCCTCGTCGCCGCCCGTGCGCACCGACGCGAGGATCGCGCGCACCTCCGGCTCGACGCGCTCCAGATCGAGCCGCCCTCGGTCGCGCAGCTGTCGGATCGCATCCGCGTAGTCCGCCGTGCCGCGCTCGACGATCCTCAACATCGCGACGTCGGAATAGCACGAGCGGAGTCGATCGCGCGCGGCGATGGCGGCGAGGCGGGAGCGAGCCCGAGTCCGAGCCCGAGCCTGAGGCCGAATCCAAGTCCGAGCCCGAGCCCGCTCAGCTCGAGCCCGACCCCGCGGCTCGCCTGGGATTCTTCGGTTGCCTCGATTCCCCTGGATCGGACCCCCGCGAGCCGGTCGATTTGGCGATCCCCCTCGTCTCCTTCGCGTGCCGCGCCGCCCCCTCGGACCGCGTCGTCGCAGCCGAGCCGTCGCACCGCTCGCGCTCGACTCCCGGTGGTGGAGGCGCGAGCAGGCCCGCGGAGAGGAACCGCATGATCTCGTCGGTCAGCGCGTCGGCATCGGCGGGTGCCTCGCCCCGCACCGCGTCGGCGAGAATTTGCTTGAGGCCGCCGACCGCGAGCGCGACCATGACGCGCCGGTCGCCGCTCCGAACGAGGCCGATGCGCTGGCCCACCTCGAGGCTTTCGTCGAGGAACCGATACAGCCCCCGATAGAAAGCGGCGAGCTTGCGGTCGAACTCCACGTCGAGGCCGCTCGCGTCGCGCAGCACGCACTGCAGCGAGGCCGGCTCGGAGAGTGCGAGCGCGCAGACGCGCTGAAGATTGGCGCGCAGCTGGCTGACCGGCGGCTCGGTCGGGTGCGCGACGTCGATGCTGCGGATGCAACCCGTCAGGCGGGCGAAGAAATCGTCGACGAGCGCCTCGAACGCCGCCCTTCGATCGGCGAAATACAGATAGAAAGTGCCGCGCGCGACGCCCGCTCTGCGCACGATGTCGTCCACGCTCGTCCCGTGGTAGCCGCGTTCGGCGAAGACCTCGCGCGCGCAGGCGAGCAGGTGCTCGCGGCGGCGACGCTTCTGCGCTTCCCGAGCCGCACCGCGACGCGTCATCGCGTGCAAACGTAACTCGTTCGGAAAAGTCGGACACCGCGCCGGCGCCCAAGCCCGAGCTCGAGCCGCGATCGGCCAACTCTCGCCGCCGCTGTCCGATCAGGACTCCGCCGCTCCCGGTGGCCGACCTCCAGCGCCCCGTCCCGACCTAGGAGGACGCCTGCCGGCGCACGGGCCATCCCCGACCGGGCGCTGCGCGTGGCCCC
>JANWZI010000180.1 GCA_025054695.1 Myxococcota bacterium | reverse complement strand
TCACCGGGCGCGAAGTGCAACGCGTGCTCGTCGAGGCCGTCCGCCGCGCTCCCGCCGTCCGCATCCTCGAGCACCACATGGCGATCGATCTCATCGAGACGAGCCGCCTCGGATTGGACCCGGGCGTCGCCGGTGCCTGGGTGCTCGACGTGCGCAGCGGCGCGGTGCGCACCGTCGTGGCGCGCGCCACCGTGCTGGCGACGGGGGGAGCCGGCAAGGTGTATTTGTACACGAGCAATCCCGACGTCGCGACGGGCGATGGCATCGCGATGGCGTACCGGGCCGGCGCGCGCATCGCCAACATGGAGTTTTTCCAGTTCCATCCCACCTGCCTCTATCACCCGCAAGCGCGCACGTTTTTGATCAGTGAGGCGTTGCGCGGCGAGGGAGGCGTCTTGCGCCTGGCCGACGGGACGGCGTTCATGGAACGACACCACCCGATGCGGGATCTGGCGCCGCGCGACGTGGTGGCGCGCGCGATCGACCACGAAATGAAGCGCACGGGGGCCGACTGCGTGTTTCTCGACATGACGGCGCGGCCCGCGGCGTGGTTGCGGGAACGCTTTCCGAACATCTACGCCGAATGTCTCCGTTATGGGGTGGACATGGCGGTGCAACCGATTCCGGTGGTGCCGGCGGCGCACTACGCGTGCGGAGGGGTTCGAATCGACGCCGACGGCCGCTCCAGTCTCCCGGGGCTCTGGGCGATCGGCGAAGTGTCGTGCTCGGGATTGCACGGCGCCAATCGGCTCGCGAGCAACTCGCTGCTCGAAGGGCTCGTCTATGGGCACGCCGCGGCGCGAGCGCTCGCCGACGAGCGCCCGCAGCGGGTGACGGTCCCCGTACCGGATTGGAATCCGGGCGGGGCGGTACCCAGCGACGAAGAGGTCGTCGTCGCGCACAGCTGGGACGAGATCCGGCGCACGATGTGGAACTACGTCGGCATCGTGCGCTCCGAGGAGCGACTGCGGCGCGCCGAGGCCCGCATCGCGCTCTTGCGCGAGGAGATCCGCGATTACTACGCGCGCTACGTGGTCACGCGGGATCTCGCCGAGCTGCGCAACATCGCGACGGTGGCCGAGCTGGTGGTCGCCTGTGCGCGCACGCGTCGCGAATCGCGGGGATTGCACTACATGGTGGATCACCCGGCCCGCGACGACGCGACGATGCGTGGCGACACGGTGGCCGTTCGGGGGCAGCCCGTGCGGATCGAGCCGCTGCCCTGAGCCATGAAGCGGGTCGTTCGTGGCATGCTGGAAGATGTGACGAAGTGGTCGCTTCTCGCCCTGCTCGTGGGCTGCGCCGGCTCCGACGAGCGGGCGGCCGACGCGGGCTACCCGTTTCGTCGCGACGGCGCCCCGAACCCGGGCTTCCATGAAAGCTGCCTCGCGGACGGATCGAGCCTCGCCGACGGCGCCGTCTGCCTCGAGGGCGGGGCTCCGCCCGCGCCACCGGACGCAGGACCTGAGCCGCCGCCGTGCAACGAGATCCGCTTTGCGTACGACGATCCGACCGCGCGCAGCGTGTGGGTGACGGGAACCTTTACGCGCTGGGCGCGCACGCCACCCGAGGGCGCGATCGAGATGCGCCGCGAGGAACCGACGGGCCATTGGACGGCACGCGTCCGCATCGATCCTCCCGGACGGCATGAATACAAGTTCATCGTCGACGGCAGCCGCTGGGTGCACGACCCGGCCAATGCCGAGCGCGTCGACGACGGCTTCGGCGGCTTCAACAGCGTGCTGCACGTCTGCACGACGGCCTGCGGCGATCCGGACGCGTTCGACTGGCGCGACGCCGTCATGTACTTCGCCATGATCGATCGCTTCGCAGACGGCGACGGCCGGGCCGATCCGGTGCCGGGCGCCACCGACGGAGACGCCGCGCGGGGTCCGAGCGGTCAGTACGAGGGGGGGGATCTGCGCGGTCTGCGCGCCCGGCTACCGTATTTGCGCGATCTCGGCGTCTCGGCGCTGTGGATCTCGGCCCCCTACGACAACCGCGACGCGCCGGGGGCGGCCATCGACCCGCGGTCGGATCCGCACCAGTACAGCGGCTATCACGGCTACTGGCCTTCGCCCGCGAACGTCGTGTTCGGACCGGACGGCAGCGCGAGCCCGCGTCCCCGCGTCGAGCCGCGCATCGGCACCGAGGACGACCTGCGGGAGCTGGTCCGCGCGGCCCACGCGACCGAGACGGTGGCCGGGACCACCATGAAGGTGCTGTTCGACTACGTGATGAATCACGTCGACATCGAAAGCGGGCTGTACCGCGCCCACCCGGAGTGGTTCGCGCGCCGTGCCGACGGCTCGTTCGCGCTGTGCGGTCCCGACAACCTCTGGGACGATCCGTACTGGGGCACACGCTGCGCGTTCACGAGCTATTTGCCGCCGTTCGACATGGAGCGCGCGGACGCCCGCGCCTGGTCGGTCGCCGATGCCCTGTGGTGGGCGCAGACGTTCGACATCGACGGCTACCGGCTCGACGCGATCAAGCACGTGCCGCTCGTCTGGCTCGAGGATCTGCGGCGCGCTCTGCGCGCGGCATTTCCGACGCCGGCGGGCGGTCGCTTCTATCTGGTCGGCGAGACCTTCGCGTACGACGATCGCGACCTGTTGCGGCGCTATGTGGATCCGGAGCGACGCCTCGACGGGCAGTTCGACTTCCCGCTCAAGGCGAGATTGTGCGAGGCCATCTTCCGCCCTGAGGGGAGTCTGGAGTCGCTCGCCGCGTTCGTCGCGAGCAACGACGCCTTTTACGGAGTCGGCGCGATCATGACCACGTGGATTGGCAATCACGACATTCCACGCGCGATTCACTTCGCGAGTCGCGAAATCGCCAATTGCCGCGAGGGCAGTAGCCCCGCCAACGGCTGGTCCTGGCGGCCCGCGCAGCCCGCGGGCGCCGAGGCCTATGAACGGCTCGGCCTCGCTTTTGCAGTCCTGATGACTGGGCCCGGGATACCCCTCGTCTACTACGGGGACGAGATCGGCCTGGCCGGCGGCGGAGACCCCGACAACCGTCGCATGATGCCCTGGGACGACGGTGCGCTGCTCGGCCCCCAGCGTGCCTTGCGGAGCTCCATCGCCCAGCTCGCCCGGATCAGGGGGCAACATCGCGTCCTGTCGCGAGGACGCCGGGTGACGGTCGCCGTGGACCGCGATACGTGGGTCTATCGGATGACGGGTTGCGGTCCCGAGATCGCGGACGTGGTGGTCGCAATCA
>JANWZI010000017.1 GCA_025054695.1 Myxococcota bacterium | reverse complement strand
CCTGAGCGTAGGATGGCTCCGGTCGATCGGCAGCGCTGGCGCCTGTGGCCGGGCGAAGAGGTCGTCTGGCAGGGCCGCCGCGCCGACGTCGCCCGTCCTCGCCCGTTCACGCTCGGTCCGGCGGCTCTGGTCGCCCTCGCCGTCGTGTTCGCGCTGTTCGCGGCGCTGCTGCAGCACGTGGGTCTGCCCGGCAGCGGCGAGTCGGCCTCGCTCGCGGTGCTGCTGCTCACAACGGGCGTCGCGATCGCGATCGCGCCGCGGTACTTGCATGATCCGGTCGAGTACCTGGTGACCGACCGACGGGTTCTGTGGAAGCGCGGGCGTCTGGTTCGCTCCATCGACCGCAACGCGCTCAGCTTCATCCGCATTCGGCGCCACCGGACCGCGCGCGCGGTCGGGCACGTCGATTTGGTCCGATCGGTGCCGTTCGGCCCCTTCGCGCGCCCGCAGCGCCTGACGCTGCACGACGTGCCGGATCCCGACCGGCTCGTCGCCCTGCTCCGCGGCGCCGAGACCACCGAGTTGCTGGGCGATACCGACGTACCGCTCAGCGAACGGCTCGACCCGGACGAGACACTCGAGTGGTACGCACGGCCCGAAGGCCTCTCGCTCGGCGTGCGGGAGGTCGCGACAACGCTGCTCGGGCTCGCTGTGACCGCCGTCGCGCTGTACCACGCGAGCGCCGTCTTCGGGATTCTGCGCGACCTCGAGGAGCGGGGGCTCCCGGTGCACTCGACGGCTTGGGCGCTGCTGTTCGCCGCCGCCAGCATCACGTTCGTGCTGCTGGCGACGACGGGCGTCGTGCTCGTCTGGTGGGGGCTCGTGCGTGCGCGTTCGCTCGCACGCGACACCGAGTACCTGCTCACCGACCGTCGGCTCATCATCCGCCGCGGGCGCACGGAGTTGATCGTCGACCGTCGGCGGATCGTCGACGTCGCCGACACGCCGGCGTTCGGCGGGCTGCGCCACGTCTTTCTCGTCCTCGACGCCCCCGGCTCGCGCGCCCTCGCGCTCAGCGGCGCCCTCGGCAACCTGCTGCCCGCGCGCGATTCGGTGCCTCCGGTTCTCTACGAAGTGCGGGACGTCGAGGAGGTCCGCTCACGCCTGGGCGCGCGCAGTCGCGTCGAGAGCTGAACTGCCGGGGTCCGGACGTCCGCGAGCCCGGCGCAGGCAGCAAGGCCCGATTCCGGAGCGGTCCCCGAGTGCGCGTCGCGGCGCGAGCCCGAGACGGAACCCGCGTCCGCGTTGGAGCCCGATCCCGAGAAACGAGCCCAAAACGGCTCCCGAGCCCGAGGTCGAATCCGAGCCCGCTTCAGTTGGCCGCCAGAATCCGACGCACACCCGCCGCAGAACGCGCGAGCCAGACGTCCCGCGCGACGCCGCCCCCGACCGCCGCCAGAAACAGCGGCTGTCCGTAGATGTCGAGCCGTCGCACGGCGACGTCCGCCCCACGCAGCATCGGGGGCATCGGCATGCGAAACAAGCTGTGGCCGAGTAGCGGTGCGACCGCCCCAAGCTCGGCGCACACGGCGGGCTCCCCGGAGGCGGCCAGGAGCAAGCCGTCGCCATCCGCCAAAACCAGCGCCTCGATCCCTCCGCGCTCGCGCGCGTATTCGAGCTGGTAACGGACTGCAGCGTTGCGGTCGTTGCTGCGGCGCTTTCGTCGGTCGACGAGGTAGGTCATCGAGTCCTGGGCCTGTAGGTAAATGTGGTTGCGTATGGTAGGTGCGGCGCGGAACCGGGGTCAAAGTTCGTGCAGAACGGTCGAGTGCGTAGGGCGCACGCAGAACCGAGGCGGCCATGCGAAGTGGAAGTTCGCCGCTGACTGCGCTGGTTGGACGCATCGAACGGGCCTGGGGCTGTTTCGCACCCGAGTACGACTCCGAGACCGAGGCCGAGGCCGAGTCCCAGTCCCCGGCCTGGTCCGAGACCGAGCCCGGATCCGAGCCCGGTGCCGATTCCGAGGCCGAGCCCGAGCTTGAGTCTGTGTCGAAGTCCGAGGCCGAGGCCGAGTCGGAGCCCGAGCCCGCATCCGAGTCCGAGTCCGATATCGAATCCGAGGTCGGAGACCAGGGCCGAGACCCTGTCTGAGACCGAGACCGACCGCGAGCCCGAAGCGGTGACAGCCGGTTCGCCTGGGTTCATGACGTGCTCGCTCGGCGCGGCGGGCTATGCTGCCGCCGACATGAGCCTGGAGCCGCTGCTGCTGCGGCACCGCGTGGTCGCCTGCGTGGGCAGCGGCGGCGTGGGCAAGACGACGACGGCCGCCGCGCTCGCCCTGCACGCCGCGCTGTCGGGCCGCGAGGTGTTGTGCCTCACGATCGACCCCGCGCGCCGGCTCGCCCAGAGCCTGGGGATCGACGGACGCGCCGGCGTCGAGCACCGGGTGCCGGACGAGGCATTCGCCCGCCATGGCCTGCGACCGCGCGGCGTGCTGTGGGCCATGATGCTCGACCCCAAGCGGGCCTTCGACGAACTGGTGACGCGGCGCGCGAGCTCCCCGCAGGCGCGCGAGCGCATCCTCGGCAACCGCATCTATCGCCACCTTTCGGAATCGCTCGCGGGCGTGCAGGAGTACATGGCGATGGAGAAGCTGCACGAGGTGCGCGAGCGAGGCCGCTGGGACCTCGTCGTCCTCGACACGCCGCCGACGAGCAACGCCATCGACTTCCTCGAAGCGCCCGACAAGCTCATCGGCCTCATCGACTCCCCCGCGACGCGCTGGCTCGTGCAGGCCTTCGAGAGCGAGCGACGCCGCTTCTCGCTCGACCTGTTGGGGCGCGGCGCGGCCTATCTGCTGCGCGGCCTGTCGCGATTCACGGGGCTCGAGTTTCTCTCGAACGTCGCCGAGTTCGTCGTCGGTCTCAACGAGTTGTTCGGCGGTTTCCGCGCGCATGCGGAACAGGTGGCGCGTGCGCTGCGTGGCCCCGAGGTCGCCTTCGTGCTCGTGACGAGCCCCGCGCCGCTCGCCATCGACGAAGCGCTCTACATGCACGAGCGACTGGTCTCCGCCTCGATGCGGCCGGCCGCGTTCGTCGTCAACGGCGTCCACCGCCTGTTGCCGGAGCCCGCGGTCCCCCACGAAGCGCTGCTCGAGGCCGCGCGCGCGTTCTTCGCCCCGCCGACCGACGTCGAGGACCTCGTCGGCCGACTGCGTCGCGCGCTCGACGACGAACGTGCGCTCGCCATCGCCGATCGCGTCGAGGTCGAACGCCTGCGTGCGCGCGCAGCGGGCGCACTGCCCGTCGTCGAGGTGCCCGCGTTCGACGCGGACGTGCACGATCTGGGCGCGCTGGCCGCTGTCGCCGAGCACCTGATCCAGCGTCCGACCCACGCCGTCGTCGCCACTGCGTAGAAGCCGCGGGTCGGCAACGCTACAACGCAGACCATGACCGAGCGATCCGTCGTCGCCGTCGTCCTCGCCGCGGGTCAGGGCACGCGCATGCGCAGCGCCCTGCCCAAGGTGCTCTTCCCACTCGCGGGGCGGCCCATGATCGGCTGGGTGCTCGAGGCCGTCCGGCCCGTGAGCGCCCATCGCATCGTCGTCGTCGGCCACGGCCGCGATCGGGTCGAGGCGGCAGTCGCTCGGCTCGACGACGGCGCCGTGTGCGCGGTCCAGGACGAGCCGCGCGGGACGGGCGACGCGCTGCGCGCTGGGCTGCAAGCCCTTGCGGACGACGAGGCGACCGTGCTGGTGCTCTACGGCGACTGCCCGCTGCTGCGGACCGCGGCGCTCGAAGCGCTGCTCACGGGCTTGCGTCGCAGCGCCACCCCGCTCGCGATGCTCGTCGGCCGAACGCCCGATCCGCGCGGCTACGGCCGCATCGTGCGCGACGGCTCCGGCCGCGTCGTGCGCGTCGTCGAGGAGCGCGACGCCACGCCGGCCGAGCGTGCCCTCGACGAGGTCAACCCGGGCCTGTACGCCGCGACTGCGCGCTTCTGGCGCGAGGCCGTCGCGCGCCTGCGCCCGGACAACGCGAAGGGGGAGCTATATCTGACCGACGTCGTCGCGATGGCCGCCGAGCGTGGCGGCGTCGCCGACGTCGCCTGGCCTCTCGACGAGCTGCGCGGCGTCAACGACCGCGCCGAGCTGGCGCGGGCCGAGGCGGTGCTCCGGCGCCGCATCCACGAGGCGCTGGCGCGCGACGGCGTCACGATTCGTGATCTGGATCACATTTACGTCGACGCCGACGTGCGGGTCGAGCCCGAGGCCGTGCTCGAGCCCGGCGTCGTGCTGCGCGGCCGAACGGTCGTCGGCGCGCGCGCGCGCATCGACGTGGGCAGCGTGCTCGAGGACGTCGTCGTCGAGCCCGACGCGGTCGTCCTGCCCTACACGGTGGCCACGCGCAGCCGCATCGGCGCCGCGGCGCGCATCGGTCCGTTCAGCCACTTGCGACCCGAGACCGACATCGGCCCCGAAGCGCACGTGGGCAACTTCGTCGAAACGAAGAAGACCCGCATGGGCCGCGGAAGCAAAGCCAATCACCTCGCCTACCTCGGCGACGGCGTGATCGGCGAGAACGCCAACGTCGGCGCGGGAACGATCTTCTGCAACTACGACGGCGTCCGCAAACACACGACCGTCGTGGAGGACGGGGCGTTCATCGGCAGCGACAGCCAACTCGTCGCGCCGGTCACCGTGGGCCGCGGCGCCTACGTCGCCTCGGGCACCACCGTCACCCGCGACGTGCCACCCGATGCACTCGCCATCTCGCGCGTCCGGCAGGAAAACAAGGAGGGCTACGCGCGGCGACTGCGGGCCCGCCTCGGCTCGGGCGCCGGGGAGCGGTGACCGCGACGCGAGCGTGGGTCGAAGGCAACGGGGTGGGCCCGCCTGGACTCGAACCAGGAACGGCCCGGTTATGAGCCGGGAGCTCTGACCGATTGAGCTACGGGCCCGCGCCTTCGGCTCAGTTCTCGAGGAAGCTGCGCAGTTGCTTGGCGCGGCTCGGATGACGCAGCTTGCGCAGCGCCTTGGCCTCGATCTGGCGGATGCGCTCGCGCGTCACCTCGAAATCCTGCCCGACCTCCTCGAGCGTGTGATCGCTCTTCTCCCCGATGCCGAAGCGCATCCGGAGGACCTTCTCCTCGCGCGGCGTCAGGGTCTTGAGCACGCGACGCGTCTGCGCCTCGAGGTTGTTGCTGATGACGGCGTCGAGCGGGGAGACCGCGTTCTGGTCCGGGATGAAGTCGCCGAGATGGCTGTCCTCCTCCTCGCCGATCGGCGTCTCGAGCGAAATGGGCTCCTTGGAGATCTTGAGTACCTTGCGGACCTTGTCGAGCGGCATCTCCATCCGCTCGGCGATCTCGTCCGGCGTCGGCTCGCGTCCCAGCTCCTGCAGCAGATAGCGCGAGGTGCGCATCAGCTTGTTGATCGTCTCGATCATGTGTACGGGGATGCGGATCGTGCGGGCCTGGTCCGCGATCGCGCGCGTGATGGCCTGCCGGATCCACCACGTCGCATACGTCGAGAACTTGTAACCGCGCCGGTATTCGAACTTGTCCACGGCCTTCATCAGACCGATGTTGCCTTCCTGAATGAGGTCGAGGAACTGGAGCCCGCGGTTCGTGTATTTCTTCGCGATGGAGACCACGAGCCGCAGGTTGGCCTCGACCAGCTCGGCCTTCGCCCGCTCGGACAGCTTCTCGCCCTGCAGCAGGTCGTGATAGGTCTGCCGCAGCGCACGCTCCGGCAGGCCCACCTCCTCTTCGATCCGCCGCATCTGCTTCTGGGCCTCGCGAGCGGATTCCTCGGCCATCTTGAGCGCCTCGAGCGTCAAACCGTGCCGCCGCGCGTACTTCTTCTCGAGCGCGGGCTGCGCGGTGATGTCCCGGATCTGCTTGCGGATATCCTGCAGGCTGAGCCCGCCGCAGCGTCGCTCGATGTCGGCGAGCTGGTCCTGCAGCTCGTTGAGCCGCCGCACCATGTTCTTGATGCGCGCGACGATCCGGTCGATCTGCTTCTTGCTCAGCCCGATCTCGCGCAGCGTCTCGATGCGCTCGCGCTGCGCCTGATCCATCGCGCGCAGATAGCCGCGCCGCGTCCGCTCGCTCAGGTGCTTGCCCGCATCGAGCTGCGACTTGTTGCGTTCCCGCGTCGCCTCCAGGCGCCGCACCTTGTCGACGAGCCGCAGCACGCGCTCCTTGACGGCCTCTTCGTCGACCTCGCCGTCCTCGCCCTCGGCGTCCTTGACGCAGTCCCGCACGCGGACCTTGCCCCGGCGCAGGTTCTCGCCGAGCTCGAGGATCGCGTTGAGCCCGACCTTCGACTCGAGGATGACGTCGAAGATCATGTTCTCCCCCTCCTCGATGCGCCGCGCGATCTCGACCTCGCCCTCCCGGGTGAGCAGTGAGACCGACCCCATCTTGCGCAGGTACATGCGCACCGGGTCGTTGCTCTTGCCCTGGTACAGCTCCTCGCCTCCGAGCAGAGGCAACGCGCCAGCCGAACGCAGTCCGACATCTTCGTCGTCGTCCCGCGGGGAAGCCCCACGACTCGCCGGCTCGCCGCCCGTGCCCTCCGCTCGCCGCTGGAGCGTGCGGCGCGCCTGCGAGGGCTGGTCCACGACCTCGACCTGATGCTCGCCGAGCACCTGGAGCAGCTCGTCGATCTGCTCCGCGGTCACCATCTCGGCCGGGAGCGCCTCGTTGATCTCGTCGTAGGTCAGAAACCCCTTCGCACGACCCCGATCCACGAGCTGCTGCACCTCGCGGCGCAGGCGCGGACGCGCCGGCGCGCTCGAGACCGGCATCGAAGCGTTCTTCGCTCTGGCGGACTTTCCGTTCTTTGCTGCCGTCTCAGTCGTTGCCATCGTCACCTCGGGCCTGCCGTCCAGGAGCCTCGTCCAGTTCCACGCGACGCGCCGCGTCCAGCGCCGCGCGCGTCGAGAGTCTTCCGAGCTCGAGGTGTTGGCGCATCAACCGCTCCGCCGCTGCCTCGTCGCCCGCACGCCGGGCACGCACGGCGGCTTCCTGGATTCGACGGCGCCGCTCCTCGAGCGCCCGCTCGCGCAGGCGCTGCACGCCGTCGCCGACGACTCGTCGCGCGCGTTCGACGTCCTCGTAGTCCTGCGTCACCAGCCGCCTCTCGAGCCACGTGCGCGCGCCGCGATCCTGCACGCCATCCGCGAGCACCGTCCGATCCACCGCCCCGCGCACGGACACCATGCGCGCCGCGTGCAGGAAGATGGACCGAAGCTCGGGATTCGTCAAAAGCGTTTCGAGCCCGTCCGTCTCGGGGGCGGTCAGAAGCTCCGGGTAGTCGAGCAGCGCACCCAGAACCTCGGTCTCGACCGGAGGGGCCGACCAGCCCGACGTCGCGACCCCCGTCGTTCCGCGGTCGGGCCGGAGGGAGGGCGAAGCAACCGGCCGGGGGCCGACGCTCCGTCCCGTCCCGCTCCCCGACCCCATTGGCCGCGACCGCGATCGAACGCGTCGGAGCTCGCGCTCGACGAGAACCGGATCGCGCACGTCGAGCCGGCGAGCCAACCGCTCCAGGTACAGCTGGCGTTCGACCGGGCTTTCGACGGCCTCGAACAGGGGGGCCAGCGACTCGACCACCGCGGCCCGGCTCCTCCCCTCCGAACCGGCCTCCGCGGCCGTCTCGTCAATGAGGTGCTCGGCGATGCCCGGCGCGGCGTCGATGAGTCGCCGCAGCGCGTCGGCCCCCTGCTCGCGCAGGAACGAATCCGGGTCGTGTCCCGGCGGCAGCGTCACGACGCGTGCCGGCAGGGCGGCCCGCGCGAGCAGCGGCTGGGCCGCCCGCACGGCCTGTTTGCCCGCCCGATCGGAGTCGAACAACAGCACGATGCGCTCGACGTGGCGCCGCAGCGTCGACAGATGCGCGGCCGTCAGCGCGGTGCCCATCGGTGCGACGGCGTTCGCGAAACCCGCCTGGTGGAGCGCGAGCAGATCGAAGTTGCCCTCGCAGACGATGGCCCAGCCCTCGCGGCGCAGCGCGACGCGGCCCTCGAACAGCCCGTAGAGCAGCTCTCCCTTGCGGTAGAGGGGTGACTCCGGACTGTTGATGTACTTGGCCGGGTCCGCGGTGGCGCCATCGGTCAGCGGCTCGTTGGGCGGTGGGTCCAGCCGGCGGCCGCTGAAGGCCACGATGCGTCCCTGGGCGTCGGCGATGGGGAACAACAACCGGTGGCGGAATCGGTCGTAGTGTCCGCCGCCCTCGCGCCGCGGAACGAGTAGCCCCACCGCCTCAGCGTCGGCCGGGGAGTGGCCGCGCTCGCGCAGAAATCGGGACAGCGCGTCCCAGCCCGCCGGCGCGTAGCCCAGTCTGAACGCTTGCGCGGTCGCTGGACGCACACCACGACGCTCCAGCTCTTTGCGCGCGATCTCGCCCAGCGGATGCTCGGCGAGCTGCCTGACGTAGAAACCGGCCGCCGCGTCCAGGATGGCGTACAGCCGTTCGGTCCGCGCGCGCGCCGCTCGTTCCTCGGCCTCGGCGGCCGGGTCGAGGACGGTCACGGGCACTCCGGCGCGCTCGGCGAGCCGGCGGACGGCCTCGAGGAACGTGAGTCCCTCGAGGCGCATCAGGAAGGCGATGGCGTCGCCCTGCGCCTTGCATCCGAAGCAGTAGAAGAACCCGCGGGCTGGGTGCACGTGGAACGATGGCGTCTTCTCCGCGTGGAACGGACAGAGCCCGACGAGACTCTGTCCCCGACGCTTCAGCGCGACGTGCTCGGTGACGAGCGCCCCCAGATCCGTGCGCGCGCGCACCTCGGCGATCGTCTGCTCGGGAATCACCGCCGGAGAGATGCTCGTAGCACGAGCGCACGCACCCGGCTCGCGCTCGCGAACCACCCATCCGCCGTACGATTGCCGTCGAGAGGGCACACGAGACCGAGGCCCAGTCCGAGGCCGAGGCCGAGTCCGAGCCCGAGTCCGAACCCGAGACCGAGCCCAAGGCCGAGCCCGGGTCCGAGTCCGAGCCCGAGCCTGAGACCGAGTCCGAGCCCGAGTCCAAGGCCGAGCCTGGGTCCGAGACCGAGTCCCCGACGTTATTTTCGCAAACGCTCTTCGCGACCGCGTCAGCCGCCGTTTCCGCTCGTCACCTCAACGAGCGGGGGATCGGCGTTCATGTCCGCGCGCACCGCCACGCGCTGACCCGACGCGATGCGAACCGTGACGCGGGCGCGTCGGCCGAGCGGAGGGGAATCGAGGGTGAGCACGTGCGTACCGGCCGGGAGCGAAACAGCGCGCACGGGCGTCGTGCCGAGCCTGCGGCGCCCGGCGCGCACATCGGCCCAGCAACCCAGGCACGTCACGCTCAGCAGGCCGGGCGGCGCGCCGTTCGCTTCGGAGCCCGAGGGTGCGCCGGAACTCGGTTCGGACGTCGTGGATCTCATGGCAGTCGATGCGGTCGCAGAGGATTCGCCGATGGTTCGCTCAGGATTCGGAACCGATTCGGAGCTCGCCCCCGTCTCGTGGCGCGGTGCCGATGGGCCCGTCGGAACACTCGCCGGTGGCACCGCGCCGCGTGCCGACGCGTCGGGGGAAGGCGTCGGCCCGATGTCCGCGGCGACCATGGCCATCAGGACCACCGCGCCCAGCGTCGAGGAGAGCCACGCGGCCCGGGCCCAGCGACGCGCTTCGGGGCTCGCGCCCGGCCGACGCCCGACCGCCGCGATGGGAAGCGTCGCGACCGCATCGGTGGCACCGTCCGGGACATCGCGCGATCCCGCCGCCGCGTCGACGGTCCCTTCGGCGGCTCTGGATTCCGCTGGCCCGTGCGAGAGGCCGGCACCCTTTCCGTCCCCCCCAAAACGGGATACACCCGGTGCAGCCGACCCGCTCGATCCGTCCGCGGGTTGGCCCTGAAGAATCCGATCGAGGACGACGCTCGTCGCGATCGAGCGCACGACGCCGCTGGGCTCGCGCCCCGGCTCGCGCGGCTCGCTCGGAGGCACGAAGCGCGCGTCGGCCCGCGTCCGTGCGCGCGACGCGCGTTCCCCCAGCTCGCGCGCGACGCCCTGCGGTCGCAGCGAGGCGAGCACGGCGCGCAGCGCCTCGGCAACCGCGGACGCGGTCGGTCGTCGATCGGGCTCGCGCCGCAACGCATCGTCGACGATCGCCACGACGGCGGGTGGAACCGCGGGACGGTGCGCGAGCGTGGGCGGCGCGCCCGCGAGCGCCGCGTCGGTTTCCGCGCGTGTCGCGCGACGGAATGCCGGCTCCCCGGTGATCGCCTCGAACAACACCGCGCCGAGCGCGAAGACGTCCGCCGGAGGTCCGACGCGCTCGCCCGCAGCCTGCTCGGGGGACATGTAACCCGGCGTACCGAACACCGGGGCCTCGCCCTCGTGGGCGGGCGCGGCGATGCCGAAATCGAGCAGGCGGGCGTGTCCCTGGTCGTCCACGATGACGTTGCGCGGCGTCACGTCCCGGTGGACGAGGCCGAAGCGCTCGTGCGCGTACGCGAGCGCGTCGGCGACCTGCGCGCCGACGTGCAGGGCCAGCGCGACGGGAAGCGGTCCGTCGGCGGCGAGCACCTCGGCGAGCGTCGCCCCCTCGACATGCTCCATCGCGAGGAAATAGACGCCGTCGACGACGCCCAGCTCGTAGACGGGCACCACGTGCGGATGGCTCATCGCGACGAGCGTCTTGGCCTCCTCGACGAACATCGCGACGAATCGCGGGTCGCTGGCGAGCTCCGGCAGCACCTGCTTGACGACGAGCCGCTTCTCAAATCCGGCCACGCCCCGCAGGCGCGCGAGGAAGACGCGCGCCATCCCGCCGCGCGCGATCTCGCGGTCGAGCAGGTACTTGCCGAAGGGCTGCAGCGGCGCGGGTTGCATCGCGCGCGTGGACCGTGGGACAGGATACGCGATGCGCGGCGGCCGCGCGGCGCGAAGGGCACCGTGGCTGCTCCCGACCCTGCTCGCGAGCAGCTGCCCCGCACCGGACCCCGTCGTACGCACGGCTCGCCTCGTCGTGCAGACGGTGCCTTCCTGCCCGCCTCCCGAACGCACCTCCGCCCTCGTGGTCACGGCTCTGGTCGACGCCCCGGCGTCCGACCGTCTCGTCGATCGCGTGCGCCCTTCGGACGGCCCCCGTTTGCTCGAAAGCCTTCCCCCCGGGACCGAGGAACTCCTCTTCGAATCGGAGGACGGAGGTAGCGTGGGCCGTCAACGCGTTCCCCTCGAAGGAGAGCGCCACGCGCTGTTGCTACCCATCGGCCGGCTCTGCCCGCTCGGCGATCCGCTCGCCGTCGCGTTGCCCGGCTCGGTCGCCGCGCCGCTCCCCGACGGGCGCGTGCTTCTCGCCGGAGGCCGTCACGGCGCCGATGGGACCCGCAACACGCTCGTGCTGCGCGCCGCCGACGACGTCGGCGACGCCGTCGCTTCGGGTCTCGTGTTGCCCCGTTCGGACGCGACGGCGACCGCGGTCGGATCGCGCGTGCTCGTCGCGGGCGGGGCCGCCGGAGCCACGGGGCCGGCGCACGACACGTTCGAGCTGCTCGACGAGACCGGCGCGAACGTCGACGGACGGCTGCGACCGATGTGCGCGGGCAGCGGATGCGAGGGACGGCGGCGCGAGCACGGCGCGGCGGCCCTTCCCGACGGGCGCGTGCTGCTCGTCGGGGGGGTCGTTCGAGACGACGCTCCGCCGCTCTCGACCGCCGTGATCGTCGATCCAGTCGACGGCGACGTCGAGATGGCCGGCGCGCTTCCTGCCGCACGCCGCGCTCCGCTCGTGGTCACGCTCGTGGACGGGCTCGTGCTCGTCATCGGTGGGTACGGCGCCGGCGGTGGCTACACGAACGACGTATACGCGTACGATCCCGCGACGCGTTCGTTCGTCCGCCCCGTCGCGGTACCGGGCGGGGGCCCCGTCCTCGTGCATCCGACGACCGGAGCCGCCGCCGCGGTGGCACTCCCGGGCGCGCGCGCGGCTTTCGTAGGCGGCCGGCTCGACGAAGGCGCGTCGCGCACCGTGACGCTGCTCGAGCGGGTTCCCTCGACCGCCGGCGTGGCTCTGCGAACCGTGCGCCTGGAGCGGGCTCTGCCCGTCGGTCTATACCGGGTCGTCGCGGCGGCCCTGCCCGACGGCCGGCTGTTCGTGACGGGCCTGGATACGACAGGTGCCCAGCGCGCATTCGTCCTCGACCTCGAGTCCCTCGAAGCGGACGCCGTCGAGCCATGGTCTGGGACCCGCCACGCCGTCGTCCGCACCGACGGCGCGTTCGCGCTGCTCGGCGACGTCGGCGCAGCGCTGCTGCGTCTGGAGCGGAGTGCACCGCTGATGCAGCCGCCCGCGACGATCGTCGCCGCCGAGCCCGGTGCCCTGGTGCGCGGCGCGCCCGGCGACTGGCGCGCCGAAGGCAGCCGTCTGCGGGCCGCTCGAGACGAGGTCCGGCTCGACGTGCCCGCGCTGCGCTTCGGCCGGTTCCGGATCCGACTCGAGGCGGGCGGCACGTGGCAGCTGCTGCTCGTCAACGACGGCACGCCGGCCGCCGAAGTGACGATCCGGGACGAGCGCGCCGGTCCGACGCCGTGCGAAGTGGATCGAGCGCCCGGCGCGCTCGTGACCGTCGAACGTCGTGGCGACACCATCACGCTCGAGTCCGGACGAGGCCGTCGCGACTGCTCGCTGCGGGGCGCGATTGGAGCGCGCGTGGGGATCGGGTTGCGGGCTCTCTCCGCCGGATCGTGGGTGGGCCGAATCCAGCTTGAGCGCCTGCCCTAATGGCTCGGCCTCCGACCCGGTCTCGGACTCGGGCTTGGTCTCGGACTCGGACTCGGTCTCGGACTCGGTCTCGGACTCGGGCCTGGTCTCGGGCTCGGCCACGGGCTCGCCCCCGCCCACTCCGCGCTATGCTCCGCGCCGCCGTGCCCGGGCGGTGCATCGAGTTCTTCTTCGACGTGGGCTCGCCGTACAGCTATCTGGCCGCGACGCAGATGGAGCGCGTCGGCGCGCGCGCCGGCCTTCCCGTCCGTTGGCGTCCTTTCTTACTCGGCGGAGTGTTCCGCGCCACGGGCAACGAGATGCCTGCCCGCGTGCCAGCCAAAGCCCGCTACATGATCGACGATCTGACTCGCTGGGCCCGCCATTACGGCGTCCCGCTGCGCATTCCGTCCCGCTTTCCGGTGGTCACGTTGCGCCCGCAGCGTGCGCTCGTCCACGTCGAGACGACGGCACCCCACGCACTGGCCACGGCCGCAATGGAGTTGTTCCGCGCCTATTGGGCCGAGGACCTCGACCCGACGAGCGACGCGGTGCTCGCGCGTGCGGCCGACGTCGCCGGACTGCCGCGCGACGAACTGCTGGCGGCCATCGAGGCCCAGCCCGTCAAGGACGCGCTGCGCGCGACGACCGAGGAGGCCGTGGCGCGGGGGGCGTTCGGGGCGCCCACGATGTTCGTTGGGGACGCGATGTTCTGGGGAAACGACCGGCTCGAGCTGCTCGTCGAGTCGGTCCGCGCCTCGTGAGCCGCGAGCCCCAAACGGAGACCGCGGCCTCCGAACCGCCGTCTCCGAATCGCACGCCGACGGCGAGGCGTTGGCTGTGCGTGCACTGCGACGAGCGATTCGACCACAGCGGGGAGCAACCGGTGCGGTGCCCGCGGTGCCTGCGCCGGCACGGACTGGAGCCCGTCGAAGGAGCGACGAGGCCGCGTCGCGCCTGGCTCGTGCCCACCGCGATCGGTCTGATCGTCGCTGCCGCAGGGCTCGGCTGGTGGCTGTGGTCCCGTCAAGCGCCACCGAGCGTCTCGGGCGAGGCTCCGCTACGTCCGCTGACGCGCGCCGAGCTCGATGGCTACCTACGCGCGGCGGGCGTCCAGGCCCCCGAAGCCATCGACCTGTTCGTCGCCGACGCAGCCGTCGAGCGGCTGGCGCGCAGCGCCGGGGAAGGCGACCCCGTTCGGAAGGCGCGTGCGCTCGTCGAGGCGATCCAGCAACGAGCGCGCGCACGGGCCTTCGTGGTCTGGAGCACCTCCTCGCCGCGACCGACGCCCCCACGCACGGCTGCCGCAACCGCCGCGCTGCTCGAACGCGACGGTGGCCGCGAGCGGCTCTATCCGCTCGAGGTGGCTGCCGCCGCCGTTGCAGCGCTTCGCGTCGCCGGCGTCGACGCGATGCTCGCTGAGGTGTACGCGTTTGAGGGTGACCGTGCGCCACCGGATCCGTCGGGGCATCTGGGCTACTTCGCCGTCGCCGTTCCCGCCGCGGGGCGTCACGTCGTGCTGGACCCCTGGGCGGGTCGGTCGAGCAGCCCACGGCCCGACGACGTGCGCGTCCTCGACGACGTCCGGGCGATCGCCGCCGCGCTCGTCCATCACGCCCTGTACGCACTCGTCCACGAGGGTGCGCTCGAACGCGCCTTCGACCTCGTCGAGAGGGCACGTCGGCTCGACCGCGGCTCGCCCACGGTCCGCAGCGCGCGCGGCGCCGTCCTGCTCGTGGCCGGCGGCGCGCCGGAAGGCCGCGCGGAGCTCGAAGCCGCGGCGCAGCTGCGCCCGGACGGCCCGCGGCGCAACAACCTAGCCGGCCTCTACCTCGTCGAAGGCGACCTCGAACGCGCCGAGCGCGAGGTGCGTGCGGCGCTCGCCGTTCATCCCGATCACGCCGGGTCGCACGCGACGGCGGCCGCCATTCACATGGCGCAAGGGGAACGGGAGCAAGCGGGGGCGGCGCTCGACCGGGCCTCACGGCTCGATCCGGACCTGCCGCAACTCCCCCTGCTGCGCGCCAACTTCCACCTCGTCGAAGGCGAAATGGATCTCGCCGTCCAGCACGCGCTCGACGCGATCGAACGCCGGCCCAACGACTGGCAGCAAAGGCTGGCGGCTGCGCGCATCCTGCGCGCGGCCGGCCGTTACGGACCGATGCGCGAGCAGGCGCGACGCGTCCTGGAGCTCGTTCCCGCGTCACGACGCGCCGACGTCGAGCGCCTGATCCGTCAGATGCTCGGTCCGACGGCGCTCGAGTCCGACGACGAGGCGCAAGACGAGACCGCCTCGACCGACCCCGCCGCGCAAGACACGACGCACCAAGCGAGCGGCGCGGCGTCGACGGGGGCCGAGCTGAGGCTCGGGAGCAAGTTGCTCGGCGAGCCGGGAGGCTTGCCACCCGCGCGCGATGGGTCGAGGATCCGGCTCCGCGGGTCGGACGAGGGGTTGCGGCTCGACCTGCGTGGAGAGTGATCCATGTCGGAACCGAACGGACAGGCCGGACTACCGCTGGGGAGCGCAAGCGCGCTCGACGCCGACGAGAAGGAGCTGCGGCGCGGACGCGGGCGGATGCTCGCCGTCATGATCGGCGCCGGCGTGCTGGCGGTCGGCGGGCTTCTGTTCCTGCTCGTCGGCAGCGGCGGCGACGCGGAGGTCTACGGAACGTTCGGCCGGCACCTGCAAGGCATTCGACGCGATCACTTTGACGCCTTCTGGAGTTGCGTGCTGCAGGGAGGCGACCCGGGCGAGATCCGCAACAACGAGCAGTTGCGCGAGCTCATCGTGCGACGCGCCGAGAACGGCCGCGCGCGGTTCGGCCTCTACGTGCGCGAACGGTGCATGCCCAAGCTCTCCGAGATCGAGCCCAAGCTCGCGGCCCTCATCCCTCCTCAGGACCTCGAAGGCCAGGTGCGCGAGCTGTCGGATGCGTCGAGCCGCCTGCGCGCGGGCTGGACGGCGTTCATCGCGCACCTGGACGGCCTCGCGCAGGACGCTCCGTTCGACGCAGAAGCGGCGCGTTCGCCGCTCGGCGAGATCGAACGCGCGTGGTTCGACTACCGCCGGGTGCACAAATCCCTCAACGACACGGTGCGCGAGCGACTCGGCCGTTGAGCCGCCCGCGGCCGTCGTGGCTCGACCGCGCGCGGAGGGTCGCGTGATTGCGGGACGCTCGAGACACCGTGGGGTCGGCCGCAGCGCGTGGCGGATCGCATGCATGCTCGTGGTTCCCTGCACCGCGTGCGGCGGACCGAGCGCGGCCACGACGTCCCGCGGTTCACCCATGGCCGGCGCAGACGACGTTCCGACTCTCCGGGGAGCCCACGCTTCCGGCTCGCGGAGCGACGCCCGGCGGCTCGCGGCCGATGCGACCTTCGGCGATCTGGTCGCAGCCGTCGCCGCGCTCGACGGGACCGACGACGAGTCGAGCGAGGCAGGCTGTCTGCTGCGCACCGGTCGAGACGGATCGCCCCACCGTCTCGAAGCCGACGTGGCCGTCGCGGTCCACCCGCTGCCGCCCGTCCCCGCGGACCTCGACGCGCATCTCGAAGGGCCCGTCGCGATTCTCACGCGCTGGGGTCTCGCCGGCGATCCGGGCACGGCGCGGCTCGCGCTCGTCTCGCTCACCGCGAGCCGTCCGACGCGCGGCGGACTGCTCGTCGCCGTCACCGACGAAGGCGTGCACGCACGCCCCGTCGGCACGCCGACCGGAACCGGGCCGCGCTTCTCCCGCCTCGAGGTGCCGACGGCCGCCGCACGCTTGCGCGAGGCGCTCGGCGCCGAGGGCACGTCGCACGGGGTGCTCTTCGTGACGGCCGAACGGAACGTCCCGCTCACGCGCCTGATCGCCCTATTCGAGGCGCTGGGCCCCGTCGCGCACGCCACCTCGTTCGCCGTGGCGCTGGCGCCGGGGACACGACTTCCGTCCGCGAGCCCCGCCGCGATGCCGGCGGCCGACACGCACTGTCCCGACGGTCTGCCCGAGCCGGGCCCCGAAGAACCCGAAGGCGAACTGCCCGCCCTTGCGCTCGGCGGCGCGCTCAGCCCGCTGCGCGAGGCCGCCGTCGAGTGCCTGCGCAATGCGGGGCCCGAAGGCGGTCACGGCGGACGCGTGCTGCTCGCGATGCGGATCGACGCCTCGGGGCGCGTGGCGCATGCGTGCGTGATGCGCGACGAGATCGGCGACCCGATTCTGGCCGCCTGCATCGTGCGCGCGGCGCGCACCCAACAGCTTCCCGCTCCCCGCCCTGCGGGATTCGTGGACGTGGCGTTGCCGCTTCGGCTTCAGCCGATCGAACCGGCACCCACGCGCCCGCTGTGCGCCGGCTCCGCTCGCACCGTTCCCTTCGCGCCCCTTCCGGGCTAGGAACGAGGCCGAGACGTGCGGGAGCCGGTGCGGACCGCCCGCGTGGGCTTGCTCGTCGTGCTCGCCCTCGGTGCGACGTACGCCGTCTGGCGCTTCGTCGACGAGCGCGCCGGCGGCCGGGCCGGCTACGGCGTCTGGGCCGTCTTCGAGGACGCGCAGGGCCTCGTCCCCAAGTCGCGCGTGCTCGTCGCTGGCATCCAGGTGGGCCACATCCGCGACATCCGCCTGTGGGGCCGTCGCGCGCGCGTCGACATCCACATCGACGAGGGGGTCCCGCTGCGTCGCGACGCGACGGTCACCCGACGCACGGCCTCGCTGCTCGGCGACGCGGTGCTCGTCATCGATCCGGGCGATCCCCGCGAGCCGCTCGTGGGCGACGGCGCGCAAATCCGGGCTCTCGAAGGAACGCCGTCGACCGACGCCATCCTCGAGGGCGTCGCCGACGTGACGCGCAGCGTCCAGGCCGTCGCGCGCCAGATGGAGCGCAGCTTCGGCACCGACGAGGCCGGCGAGCGGATGCAGGCCGCGCTGCGCGACCTGTCGGAGGCGCTCGCCGCGATCAACCGCACGATCCAGCAGAACGAGGAGGTCATCGCGCGCACGCTCGCCAACGTCGAGCGGACGACGGGGGCGGCCGGGCCGGCGCTGCTCGCGATCCTCGAGGACGTGCGCGCGGTCACGCGCGACGTGCGCCGGATCGTCGAGGCCAATCGCGAGGACTGGGCGCGGGCGGGCGGCGAAGTCGACGAGACGGTCGCGTCG
The DNA here is from genome assembly GCA_025054695.1 of Myxococcota bacterium. Taxonomy (GTDB): domain Bacteria; phylum Myxococcota_A; class Polyangia; order Polyangiales; family JANWZI01; genus JANWZI01. Next base: position 34,019 of record JANWZI010000017.1, on the reverse strand, counting down.
ATCCGGCGCGCCTCCGAACGGCTCGAGCAAGTGCTCGCCGACGTCGGCGAGATCACCGGCCGGACGGCGCGCGGCGAGGGCACGCTCGGCCGGTTGACGAGCGACGAGGGACTCGCCGACGAGGTCGAGCGGGTCGCCGAGAGCGTGGGCGACGTCGTCGAGCCGCTCGCGCGGCTGCAGACCATCGTGGGCCTCCGCAGCGAGTACAACTTCCTCTCCGACACGCTCAAGTCCTACGTCTCGCTGCGCATCGCGCCCCGCGAGGACCGCTACTACCTGCTCGAGCTCATCAACGATCCGCGAGGCTTGACGCGATTCACCCAGACGGTCGTGCGCCGTAGCCCGCCGGCGGAGGGCGAGCCCCCCGTGCAGACCGAAACGCGCGTCGAGACGACCGACGCGTTCCGCTTCTCGCTCATGTTCGCCAAGCGCATCCACTTCGCGACGTTCCGCTTCGGGATCCTCGAGTCGACGGGCGGCGTCGGCATGGACGTGCACCTGCTCGACGACGACCTCGAGCTGTCGCTCGACGCGTTCGCGTTCGGCGAGCAGCAGTACCCGCGTCTCCGCGCCCGACTCGCCTACCGGCTGCTCGAGCGGCTATGGCTGCTCGGCGGCCTCGACGACGTGCTCAACCAGCGCGACAGCCTCGCGGCCCCGGCGAGCAACGACTTCTTCCTCGGCGCCATGCTGCGATTCGACGACGAGGATCTGCGCGCCATCCTGCCGTTCGTGGGCGGCAGCGTGCCGTCGGGAGGCTGAGGTGGCCGCGACCGGGTCCTCCGGAGTCGTGCGCGGCGCCGCGGAGGCGGGGCGGCGCACCGTCGTCGGCTTCTGGCGCGGCGCCCGCTATCCGCTGGCCGGCGCGCGGTTCGTCTATCTTCGTCATCCGGGCCTCGTTCGCATCTGGATCTGGCCCATCGTGCTGACCGCGGCGCTGTTCGCGACCGGCGCCTGGCTCGCGTGGACGCGCGGCGACGACATCGTGCAGTGGCTGTGGACCGAGCCGGCCGGCGAGGGCTTCTGGGCGGGGGCGGCGCGCCTGCTGCACGGCGCACTGACGGTGCTCGCCCGGCTGCTGCTGCTCCTCGTTGCGCTGCTCGTCTCGGTACTGCTCGCGCCGGTGCTCGCCGCGCCGTTCAACGACCTGCTGTCGGAGCACGTCGAGCGGCTGCTGCGCGGTCGGCCGGGCCCTCCGACGACGTGGCGTTCGGTGCTGCGCGGCCTTGGGCGGACCGTTCTGCTCGAGCTCGTCAAGGTGATGCTCTACCTCGCGATCATGATTCCGCTCTTCGTCCTCTCGCTGCTGGTCCCCGTGCTCGGCCAGATCGTCTATTCCGTCTTCGCATTCCTGTTCACCGCGATCTACTGGGCCATCGACTACGTCGACTGGCCGGCGAGCCGCGCCGACCGCGGCGTGCGCGCCCGGTTCGCGCTCGTGCGCCGGCACTTCGTCACGATGCTCGGTTTCGGCACGGGCGTCTGGCTGCTGCTGCTCGTGCCGCTGCTCAACCTGCTGCTCATGCCCGCCGCCGTGGCCGGCGGCACGATGCTCTATCTGGACCTCGAAGAGCCCGTCGCCGAGCGCCGCGCCTGAGTCGTGCGCGCACGGCCGGTGACGCGGTCCGCCCGCGTGCCGACACGTTCGGCCGAGACGTGCGGACGCGGTTCCGCACGACGCGCGGCCTCCTCGAGCGCCGTCCGCAACGCGCGGGCATTGACGAGCATGTCCTGATTGCGGAAGACGACGAACGCCTCGGGAAGCGCCGCCACGTGCTCCGCGAGCCGGGCGATGGCCGCCTCGTCGTAGCGCGACCGGCGCCCGGCGGGCCCGGGACAGCGCACGTACCGGAGCGGGCCGCCGATCGCGGCCGACGGCGTCTCGAACGGATCGTAGGCGACGGTCGCCCGCTTCGGATCGACGGCGGCGGCCAGAGCCTCGACATCGGCCCCGGGAACGTCGAACACCGCCACGGGAAACCCCCGAGGCAGCGCGCGGCTCAGCGCCCCGGCGGCGGCGTACAGCTCGCGACCGCAACGCACGCCATCCGGCGCGCAGAAGACGACGGCGACCGCGTCCAGGCGCCGAGCGATCTCCGCGATTCCGTCCAAGAGGTCGCGCTGTTCCCGAAACGCGGCGAATCCCCCGTCGCCGATGCGGCGAGGCGCGAGCAACGAGAACGCCGCGCCGGGCGGCGCCTCACGCTTCCAGCGTCGCACCGTCCCGTCGCTGACGAGCCCCAGCTCGGTCTCGACGATCTCGACGGCATCGAGCAGCCCGAAGTAGCGGCTGACGGGAACCGGAAACCCGGCGCACGCGACGCGGTGCATGGGTCGGCGAAGTATACGCAAACTCGGGTCGTTGACGTACCATCCGGCCGTGACTTGGCCTGGCTCGTTGTCACGTCGCCGGCTCGGCGGGCTGGTGCTCCTGCTCGGCGTGTGCGACGTGCCCGGCGCCTCGCGCGCCCAGTCGTCCAGGGCCCTCGACCTGCAACTCTTCGTGCCCCCCGCCTCCGCGGGCACCGGTTTCGGCGTCGACCGCACGACCGTGCCGCGACACGGCACCTGGGTGATCGGGCTCGGCGCGTCGATCGCACTCGCGCCCCTCGAGCGCTCCGGCACCCCACGCGAGACCGTGGTGGGGCACCTGGCGACGGCCGACGCCCTCGTCGCGCTCGGGCTGTTCGAGGTGCTCGAGCTTTCGGCGGCGCTGCCGCTGTCGTGGGCCAGTGTCGCCGACGATCCGCTGGCCGCGCGTCCGCGACTGGAGCCCGTCGTCGGACCGGGCGATGCGCGAGTGGGCGTCAAGGTGCCCCTGGTGCGCGGCGACCTCGGACTCGCCACGCGCCTCGCCGTCTCGGTTCCGAGCGGCGACTCGAGCCGGTTCCTCGGGCACGGCCACTGGACCGCGATGCCGGCGCTCGTCGCCTCGTGGCAGTCGGGGCGCACCGCGCTCGGAGCGGAGACCGGCTTCCGGCTGCGACGTCGCCGCACGCTGGGCGATCTCGAACAGGACGACGAGCTGCACACGGCGGTCGCGGCGAGCCTCGCGTTGACGGATCGACTGTCGGCGATCGTCGAGACGCAACTTCGCCTCGGGGTGGGTGGGCGGAGCTTCGCGTCGGCCGAGAATCCCGCGGAGATCGACGCGGGATTGCGATGGACGCCCACCCCGGCGCTTTCGCTCGACGTGGGTGCAGGCACCGGTCTTCTGGCGGGTTACGGGGCACCGCTCGTGCGCGGCCTCGTCGTCGTCCGCTGGGCGACGCAGCGCGATCGGTGCCCCACCGGACCCGAGGACCACGACGGCTTTCTGGACGACGACCACTGTGCCGACCCCGACAACGACGGCGATGGTCTGCCCGACGTCCGCGACGAGTGCCCCAACGATGCCGAGGATGGCGACGGCTTCCTCGACGAGGATGGCTGCCCGGATCCGGACGACGACGCCGACGGAGTGCCGGACGCCCAGGACCGCTGCCCGCGCAGGTCGGAGGACCTGGACGGCCACGGGGACGACGACGGGTGCCCCGAGCTCGACAACGACGAGGACGGCATCGCGGACGGCCTCGACGGATGCCCGAACGACCCCGAAGACCGGGACCAGTTCCAGGACGACGACGGGTGCCCCGAGCCGGGCCCGCAACAGGCCGTGGTGACGGTTACCGACACCCGCATCCTGGTCTCCGAACGCATCTACTTCGACTTCGACACCGACGTGATCCGGTCCGTGAGCATGCCGCTGCTCGATCAGGTCGCGCAGGTGATCCTCGAGCTGCCAGGCCAACGACGCGTTCGCGTCGAGGGCCACACGGACGGCGAGGGCGATGAGCGCTACAACCTCGACCTGTCGTTCCGCCGCGCCCGCGCCGTCGTCGAGTACCTCGCGGGACGCGGCGTGCCTCGCGAGCGGCTGGAGTACGTGGGCTACGGCGAGCAACACCCCGTCGCGCCCAACGACTCGCCCGAGGGGCGCGCGCTCAACCGCCGCGTCGAGTTCACCATCCTCGAAGCCCAGGACGTGCAGGAGCCTGCGCGACGTCCGCCACGCGAGCCCCAGCGTCGACGAACGCCGCGAGGAGAAGCGCCCGCCCCGCCCTGACGGCGCCCACCCCTTGCCCCGCTCGCGGCGCGGCGTCTGTCGAGCCCGAATCCGAGACCGAGGTTGAGTCGGAGACCGAGCCGAACTCCGAGACCGAGACCAAGGCCGAGGCCGAGTTTGAGCCGCCATCAACCAACGTGACTTCCGCCGTGAGACTGGAGCCGAGTCCGAATCCGAGACCGAGGCCGAGTCGGAGTCCAAGTCCAAGTCCAAGTTCAAGTCCGAGTCCGAGTCCGAGGCCGTGACCGAAGCCGAGAACGAGTCCGGAGCCGACGTCGCGACTTGCCCGAGAGTCGCGCGGCACCGTAGCCTCGTACTCCGCGGCATGAGCGCAACGTTGCTGCTCGCGCTCGCACCGTATCTGGCGCTGGTCCGCGCGCAGGACGCACGCGACACATGGTCCGCGGGCCCCACCCGCGTGCAGGTCGCAGTCGAGAGCTGGGGGCCGGACTGCGGCGTGAGACCGACCAGCCACGAACTTCCAGGTGCCGGAATCGTCCAGGTCCGTCAGCAAGGCGACACGTTCGTCGTCGAGGGACGGCTGCGACGTCGCTCCGACCGGTGCTGGAGCGAGAATCCCGCGATGCGCGTCGTATCGCGGACACGACTGCCCGACCGCTGGATCGTGCGCTGCGCCACGCCGCCCGACGATCCGCGCTCGGAGCGCGCCACGTACACCGTCGTCGCCGATGGCGCCGATCGATGGAAATTGCTCGAGGAGGCGCACTACCACTGGCGGCTCAACGACAGCGTCTGTCGCCTGACCAGCCGTTCCGAGACGCTCGTCGCGCTCGTGCAATCGGAACCCGCGGAGCCGACGGTCCCTTCGCCCTCGCCATCGGTCGCGCCTTCGACGCCGACTGCGTCGGCATGTGCTCCGGGCCCGCCGCACCGGCTTCGTGTGGTGCCCTCCGAGGCCACCATCGCGTCGGGCGAATCGCTCCGCGTGCGCGCCGTGCTCGTCGACGCCGCGGGCTGTGCCCTGCCCGATCCCGCGCTCGAATGGTCGCTGGAGGGGTCAGCAGCCGACGGCGCGACCTTTCGCGGTGGAACGCTCGTCGCGGGCCCGCACGAGGGTGACTTGCGTGTTCGGGTTCGTCACGGCGAGCTCCGCGCCGAGGCCGTGGTGCACGTACGGCGGGACGATCTCTCGGATCTGCTGGCCGTGCCCGAGAGCCGTGGGGCGTCCGACGAGCGTGCGAAGGCCGAGCCGGCCACGGGCCGCGCGGCCGGCGTCGAGGCGCGCGCCGTCGGCGGCTCGAAACCCACGGCCGGGTGGATCGTCCTCGCTTCGTCGATCGCCGCGGCGCTCGTCGGCGCCGGCGTGTGGACCGCGCTTCGACGGGCGCGCCGGACGTCGCCGGGCGAGGGCGCCACGTCGGGCTCCTCGCGCGGCGCGCCGGAAAGCGACCGCGTACCGTCTCCTCGCGAAGCCGCGATGGCAGCTCCGGTTCCGTCGGTCGCACCGACCTCGGTGCAAACGCCGCGCGTCGCACGCGTCTGCCCGCTGTGCCGCCGCGAAGTGCGAGACGAGCGCCACGCCTTCTGCCCCCAGGACGGTTCGCCGCTCGTCGACCGCGCCTCGTTCGTCGGGCAGCCGTTCATCTGTCCCAGCTGCCGGCGCGGCTATCCCGGCGAGCTCGGTCGCTGCCCGACCGACGGCGACGAGCTCGTGCCGTACGCGTTCTTCACCGCCCGTGCGCGCGCACGCGAACGCGGCGCCGAGCGCACGAAGATCTGCCCGCAGTGCGGCGACCGCTTCCCCGCGAGCACGAGTTACTGCGGCAAGGACGGCGCCGAGCTCGTGTCGGTCAACTGACGTGGACGGCTCGCGGCGCAGGCACCGGCTCGCGGTCACCGGAACGTGCGCCGCGCTCACGACAATCACGCTCGCGTCGACGGCGGTGGCGCGGATCGACCCGCCCGGGCCCGATACCTTCGTCCGGTACGTGGTGGTCACCGATCATCCGCTCGCCTCGGAGGCCGGTGCACGCCTGCTGCGGGCCGGAGGCAACGCCGCGGACGCCGCTGCGGCGGCCATGCTGGCGCTCGGTGTCGTCTCCCCAGCGTCGAGCGGCCTCGGAGGCGGCGGCTTCGCGCTCTACTACCGCACGCGGGATCGGTCCATCACGTTCCTCGACTTCCGCGAGCGGGCGCCCGCCGCGGCCACACCTTCCCTGTTCGAGGGGCTGCCTCCAGAGCGCTCGCGCCTCGGTGGCCTGGCCACGGCCGTTCCGGGCGAGGTCGCCGGCATCGACGCCCTGCTCGACCGATTCGGCACGCGGCGCTGGGCAGAGGTGGTCGTGCCTGCGATCCGTCTCGCGGAGCGAGGCGTCCCCCCGAGCGACGACCTCGTCCAGCGCGCCGCGCCCCTCCTGCCCATCCTCGCGCGCAACCCACTGATGCGCAGCTGGCTCGGTCCCGACGGACGCCTCGACGGGGCCGATCGCCTTCGCAACCGTGACCTCGCCCGCACCCTGCACGCGCTGGGTCGGCACGGCGCCGGGGCCTTCTATCGTGGACCCATCGCCCGGCGGATCGTCTCGGCCGTCCGCGGCGCGGGCGGCGTGCTGACGCTCGACGATCTCGCGGCGTATCGAGCGGTCGAGCGTCGGCCGCTCGAGGGCTCTCGACTGGGCTGGCGTTGGGTGACGGCCCCCCCGCCGAGCGCCGGTGGCTGGACGCTGCTCGCCTCGCTCGCGCTCGTCGAACGCTGGATCGATCCGACGCGCCGCCGCGACTTCGGCCCCGAGCACCTGCACGCCTTCGCCGAGGCCTGGAAGGGTCCGTTTCTCGACCGGGCCCGTCATTTTGGTGATCCCGATCACATTTCCATCCCGCTCGATCGTCTCGATGCCGAGACACGCCACGCCGCGCGGGCGGCCCGGTTCGAGCCCGAACGCGCGCGGCCCGCGTCCGACTACGATGTGCCCGTCGAGAGCCAGAACGGCGCGACGACGACCGCCGTCCCGACGGGCGCCGGCACCTCGCACCTGTGCGTCGTCGACGCCGAGGGCAACGTCGCGGCCGTCACGACGACGATCAACCTCCCGTTCGGAGCAGGCTATTCCGCGGCGGGGATTGTGCTCAACAACCAGATGGACGACTTCGCCTCCGCCGTCGGCCGTGCCAACGCGTTCGGACTGCCCGGCGGCGCGAACAACCTGCCCGGACCGGGCCGCAGACCCGTCTCGACGATGACCCCGACCCTCGTGCTCGACGACCAGGGCCCCATCCTGTGCATCGGAGCGTCCGGCGGTAGCCGCATCGTCACCGCGGTCATGCAGGTCGCCTGGCACGTGCTCGTGCGGGGACTGACCCCACGCGACGCGCTCGCCCTGCCACGCGTCCACCACCAGGGGTTGCCCGAGGTCCTGTACACCGAGATTTCCCATCCGCTCGAACCGAACGTCGAGGCCGCGCTGCGCGCGCGCGGTCATCGACTGGAACCCTCGACGTCGAGGGCCGACGTGCAACTCGTGCGCCTACGCGCCACACCGAACGGCGCCCTGCTTGCGGCGAGCGATCCGCGCAAGGGCGGTCGCCCGGCGGGGCGTTAGCCGCTGCGCCCCTACACGGCCGCCATCGTGCCCCGCGTCCCAGGCCGAAAGGAGCCCACGCCGGAGTCCCAGAGCGAGTCAGAGTCCTAAAGCGAGTCCGAGCCCGAGCCCGAGCCCAAGACCGAGACCGAGTCAGATTTAGAGTCAGATTCAGAGTCAGAGTCCGAGTCCAAGGCCGAGACCGAGTCCGGGCCCGAAACCGAGGTCCGACGCCCAGACTGGAGAGCAGCCTGCCGGCCGCGGGGATCAGTCGAAGGCCTCGTCGTCCAGCTCCACGCCCTCGACGCGCATCGCGAGCGCCTCGCGCACGTCGTCGCCCGTCACGCGACATCCGTTCGAGACGAGGAACAACGCGCGCTCGAGGACCGCGTCCAGCTCGCGGAAGTTGCCAGGCCAGTCGTGCTGCGCGAGTGCCTCGAGCGCCGAGCGTTCGATGCACAGATCGTCCGCATTGGCTTCACCCTCCAGTACGGCCTGCTTCGCGATGCCGTGCCGCTGCAGCAGACGATTGGCCACCCAGACGGCGGCCGGACCGAGATCCGCAGGTCGCTCACGCAGCGGCGCGATGCGCAGCTCGAGCCGCGCGAGGCGGTGGTACAGCTCGTGGGAAAAGATCCCGCGTCGAACCAAGGGTAAGAGCGGCCGCTCGGTCGCCGCGATCACGCACACGTCGACCGGACGGGGCGGCTCTGATTCGAGGACGAGCGCACCCCGCAGCGCGCGTGAGAGCCGAGCCTGGACCTCGGGCGGCACGGCCTCGATGCCCTCGACGTACAGCGTGCCGCCGTCGGCACCGGCCACCGCGGCACTGCCGTCGGCGAAAAGCTCGCGCAACAGCGCGGTCGGATCCCGCGGCGCCCCGTGCACCTTCACGAACGGGGCGGCCGGGTCCGTGTGCATCGCACGGTGCAGCGCACGCGCCAGTCCCTCCTTTCCCGTGCCGGGCTCGCCGTGGATCACCACGGACATGCGAACGGGGCGGTCGAGCAGCCGCTCAAGCACGTGAAGGATGCGCGCGGTGTCCGGGTGCTCGGCGCGGTATCGCATGACCGTGCCGATCCAGTCGGTCAGGGACGCGCTGACAGGCCTCGGCGAGGCCGCAGGCTGCGTCGCGCGGGTCGCGTCCATCGTGCTAGGAAGGCTGCCTCGGAGGTGCCGCCGTGTCGACGATCCGACGCGTCTCGCCCAGGGAGGCTCACGATCTGGTGCAGCGCGAGGGCTACGTGTACCTGGACGTGCGCACGGAGGAAGAGTTCGCCCAGGGGCATCCGAAGGGCGCATGGAACGTGCCGTTCCTGCTGTCCACGCCGAGCGGGATGGCCCCGAATCCGGATTTCCTCACCGTGGTCCGCGCCCACTTCGACACGTCCACGCGAATCATCGTCGGCTGTGCGGCGGGGGGACGATCGGCGCGGGCCGCCGAGGCGCTCGCGCAGGCCGGTTACACGAACGTCGTCGATCAGCGCGCGGGCTGGAGCGGGTGCCGCGATCCGTTCGGGCAAATCGTCGAGGCCGGATGGGCGGCGGAGGGGCTGCCGTCCGCGACGCGAGCCGAGCCGGGGCGCAGCCACGCGGAGCTTCGAACCGGAACGGCCAAGGATCGGGGATGATGCGGCGGGAGCGAACGGCGGTGCAGGCCGCGCTGCACGCCTCTCTGATTGTGGGCGCGTGCGCAGGGCTCGCCTCCGGCTGCGGCGGTGACGAGCCGGGTGGCAGCCCGTGCGCGTCGATTCCGACCGAGCCGACGTACGCGAACGTCGAGGCCCTCGTCGAGTGCGCGTGCGCGTTCTCGTCGTGCCACGGAGGAACGGGCCGCGGGGCGGCGCGGCTCCAGTTCGGGCCCCTGCTCGCGGCCGGCGAGCCAATCACGGCCGAGCTCGTCGGCGTGACGGCCTGTCAATACGACCGCATGCCCCTCGTCACGCCGGGCGATCCTTCGCGCAGCTGGCTCATGATCAAGCTCGAAGGCCCCTACGAGCCGGCCACGGGGCAGATCCTGCCCGGCGCGTGGGGGCCGGCACCGGATTTCGCACCGCCCCCCTACACGCGCGAGAGCACGTGTCCGCTCGTCATCCGCGGCCCTGGGGGCGAGCTGTCGCTGTCGTTCGGCCGCATCATGCCGTGGTCCACGAGCCAGCCGCACCCACTCGACCGGGCCCACATCGAAATGTTCCGGCGGTGGATCGAGGCCGGCGCGCCCGGACCCGATGGCGCGCCCTCTCCGTTGCCCGACGCTGGCGCGTCGGGCGAGGGCGGCATCGATCCGCCCGAAGATGCGGGTGTGGGCGAGGGTAGCGGCGCGTAGGGCGACGCGTGGCCGTCGCGGCGACTCGCCCACGGAAGGAACGGCAACCGAAGGGCCCTTCGGAGCGCGAGGGCCGAGCCCGAATCCGACGCCGACCCCGAGAGCGAGTCGGAGTCCGGGCCCGAGTCGGAGTCCGAGCCCGAACCAGAGACCGAGCCCGATTCCGATTCCGATTCCGAGTCCGAGTCCGAGCCCGAGCCCGAGCCCGAGTCGAAGCCGCAATCGACCGACCTGCCCGCCGCTGTGAGGCCGAGACCGAACCCGAGTCCGAATCCGACGCCGACCCCGAGAGCGAGTCGGAGTCCGGGCCCGAGCCCCTGCCTGCGATCGAGCGGCCGGTGCGCCGCATTCAGCGCGTCGCCGCCGCCTGGCGCGTGCGGAGCACCCGGACGTTCAGATCCGCCAGACGCCTGCGTGCGTCGGGCACGAGGCTGCTGCGCGGGAAGCGGCGAAGCAGAGCCCGCAGCGCGTTGCGCGCGTCGTCGAGCTGACCGATCTGCTCGGCGCATTCGGCCACGAGCCACAGCGCGTCGTCCTGCAGCTCGCGATCGACCTCCTGTTCGACGACTTCCTGGGCGAGCACGATGGCCTCGCTCTGGCGGTTGAGCCGGGCCAGGGCGCGCGCGAGCTGATAGCGCACGGCCGGCAGGTGGGCGCCGCGATCTTGCAAGCGGAGCGCCTCTCGGAACTTCTCGCTCGCCTCGGCGAACCGGTCGGTGCGCATCAAGTCCAGGCCCTCCTGGTACGACTCGATGGACAGATCGAGCCGGAATCGATCGACGGTGTCGCGAAACAGCGCCGCCTCGGTGCGCGACAGCAGCTCGCGCCGGATCGCCTCGTAGCCCGTGACCACCTCGGTTCGCTTCTGCTGCCGGATGAGATCGTAGAAGCGCGCCGCCTTCGCCTCGGCACGCACGCGCGCTTCGGCGCGTCGGGTCTCCTCGGCGAGCTCGCGGCGCAGTCGGACGGTCTCGCGCTCGAGCGCCTGTTGTGCCGCCTCGATCTCCGAGATGCGCGCGTCGGCCGCGAGCTTGAGGCCCGCGAACGAGAGCGCGGCGAACAGGACGTAGGCGACGGCGCCGTTCCACGCGAAGCGTCGCTCGTACCCGGCCTGGCGGCGCGCGATGCTCTTGACGTCGGCGGCGAGCGCGTTGACGAGATTGTTGGTGCGGATGGTCAGGGCGCGCGACTCGACGATCTCGCGTTTGATGTCGCGGATCTCCTCGTCGACGTCCTGCACGGTCGGGTCGGGATAGCCGCCGACGTGCGCGCCGGCAAGACGGCCTGCTTGACGCTTGCGGCCCGGCCGCGCCATACAGCGCCCCGAATCGCAGGAGGGACTCGATGCGCTTCCGTCTCGCCCCCTCGCCCCCCGCATGGGCGCTCTTGTTGACCCTGTTCGCCGGCTGCGGTGGAGCCGCCGAGTACGCGGTCGTCGGCACGGCGCGCTCGCCGGGCACCGACGGCACGGTACGCGTCGAGTCACTCGAGGGCGGCAACCAGCTCGTGACCATCTCGCTCACCAACGTCGTGCCGCCGGATCGCCTCGGACAGGGCATCACGCAATACGTGGCGTGGTTCATCGGCAACAACCAGCCGCCCGTGCTCGCCGGGCGGCTGGCGTTCGACCCGGATGCGCGCACCGCCACGCTGACGGCGACGACGCCCTTGCGGGCCTTCGAGCTGCGGATCACCGCCGAGCGCGACAACGCGAGCGCGCCGGGAGACATCGTCGTTGTCCAGCGCCGCATCGCCGGCGAGGAGTGAGCGGCGAGTCGGGCCCGCGACCATGTACGACACCTCCGACATCCGCAAGAACCTCAAGATCCAGATCGACGGAGTTCCGTTCACGGTCATCGAGTTCCAGTTCGTCAAGCCCGGCAAGGGCCAGGCGTTCACGCGCACCAAACTGCGCAACATGATGACGGGCGCCGTGATCGAGCGGACGTTCAAGAGCGGCGAGAAGCTTCAGCCCGCCGACCTCGAGGAGCGTCACATGCAGTACCTGTATCCCGAGGGCGACTCGTACGTCTTCATGGACCAGACGACGTACGAGCAGCTCTCGCTTCCCGCCGAGCAGCTCGGTGACGGCCGCTACTACCTGCTCGACGGCACGGTCGTCAGCGTGCTGTTCTTCTCGGGCAAGCCCATCGGGGTGACGCCGCCGACGTTCGTCGAGATGAAAGTCGTGCAGACCGAGCCCGGCTTCAAGGGCGACACGGCGACGGGAACGACCAAGCCGGCGAAGATGGAAACCGGGCTCGAGGTGCAAGTCCCGCTCTTCGTCAACGAGGGCGACGTGCTCAAGATCGACACGCGGACCGGCGAGTACGTCGAACGCGTGGGGCGACGCTGAGCGAGGGGCCGGCGACGCGGTCGGGCGTTCTCGGCGTCCGCGAGACGATCGACCGAACACCCGACGCAGCGGTGCGGCTCGGCGCGCGGGTCGTCGCCGCGGACGGTGGACGCTGGAGGCTCGCGGACGCGACGGGCAGCCTCGAGGCGCGCGCCGCGTGCGAGGGCGCGCTTCCGCATGCGGTCGCGGGCGCCTGGGTGCTCGTCGAGGGCCGGCGCACGACCGGTGGCATCGTCGTCGAGCGCGCGCAACTGCTGTCGCGTCCGAGCCGCGACTTTCCCACGCCAGACAGCGACTGGTCCTGGTTGCACGACGGGGACGGTCGCCGCGCGCGATGGCTGCTCGCACGCGCGGCCCTGCTGCGGGCCATCCGCGCGTTTCTCGACGCGCGCGGCTACGTCGAGGTCGACACGCCGCTCGCGGTCCGGTGCCCTGGAACCGAGGTGCACATCGAGCCGCCCGCCGTGCAGGGTCTCGCGCCCGCGTCGTTCCTCGTGCCGAGCCCCGAGTACTCAATGAAGCGTCTGCTGTCGGCGGGCCTGCCGCGCATCTATCAGCTGGGGCACTGCTTCCGCGCAGGCGAGCGAGGCGCGTTGCATGAGCCCGAGTTCACGATGCTCGAGTGGTACCGCGGCTTCGCGTCGCTCGACGACATGATGGACGAAACCGAAGCGCTGGTCGCGCACGTCGCCACGGCGCTGTGCGGACGGCCGTGCATCGAGGGTCGCGACGGTCCCATCGACCTGCGTCCGCCGTGGGCGCGTTGCACCGTCGCTTCGGCGTTCGAGAGGCATGCCGGCGTCGCCTGGGACGACGTCCGCGACGACGAGGATCGTTTCTGGCGCCTGTACGTCGAGCGCGTCGAGCCCGCGCTCGGTCGCGATCGACCGCAGTGGCTGACGGGATGGCCCGCGTCCATGGCTTCGCTGGCGCGTCTCGATCCGGACGACCCGGCCGTCGCCCTGCGGGCCGAGGCGTACGTCGCCGGGATCGAGCTGTGCAACGCCTACGACGAGCTGCGCGATCCCACCGAGCAGCGCGCGCGCCTGCTGCGCGACCTCGAGCGGCGTCGATCGATGGGAAGGACGGAGCTGCCCGTCGATGAACGTTTCCTGTCCGCGCTCGCGGACGGGCTACCCCCGTGCGCGGGCAATGCGCTTGGCGTCGATCGCCTGCTGCTGTTGCTCGTCGGCGCGAGCCGCATCGCGGACGTCGTTCCGTTCGCCGCCGAAAGGCTCTGACGACAGCCGTCGCGGGCTTCGGTCGTTCAACGGCACCGACGTCGTGTCGCGATGGGGTCGGAGTCCCGATGGAGAGAGGGTACATGGAGCTGGGTCACCTCGCCCTACGCAACCGCCAGAATGCGCGCCAAGCATGTGGATGCGTCGTGGATGGAGAGTGGAATGCCGGAGAGCGACGATGTGGATGATTTCCTGCACTTTTGCGCTTGCCTCCGGCGCCCTTTGTGCCCAAGGATGAGGCTCGGAAGTCGCGGTGACGTGAAGCCGCGATGACCGACGGTCGCAAGATCGGGGAGGTGCTGCGGGCGCGTGGCGAAGCGGCTCGTCCACGAGCCACCGCCCGAGCCGCGTGCTGAATCGAAGTCGCCTGCGCTTCGAGGAAGCGCGCGGTACCAAAGGCATCGAGCTTCGTCGTTTCCGGGCGCGGAACTCTTGCGGCGGGCTCATCCCGCCGGAATCTTCCGGTCTTCAGGTGCCTGCCACGGCCTCTGTCTTCTCGTTTCGCGACGAGGGACACGCCGTGGCTCGGCGTCGCCCGTGCAACCGCGGTGTGAACCGGCCGCGGAGAATCGGGCGATGCGACGAGGGCACGCGGTCCGTGTGGCTCCGGGCGGCCGGCAGCCATGTCGAGCCCGGGGTTGGCGGACCGGTCGCTGGCGGCGTGGACGGGTCGGACCCTGCGACGCCAGCGCGACGTGGGCGCCAACGGGCGCTGCGCCGGGCCTCGGCTCGCGGTCGTGCTCGCGGGATGTGTGACAAGCTGCTGTCAGCCGGCGGACGGTCGAGCGCGTTGTTCCGCTTCGTGCGAACGACGCGCGGGCTCGGTGCGGGCGGTCAGCCTCGCCGAGTCAGCCGTGCTCGCGGTCGGTTCGTACGCTCCGACTCACGGGCAGGCCGCCTCCGGGTGGTCGCCGTCGGCGCTGGCACTCCGGGCTCGTCCTAGGGAGCGGTCCCGTCCACGGAGGGGCGCGTTCCCCCGAGCCTCGGCGTGTGTCGCGCATTCCCTCGAGGAATCGCGCGATGCGTGCGACGGAGTGCTGCCGGTTTCGGCCCGAGGCCCGGCGTGCGCGCGGAACATGCCGCACGTCGCGGCGGCGGGAACACCGGCGCGGGGCGACCCGCCGTGGAAGCGGGTCGGTCCCCCGGCCGCTTCGACGGAACCACCCGGCGAAGCAGGTCGGGAGCGGCACATGACGCGGGTGCACGTCGTGTCTTTGACATTGAGCAGTGGGTCGTTCGCCTCGACCGAGGCACATCTCTGGACCTCGGGCGCTAGCCGTATCGGACGGCGAGTGCGCGGGGCTAGCTCTGCCGGGCGAACCGGATGTCTGCGGCGAGACTCCGGAACGCAGCGGCGCGAAAGGGGTGTAGCTGCATCCGCCGGGTCCATCGAGCCCACGGACCGGATGCGCGACGATAGGGGAGACCGTATCGTTCTTCGGGACGAGGCGAGGCGCACCGCGACGATCGCCTGCCGCCCTAACCCGGCGGCAACCGCGACATCGCTCCGATCTTCTGCACGAGGCGTCTAGCCGAGCCGCAAGGCACGACCACGACGCCGGCCGACCAGCGGGCGGGTTGGCCCGTGACGGACGGCAGCAGGGATCGCAGAGGGTGCGCCCGGACATCGGCACGGTCGCGACAGGCTCGTCCAGCGGTCCTTCACGAACGGACCGCGCGGCGGGTCGGCGCGGTGGATCAGCGTCCCTCGACGCTGCGAGAGCCGCGCCCGCGATCGGGTCGATTCCGGCCGACGGCGGATAACTCCCGCCTCGTCCGCGCGGTGGCGTGCGAGCGCGAACTCGGAAAGTCACCGCCGGGGAGACCCACTGGACCGACGTACACGCCAGCGCCGGCTCGCGAGACGGCGCTGGGAGCGTGGCGCGTTGCGACGGCACGGCGAGCCCATGGAGCTCGCAACGCCACGCCGATCGCGACTTCCGACGGGCGGCCCGGCGACGGGTCGCCCGTTTTCTTTTGCGCAACGGCGACCGAGCACGACGCCCGACCGAAGGCGACGCGCGGCGATACCATCGCGGCCTCGCGACGAGTACGATTCCCGCACGAACCCTCCCGGCCGCGCGCTCGCCCGATACGTCGGACTCGTGCTCGCGCTCTCGACGATGTGCGAGGCCGGGCAGGCCTTCGCGCAGCGCGATCGACGACGGCTCGAACGGCTGCTCGCGACCGCCGAGCGGCTGGCGACCCGCGGCCATCGTGACGAGGCCGTCCGCTGGCTCGAACGCGCCGCGGCGGCGGACCCCGCGGATGCCCGCGCGCCGATGCGCCTCGCGTCGCTGCTCCTGGGCCCCGAGGAAACGGAGATCGATCCGCGACCCGCCGGCGAGACGGTCGCTCGCGCGCGCGCCCTCGCGGAGCGACTCGGCACGACGATCACCGCGTCGTCGGAGTCGACGTCGAGCGAAGCCTCGCGCGCGCTCGTCCGCGCCCGAGCGCGCGCGCTCGCCGTCGCGGCAGCGCTCGAGGAGGCCATCGCGCTCGTGACGCGAGGCGCACATCGCCTCGACGAAGCCGACTGGCGGCTGTTGAGACGGCTGGCCGTCGTCGCGATCCGGCGCGACGAGCTCGGCGCCGCCGAGCGAGCGCTCGAGGCGGCGCGCACCAGTGGCGATGTCTCGGTCGAGACGGCGCGCGATCTGGCCGCGGTTCGCCTCGCGCAGGGACGAGCCGGGGACGCGCTCGCACTGCTGCGCGAGCTCGCCGCGCGCCTGCCCGACGACGTCGAGCTCGCACGCGATCTGGCGGGGGCGGCACTCGCCGCGGGTCAGGCGCGAGAAGCCCACGCGCGATTCGCCGCACTGGCCGCGGCGGAGCCTGACGACCCGGACGCGTGGCTCGACGCCGCGCGCGCGGCGCTCGAAGCCGAACGCCCGGCATCGGCCGAGGCGCACGCGCGGCGCGCCCTGTCGGTCGCAGCCCCGCACGATCCAGAGCCCGCACTGCTCCTGGGAACGGCGCTGCGGTTGCTCGGTCGACGCGCCGAGGCGGTGGCCGCGTATCGCGACGCGCTCGCTCGCGATCCGACGAGCGCGCGTGCCCGCCAGGCTCTGGAAGCGCTTGATGCTCCTCTTCCGCCCACCGATCGGCGCCCGTAGTGCCCGCGCCACGGACCACGGTAAACTCGCGACGTGGGCCCTGCGCTCGCGGCGATCGCGCTGCTCGTCGCGAGCAGCAAGGGACATGCGCAGGCTCACGAGCCCGCCGAAGGCCTCGGGGCACCTCGATGCACCGGGCGATGCCCCGCCCCCCACGAAATCGTCGCCGCAGCCGACGCGCGCACCTCGGCGGCGCCCATGCAGGGACCGGGCTTCGCTCGGTTCGAAGTCCGGCTGGACGACGGATCGATGCTGGACGCGTCGACCGCCGCGCGCCTGCTTCTCGTCCAGAACGAGCTTTCGGCTCTGGCCGCGCACCACGAAGGATGGCGCGGCGCGCTCGTGCCGCTGCTCCTCGGGACGGGGATGGGCGTCGTGGCGGCGACGGCGACGGACGAGGCCGCACGTCCCTATCTGTGGACGTGGACGGGCGCGTCGCTCGCGCGTGCGCTGCTCGCGGTCTGGCCCGGACCGGATCCCCGCGCGACGCGTCGTCGTTTCGCCGCGATGCCGATGCGGGAGCCGTACGATGCGCGGGCGCGTCTGCGGTTCGCCGAACGTTCCCTCGCGTTGTTGGCGGAGCACGCCCGTCTGGTGCGCCTCGTGGACGCGGGCCTGCAACTGGGCGTGGCCGCGCTCGTCGTACCCTTGTACCTCGGCTCGAACGAGCGCGAGACGTCGCCCGAAGGCGCGCTCGCGCTGGTGGGCGCGGCGGTATCGCTGCTCGGCGCCCTGGCCGGTTTCCTCCAGCCCTCCGAGGCCGAGTCGCGCTGGCATGCGTATCGCGGCGCTCGCGAGCGAGCGCCACGGGAATGGCCTGGCCACGTTTCGACGCTCGCGACCGGGGGATCCGCGGCGTCCGACGAACCATCGCGTCGACCCACCGAGCCCTCGGATCACGAATGCCGGCACACACCCGCTGCCGACCGCGAGTCGCGTGGAGACGTTGAACGCGAGGTCAATCCAGAGCAATGTCGGAGCCCATGAGGGGTTCCTTCACGTCGCCTGCTCGTATCCTGCGCCTCGCTGAAATCGGTGCCGTCGCGTGTCTCGGGTTGGCGCCCGTTCCGGCCCATGCCGTCGACTTGACCTCGGAAGGCGGCTTCCGATGGGACATCCAGGACTCGGGAGGCGGGGAGCTCCTGGACGGAACCAGCGATGCCTACGACGGCGCGATGTACCTCGACGTCAACGGCACCATGTATCGCGCGGCAGGTGCGAGCCGCACGACGCTCGATGGGCGCAACGTCATCCTCGCCGAAGCGGTCCTGGGCATGTTTCGTGTCCATCGCCAGGTCTACGTGCCACGCACGGGCGGAGATTACGCGCGCTACCTCGAGGTGGTGGTCAATACGTCGAGCTCGCCGCAGACGCTGTCCTTACGGATCTACGGCAACCTCGGAAGTGACGGCGCCACGGTGCTGCATGCCACCTCGAGCGCGGACACCTCGTTCACGTCGACTGACCTCTGGTTCGCGACGGATGACACGGATGGTTCGGGAGACCCCTCGATGGCGCACGTCCTGCAGGGGACGAGCCCGCGCGTGGGGGCATCGGAGGCATCCCTTTCGGCCGACAACTTCAGCTGGACGTTTCGAACGACCGTCCCCGCGGGCGGCCGGGTGTGCTTCCTGTCCTTCGCAATCCAGGCGCGTGATCGTGCAACGAGTCTCGCTGCGGCGCGACGTCTGGCCGAGGGTCCGGACGACGCGCTCGTCGGCCTCGACGAGTTCTTCGACGACATCGTCAACTTCGGCCTGTCCCGCCCCGGCGCACCGCGCATTCGCTTCGACGGGCCCTTCGACATGGACGAAGGCGCCGAAGCGACCATCCGGGTCACCGTGGAGGATCCCGAGGGCACCCCGGTGACGTGGTCGTGGGATCTCGACGCGGACGGCACCTTCGGCGAGATGCCCGGCGCGACGAGCTACACGATTCCCGCGGGATCGACCGACGGGCCCGGCGTCGTCCGACTGGGAATCCGGGCTTCGGACGGAACGAACACGATCGAGCGTTACCGCACCGTCAACGTCCGCAACGTCGCGCCGCGCATCACGAGCAGCCCCCCGCTGACGACGAGCGTCGGTGCGCTGTACCGCTACGAGCTCCGCGTCGAAGAGCCCGCCGGCGCCCGCGACGCGCTCACGTTCACGGTCGTGCGCGGACCGCGGGGCATGGTCGTCTCGTCGGCCGGCGTCGTCCAGTGGACGCCGCGCGAGGTCGACGTGACGCCCCCCGGACGCGGGATCGAGGTCGAAATCGGCGTCGCGGACGGCGACGAGGGTTCCGACTCGCAGAGCTGGTCGCTTGCGGTCTCGCCGAACCGCGCGCCGAGTCAGCCGGTTCCAATCTATCCGGTGGGCGTGCTGATCGCCGACCGGCGTCCGCGATTCGTCATCGCCAATGCGGAGGATCCCGATGGCGACGCGCTCCGGTACGAGTTCGAGGTGGACCGCGTCGACACATTCGACTCGCCCGACAAGGTCGCTTCGGGCCTCGTGGACGAAACGCCGGGCGCGACGCATTTCCAGGTTCCAGGCGTGCTTCCGGTCGGTCGCTTGCACTGGCGCGTGCGCGTCACCGACGGCGCGGCCGTCAACGATTGGGTCGTCTCGTCGTTCTCGATCGCGGGGGGCGAACAGCCGCGTGACGCGGGCACGGGCGACGGAGCCTCGACCGACGCGCCGACGCCGACCACGGATGGGAGCACTCCCACGCGAAGGGTCCGCGAGCGCGGGGGCTGTAGCTGCCGCCTCGCGCCGGACGAAGGGGCAAGGCGAGCCGTCCTGCCCTGGTTCGTCCTCCTCGCGGTCGCGCTCGCCGTACCTACCGCTCGTCGGCGCAGCTTGGGTCGGCCGCATACGTCGTGACGGGACCAAACGTTCACCATGCCCACGCCCACGGCACGATGCGCCCTGCCTGCAACGACGTGCGAACCCTCGATCCTAGGAACGAGTGGTCTCGGCTCGGCCCGGGCCGCTCGACGAATGGCGGAGTCTCGAGCATGAACAAGGGATCGCGCTTCATGGGGCTCGTCTTCGTCGCCTTCGCGACGTGCGCCGTGCAGCCTGCGACCTCACGTGCCGTCGAGTTGTACTCGGAGGGGGGCTTCCGGTGGGAATTCTACGAAGCGACGGGCGAACTTTCTGGCGCATCTGGCGTACTCATGCGACTCAGCATCAACCACATCGACTACTCGACCCCGGAACCCGTCGGCATGACCGACGAAGGCCGTACGATCGTCTTCGGAGAAGCGCGGATGGGTGCCGGCTACGCGCTCCGAGTGCACCGGCGGGTCCACGTACCGCGCGGCGGTGGTGACTTCGCACGTTATCTCGACGTCATCGAGAACACCTCGTCCGTGATGCAATCGGTGAGCGTGAAGATTTCGAGTTACTTCTTCACCGACAAGTGGACGGTCGTGCACGCCACCTCGAGCGGAGATACGGCGCTGTCCGCGCGCGACGTGTGGTTCGCAGTGGACGATACGGAAGACGGGGCGGGTCACCCCGCCGTTGCCTTCGTGTTCCAGGGGTTGGAACGGCCCGCCGTGGAGGTGGCAAACGCCGAACGGTACGGACACGAAGACTTCCACTGGACATTCGTCGCCACGGTGCCGCCTGGCGGGCGGATCGCGTTCTTGTGGTTCGTCATTCAGGCGACGACACGAACGGCGAGCGTCGCCCAGGCCAGCCGACTCGCCGATGCGCCTCGCGAAGCACTGCACGGCCTGGACGACTTTGTCGACGACGTCGTCAATTTCCGGATCGGGTCGTCGCCCACGATCGACGGTGGCATCGTGGATGGCGGAGCGCACGATGGTTCCTCGCCACCAACGGACGCGAGCACGGATCGCGCTGCCCCCGCCCCCGATGCCGGCGGTGGAGATGCGCCCCACCGAGGACGTCGGGGAAGCCGAGGACGGGGCGCGTGCCACATCGCGTGGGGTGGCGCCGTACCGATGCGCGAGCGCCCGGTGGTCGCATTCGCGCTGCTCACCTCTGTCGCATGGAGCGCAAGACGTCTGCGATCCGGAGCGTCCGGCCGACGGCACTGGCGACGACCGACCCACGGGACTTCAGTCGTCAACCGCCCGTGAGGCGGACCGCCATGTCGAGCGCCGCGATCATGCCGGCGGGATCGACGCGACCCGAGGCGGCCGCGTCGTAGGCAACGCCGTGGTCCACGCTCGTGCGCACGAACGGAAGGCCCCACGTCACGTTCACCGCGGCGCCCCAATCGAGCAGCTTGCTCGCAATGGTCGCCTGGTCGTGGAGCATCGCGACGACGCCCGCGACGCGCCCATCCGCCGCCATGCGCATCGCCGTCTCGGCGCCGAGAGGACCGTCGAGCCGCCATCGCCCAGCGGCGAAGGGCTCGGCGGCTCGGGCGCGCGCGATGCCGGGCACGACGCGCTCCATCTCGTCAGTGCCGAGCAGTCCTCCCTCGCCCGCGTGGGGATTAATGCCGGTGACGACGATGCGGCGCTCTGGAGCGTCGCCGAGCCGCTCCAGCGCCTGCGCGAGATGGACCGCCGTTCGCGCCACCGTCTCGGGCCGCACGTGACGCGCCGCCTCGGCGACGGGCAGATGCGTCGTGACGAGGCCGACGCGCAAGCGGGGGCCGAGAAACAACATGCTCACGGCGTCCTCCCGCAGGCCGCACAGCGCGGCCAGGTGCTCGGTCTGACCGCGGAATGCCGGGGCAGGGCCCGAGGCGACGGCCATCTTGCTGACGGGTCCGGTGACGAGCGCGCGCGCGTGACCCTCCCACACCGACCGCGCGGCTGCTTCCAGCGAGGCCAGTTGCACCGCGCCGCAAGCCGGGTCCGGACGGCGCCCCGCCACCGCCTCGTCCGCAACGTCGCCGCAGTCCTCGATGGGGGGACACCGTTGCAGCCCCAGGCGGCGGGCTTCGGCTTCGAGGAACCGCCGCGGACCGTACAGCACGAGGTCCAACGAGGGGCGCGCCGCCGCGGCCAGCAGGGCCACGATGGGGCCGACCCCCGCCGGATCGCCGACCGCCACGGCGAGCGGCCGCTGCGTCACGTTTCCCTCATCTTGTAACCCACCCCGCGAACCGTCTCGAGCGGGGCAGCCGCCGGACCGAGCTTCGCGCGCAGGCGCCGCACGTGGATGTCCACGGTGCGACTGCCGTGGTAGTGCTCGACGCGCCAGACGCGGGACAAGAGCTGCTCGCGCGTGAAGACGCGGCCGCGATGGGTGATCAGAAACGCGAGCAGCGCGAACTCCTGATGCGTCAGATCGACCGGCCGGCCATCGACGAACACCTCGTGCGCCGCCAGGTCGACGCACAGCGCGCCGATTCGTACCCGCTCACGCCCGTCGAAACTGCGTGCCCACTGGACTCGGCGAATACGCGCGTACAACTCGGGGGCCACGTACGGCGCGAGCGCGAAATCGTCGAACCCGTCGCCCGGCGCCAGGCGCGGCAGGGCGCCGACCGTCACGCCCAGAAGGACGGGGATTCCCTGCAAGGCCTCGACCGCGCGCAGTCGCATGAGCGCCGCGCGTCCGGCATCGATTTCGTCGAGCGCCTCGACCACGACGACAGATGGCGCAGCACGGCCTGCGACAAGCCGATCGATGGGATCCCACAGATCGACGCTCTCGACGTGGCAGCCGAGGTCGCGCAGGACGGCCGCCGCGCCGTCCGCCCGCTCGACGAGGCTACCGGGCCCGACGACCAGCACGCGCACGCGCATGGCAGATGTACCACGCGACCCCGCGCCTCGGCGCGCGCGCTCACTGACCACGGCGGGCACGTGGCTCGATCTCGACCGCGGGCCCCGCTTTTCGAACTCCGTCTCGGACTCGGGCTCGGACTCGGACTCGGACCCGGGCTCGGTCTCGGTCTCGGACTCGGGCTCGGGCTCGGACCCGGGCTCGGACTCGGACTCGGGCTCGGTGTCGGTGTCGAAACACCCTTCCGTGCTCTGCGCTGAGCCAATCGGCCCCTCCGACTCGAGATCGAAGAGGGGGATTGCGTTCTCGTACGACCGTTCGAAGTATGTTGGCCTCGTGTCGCCGACCGCGGCGCTCACAGTCTGCGCAGCCGCTGTCTACGGCGGCGTCGCGATCTTCTTCGGCGTATTGCACGCCTTGAGGCAGCGACAGGGTCGTGTCGCCGCGGCGTTCGCCTGGCTCAATGCCAGTCTGTGCGTGTACGCGGCTGGCGCCGCCGTGCTCGCCTCCGGTGTGGACACGAGCACTGCCGCGATCGGGATCGGCATCAAGGGGACGGGCGCGTACACCGCGGCCGTCTACACGGTGGAGTTGTGTCGCGCCTTCGGAGCGGACGTGCGACGCGGCTGGCTGCACGCGGCCTACGCCGCGGGATTCGCCGGTTTGCTGGTCGTCGCATCCGGAGAGCTCGTGAACGAGACCGGGCGTCTGGCAGCGGGTCACTTTGGAATCGGCGGTCCGTCCGCCGCGGGATCGCCACCGCTGTCCGCGGCCGGTATGGTCGTCTCGACGGCGTCCGTCGTCCCCATCGCCCCGGCGCTCGTGGCGCTCTGGCGAACCCACGGATGTGCAGCTCCCTCGAGCGTGCGGCTCGCGCTCCTGTTGAACTCACTCGTAGGCGCCCACGATGGCCTCGTCCACGCGGGCTGGCTCGCATCGAGCACGCTGCTCGAGCACACCGCCCTGCTCAACGTGTTCGTCATGAGCGCATCTCTGCTCGACGGCTTCGCGCGCGCGCGTACGGAGCTCGCCCACCGGACACGCGAGCTCGTGCGACGTCGCGAAGCGCTGCGGCGCACGGAGGACGAGCTCGTTCGCTCTGAGCAGCTTGCGGCCCTCGGCGAGATGTCCGCCGTCATCGCGCACGAGCTGCGCAATCCGCTCACGGTGATCGGGCATGCCGCCTCGGGGCTGCGACGACCGGGTCTCGATGCGAGCGAACGGGCCGACCTGCTCGGCATTCTCGACGAGGAAGCGGATCGGCTCAACCGGCTCGTCACCGACCTGGTGGCGATGAGCAGACCCCTGACACCGGAGCGACGTCCCGTTCGCATCGACGAGCTCGCCCGACGAAGCCTCGAGGACGCCCGAGCGGCGCTGGGGCCCGCCGTCCGCGACAAGGTGCACACCGAAATCGACGTGTGCGGTGACGCCGACGGTGTCGAGGCCGACCCGGATCTGCTCCGACAGGCCCTCGTCAACCTCATCGACAACGCCATCAAGGCCATGCCCTCGGGAGGGCGTCTCGCGGTTCGGGCGCGACGCGAGCGCGACGCCGTCGTCCTCATCGTCGAGGACACCGGCGTGGGGATGGACGTGGCCGCGCAGCGCAAGGCCGGAACTCCCTTCTACACCACGCGCAAGGACGGAACGGGGCTCGGGCTCGCGATCGTCGAGCGGATCGCCCGCGCCCATGGCGGCTCGATCCAGATCGACAGCCACGCCGGTCGGGGCACACGCGTCGCGCTGCGCCTGCCGCAACCGCCCATCGGTCATGCCGCGACCGAAGCGGCGCAACCGACGGCCTGATGCACCTGCTTCACACGCTGACGGCCGCGTGGGGAGCCGTGCAGTTGCACCTCGCGGCCTTTTTCGGCCTGTTGTGGCTGAGACGGCGCGAGGACGTCGAGCACGCGGCCTTCTCCGCGCTCACCGCCGGACTGGGGGTCTATGCGCTCGCGGGCTCGATCGCCGGCTCGCGCCCATCGCCGGCCGAAGCCGATCCGTGGATGCGACTCCAGGTTGCCGGGGCCGCGCTCGGCATGCTCGGCATGGTCGAGCTGTGCCGCGTTCTGGCGCCAGGGCACTGTCCGCGCATGCATGGACCCGCGCGCCTGGTCGCGTGCGTCTGGCTGGGCGCACTGGCCGCCGGGCTCGTCTTCGATCCGGCCTTCCCGATCGATTCGCCGGACCCGCCGCCCATCCAGGCGCCGCGCACCATGGAGTTGCGCCTGGACGCCGTCGGCTCGGTCCTGGCCACCTCCGGGCTCGTGGTCGTCGCCCCAGCCCTCGTCGGACTGCTTCGCGCAGCACGTCATAGCGGCGATGCGCGTCGATGCGCCGTCGCCGTATGCCTGGTCGGCGCGTGCGGCACGCACGATCTCGTCGCCCAGCTCGCCCACGTCCGGGTCGTGCAGCTCCTCGATCACGCCACGCTCGTCGCGAGCATGCTCGTGGCCACCGTCCTGCTGCGTCGCCACGTGCGTGCCGAGCACGAGCTCGGCGTGCGGACGGCGCAGCTCGAGCACGAAACCGAGCTGCTCCAGCGGGCGCAGGACGAGCTCGTTCGCCGTGAACAGCTCACCGCGATCGGCTCGCTCTCCGCCACGATCGCCCACGAGGTCCGCAATCCGCTCGCGATCCTCAAGAACGCGGTCGCCGGCTTGCGCCGCGCCCCGGCGACGTCCGACGACCACGCCCTGCTGCTCGAGATCGTCGAAGAGGAAACCTCGCGCCTGACCCGCCTGCTCAACGAGCTGCTTGCGTACGCGCGACCGCTCCGGCTGCGCCCGGAACGCGTCGAGATGGCCGTCGTGCTCGCCGACGCGGTGGCCCAGGGCCTGCAGGCGGCCCGCGATCCGTCGCGCATCCAGATCGATCTCGACGTCGGGGAGGCCGCCGTGCGAGGCGACGCGGATCTGCTGCGCCAGGCGTTCGCGAGCCTCGCCGAGAACGCCGCGCAGGCGATGCCCGAGGGGGGCTCGCTCGTGGTGCGCGCACGCCGCGCGCGTCTGGAGGGACGTCGGGCGTGGGCTATCGCCATGCGCGACAGCGGCGAGGGCATGGATACGCTGGTGCGGAGCCGGGCCCGCGATCCGTTCTTCACGACGCGGCCCGCGGGGACCGGGCTCGGGCTCGCCATCGTCGAGCGCATCGTGCGCGCCCATGGCGGCCGCCTCGACATCGACAGCCGCTACGGTGCCGGCACCACGGTGACGGTCACCCTGCCACGCGCGTAAAGACCGGACTCGACCACGCCATCTCGCCGTCGACCTGCTCGACGCGTGCGTAGCACCACGGCACGCGGACGATCGCCTGGAGCGTGCCCGATTCGGCATCGGGCTCGACACGAGCCAGCGTACCCGCAGGTCCCCGCAACACGATCGCGGCGATGCGCGACGTCCCGTGCGCGGTCACCCGCACACGCACCGAGCCGGCGGTCGGTATGTCCGCGCCCATCGGATGGCCGTCCGCGTCGAGATCGAGCAGGATCTTCGCGCCGCTCGTCGCGTAGCACCGCCGCTCACGAAGCGCCTGCAGGACCGCCTCGCGCGTGCACGCCACCGCCTGCACGGCGGCCAGTCCCGTCCGATGCGCGTCGCGTTTTCGCGCGACGCCGTGATGGAACAGCAACCCGTGACCGTCGCTCGACGCGATGAGCCCGAAGCGCAGCCCGCGGCGCAGCATCGCGTCGATCATCTGATCGCGCAGCTCGCCGCGCTGGCCGAGCGGATGATCGGCGTGCTCGTAGCAACCGTGACAACTGCACAGCTCCCAGACGGGCTGCAGGATCGGGTCGTGCGCCTCCGCGTCGGCGCCCGTCCAGCCGACGTGATGCGGAACGGCGATCGCGCCGAGGGCACGCAGCCGTTCGAGCAACGCACGCCCCTCGGGGTATGCGTCCCGTGATGCGATCGGCAAGCCCGGCTCGGGGGCATAGACGACCTTGTGGCCGGGGCCCGGATGCGCGCGCCCCGTGTACTCGTAGGCGAAGAGGGTCGCGAAGCGACCGGGCTCGTCGTGGTCGAGGGCTGCGCGCTCGATCAGAGCCTGCTCGGAGGGACCGATGCGCTTGCCGAGAAACGACTCGTGATCGCTCAGTGCGCAGAAGTCGTCGCCGTAGAGCCATCGCGCCCGCAGGAACGGCTCGTCGGCCGTGCCCAGACCATCCGAATGCGCCGAGTGCTGGTGGACGTCGCCGAAGAGCGTGCGCCGTCCCCAGCGCGCGGCGGGGTCCGGGACGTCGGGGCGGCCGCCCCCCCCGATGCGCGCGCCGCGCACGAGCGCCCGCGCCGACGCCCGTTGCAGGGCCGGTGGACCACCGCGCGGCCCGGGGCGGCGCTCGAGGACGATCCCCGCGCGCTCGCGTCGCGCGATCAGCACGGACCCGTCGCCGACCGCCAGAACGGACACGCGCCGGCCGCGGCAGCCCCAGTCGCCGGGACCGAGCGGCACCCGCGCGCCCCAGCCGTCCGCCGACAGCTGCTGCATCCAGAATCGGTGCGAGCCACGCCCGAACAGGGCGACCGCGCCATCGGCTGCGACGACCAGACCGGGAAACTCGAAGCTTTGCTCCTCACCCGTCGCGTCGCGATCGCGCCCGGTCATCGGCGCGGCAGGCATCGACAGCACACCACCGGCGCCGACGTGCCGCAGCGCGATCCACTTCGGCAGGTCGCGCATCGCGTCGTCCTCGCGCAGATCGTGGTGAAACGCGATCCACGCTCCTCCGTCCGGCGCAGCCGCGATGGTGGGCGCGGCCGCCGTCGCCTCCGCCTCCCACGCCACGACCTCGACGCCGGGACCGCCGACCACGAGCCGGTGCCGGGGACCGTCGCGATGCAGCGTGACCCTCCAGGGCCCGTCGGACACCGTTCGCTCGCGTTCGAGCTCGGCCTCGACGTCCACCGGGCCGAGATCCTCGGGCGGCTCGCGAGGCTCGAGCGTGACCGGGTCGAGCGCCCACGCGAGGACACGCTCGAGCCCGTGCTCCGGCTCCCAGGCGATCGCCGTCAACCATGGCGTGCCGTCTCGCAGCGCGAGCGCGGGCGCGCGCACGTATCGATTGGAGCGTTGCGGCAGCAGGCTGCGTGCGAGCGGTTCCATGGAAAAATGTGATTTGCCTTACAAATCCTTCATCACCGCTCCAGGCCCCGGCGCTCGCCGCACGGCGCGACTCCGGCGATGGGCCGTCCGGAGCCGAGGCGAGGTCCATGCCTGACGGCGTCGATCGGGTGGGTCGAAGGTACGGTCCGAGGTCGCGGGTCCGAGCCCGAAACGGAGTCCGAATCCGCGACGGCGCCGGAAACCGAAACGGAATCCGAGTCCGCGTCCGAGCCCGAGGCCGCGTGCGCGCTCGCGCGGCGCGGCTCGCACCTTCAGTTCGCGTAACCGAGCGCGCCGAGCTGCCGTCGGATCTCCGGATCCATCTCGGCCGCCTCGGTCGCCACGGCGCGCCCTTGCCCCTGCACTGCGTCGAGCCAGCGGGCGCGGTTGGTCGCCCCGAGGAACTGGCCGAGGTGAATCCGCAAGAAGCGCATCGCGATCGGATGACGGCCGACCGGCAGCTCGCGCTGCTCACCCGGATCGGTCTGCAGGTCGAACAGCGTCGGATTGACCCCGCGGAGCACGAGCTTGAATCGGCCCTCGTTCGCGACGCGCCGGTCGTCCAGGAAGTCGCTGAACGAGAGCCGCGGCCCCGGCGGCAATCCACCGTGCAGAAAGTCGACGAGGCTGCGCCCCTCGACGTCCGGCATCGGCGGCTGGCCAAGCAACGCGAGAATCGTCGGTGCCGTGTCCACCGTCCCGACGACGTGGGGCACCCGCACCGCGGGCACGCCCGGGCCGCGCCACAGGAAGGGCACGTGCAGCATCTCCTCGTAGACCGAGTGCCCGTGGCCCCAGCTGCCGTGCTCGCCGAACTCCTCGCCGTGGTCGCTCGTGATCACGATCAGCGTCTCGTCCCAGACCCCCAGCGCCTGCAGTCGCTCGACGAACCGACCCAGCTCACGGTCGTGGTAGTCGATCTCGCCGTCGTAGAGCGCTTCGAGGCGGCGGCGGTCGCTCGCATCGAACGTCACCGCGGGCGGATTGCGCTTGGCGCGTTCGAGCAGGTCCGGCGTCAGCCGCGGCCGCACCTGGCCCGCGTAGTCGGTTCGCGGGTCGTAGTGCGCCAGGATGTCCGCCGGCGGGTCGTACGGGACGTGCGGATCGATCGTCTGGATGAACACGAAGAACGGTTTGCCGCGGTTCTGCTCGATCCACGCCGCCGCGTCGCGGAACAGGTGCTCGGCCTCGGTGGGCCGGTTGCTGCGGATGTAGTTGAAGTAGTGGTCCCAGCCCTGGTCGAAACCGAACCGATCGGAAACGTACCCGTTGGCGATGAACGACGCCGTCCCGAAGCCCTGCGCGCGCAGGTGCTCCGAGAGCAGCAGCACGGACGCGGGCAGGCGCGCCTCGCTCGTCTTGGCGCCGTGCGTGGCCGGGTGCAGGCCGGAGAGGATCGAGGCCACCGACGGCTTGGTCCAGTTCTCCGGCGCGTGCGCGCGCTCGAAGACCGCTCCTTCGGCGGCCAGGCGGTCGAGCACCGGGGTACGGACGCGCGAACGCGGATTCCACGGACGCAGCTTGTCGGCGCGCAGCGTGTCGATGACGAGGAGCACGACGTTGCGGGGCCTGCGTGCGGGTGCCGCAACCGTTCGCGCCGGAACGAGCACGCGCGCATCGCCGACGAGCAGCCGCGAGCCCGTGCCGCCCGCGGCATGCACCCCAATGCGCGCGATGCGGCCGGCGTGCGCCGACAGATCCAGCAATTGCACCTGCCATGCCCCCGTCGCGCGGCCCGACCACAGTTCGGCCGACTCCGCTCCCTCCGGGACGAGCGTGACGCGCGCGTCGATCGGGCCCCCTTCGGCGCCGAGCAGCAGCCCGAGCTTGCCGTCCGCCGGCACCTGCACGTACCAGCTCGCGCTCGCCCCGCGGCGCAATCGCATCGCGCGACGCGTGCTCCCGCCGAGCGCCGCGTCCCCGAGCAGCGTGCCCCACGTCGGCGGCTCCCAGCCCTCCGCCGAAGTCGGCGCGCCGCGCACCACGCGCAACCAGTCCATCGCGACCGCCACGTCTCGATCGCCCACGCGGGTCGTTCCGCCGAAGCGCAACAACAAGTAGTTCTCCCCCCGTTGAACGGCCTCCGCCGGAACCGCGACGTCGTGGTCGCGGAAGGCCGCGCCGGGCTGCATGCGCACGGTCTCGAGCTGCCGATTGTTGACGAACACCATCATGTTCGCAGTGCCGATCGGCCGCACGCGGAAGCGCAGCGTCAGCGGCCCCGGCTCGTCGACGTGGAAGTAGACGCGCCCGGTCGCACCGACCGTCGTGAACGTCGTCTCGCCCTCAACGCCGTCTTCGATCCAGCCCGTTTTCCAGTCGCCGGTCGTGTACTTGTCGCGCTGCGGCGTGCCGAAATCGATGAACAGGCCGCCATCGTCGAGGTCGGCCAGGTGCGCCGTCCGCACCAGATCCTGAACGGTCGAAAGCCCCTCGAACTCGGCGGGCGTCGGCGCGGCGCCGGGGCTGGCGGCGGAACCCGTTGCCGCGCTTCCCGTCGCGCTTCCGCTCTCGCCGTTGCCACCGCAGGCCACCAGCGCCCACGCGCCGATCCACGAGATGACTGCCACGCGCGCCATCGACACCTCCGTCACGTCCGCGACGCACGGGCTCGCCCCGCCCGCGCGTCCGGCCCGGCCTAACATCGGGACCTACACCGGTCAACAAAGCGATGCGACGCGTGGTGCTTCCGATTTCGAACGACGCCGTGCCTGACGCCTCGTGCAGGCCGCGCGCCGTTCGTTGACCCTCCTCGTGGCCACGTGGTACGCCCGCGGCCCACTTCCGGGAGGGAAAGCGCATGCGTCCTGCGCTGCTGTCCGTGGGCTGCTGCTTGCTGCTGATGCCGGTGTCGCTGGGCGCACAGCCCCCGCAGCCCCCGCTCGAGGGTTCTCCGGAGGAGGAAGACGAACCTCGGGGTGAGGAGGAGCCCGGAGGCGACGCGCTCCGCCCGCCGGACATCGCGCCGCTGCCCCCGATGGACGAGCCACCCGCCGCCGCGGCGCCCTCCACGAGCGGCGAGGCCGCATCGAGCGCGGTCGCCCCGGCCGCGACACCCGTCTCCTCGGGCGACGTGCTCTCCGAGTGGGCGGCGCCCGCCACGACGCTCACGCTGCACGGCTATTTCCGCGTGCGCGGCGAGCTGTGGGACACGTTCCACCTCGGGCGCGTGCCGGTGACGGGCTCGATGGTCGATCCGCCGTTCGACCGCTACCGCCCCGCGAGCGCGGGCCTGGTGCCCGCCGGAGGCTGCGGCGAGGAGGGAGCGGCCGATTCGACGACGGCGTGCGACTCCGAGTCGATCGCGTTCTCCAACATGCGGCTGCGGCTCGCGCCGACGCTCGCGCTCTCCGACGACGTCCGCGTCCACCTGCAGCTCGACGTCTTCGACAATCTCGTGCTCGGCTCGACGCCCGACGGCACGGTCGTCACCGAATCGGGCGGCCGCTTCGAACGCGTGCCCCGCACGCCGCGCGTCCCCCTCGACTCCTTCTCGTCGACCTCGACGCCACCCTCCGCGTACCGCACGTCCCTCTCGGATGCCATCGCCGTGCGCCGCGCGTGGGCGGAAGTCACCAACCGCGGACTCGGACAGCTCCGTTTCGGCCGGATGCCCTCGCACTGGGGCCTCGGCCTGCTCGCCAACGGCGGCGAGGGCATCGACCAGGACTACCAGTCGGACGTCGACCGCATCATGGCGATCACGCGGATCGCCGGCTTCTACGTCGTCGCGGCGTGGGACTTCCCGAACGAGGGGTTCGTGCAGCAGAACCGACTCGATCCGCTCGCGCTCGGGTTCGACGTCGCCGACGAGGACGACGTCGACCAGTACGTGTTCGCCGTCGCGCGTCGCATGGACCCCGAAACGCAGCGCGAGACCCTGCAACTGGGTCGCCCCGTGCTCAACGGTGGAATCTATCTCGTCTACCGCAGCCAGTTGCTCTCGTCGCAGGCCATCGCCGACCCCTTCGCCGAGCGGCCCCCCTTCGACGCGATGACCATCGTCCGCCGCGACGCCGAGGCGTTCATCCCGGACGTATGGATGCAGTTGCTGTGGCGCGGGCTGCGCGTCGAGCTCGAGGCCGCGTTGGTCGTGGGGGGCATCGAGAACGTCGAGGTGGCCTCCTACGAGCGCAGCCGTTACCGCGTGTTTCAGCTCGGTGCCGCGCTGGAGACCGAGTATCGGCTCTTCGACGACAAGCTCGGGCTGCACCTGCACGCGGGCTTCGCGTCGGGCGACGAGGACGTCGAGGGGCTGACGGTGACGGCGGGTCTGCCGCCGCAGCTCACCGACGACCGAACCATCTCGACGTTCCGATTCCACCCGGCCTACCGCATCGATCTGATCCTGTGGCGCCACGTCATGCAGCAGGTCGCCGGCGCCTATTACGTACGGCCCGGAATCTCGTACGACTTCATCCGCAATGCGTTCGGACAGCTTCTCGGCATGCGCGCCGACCTCGTCTGGAGCCGCGCGAGCACGCCCGTGCAGACGTGGGGCAATGCCGCCGATCTCGGCGTCGAGCTCGACGCCACGCTCTATTACCGCAGCGAGGACGGCCCCGACTTGCTCGACGGTTTCTACGGCCAGGTGCAATACGGAGTGCTCTTCCCCCTGCAGGGCCTGGGCTATCTCGAGGAAGGCGGCCGCTCGGTGGTCGTCGGCGGAGCACCGGAGCTGAAGAACGCGCAGATCCTGCGGCTACTGCTCGGGGTACAGTACTGACGGCGCTCGCCATCGGACGGCGCGCGACGGAATCGAGCCCGAGGCAGGAACCGAACCCGAGACCGAGGCCGAGCCGGCTCCGGGGCCGAGTTGAAACCGCGATCAACCAACCTGACCCCCCGCTGTGAGTCCGAGCCCGAGTCCGAGTCCGAGACCGAGATCGAGACCGAGACCGAGTCGGAGTCCGAGTCCGACTTCGTGCCGGCGCCCGAGTCGGAGCCCGACCCCGAGTCCGAGCCCGACTCGCGCCGCCTAGGTTCCCGTAGCAGCCGCGCTCAGCCCCGCGCCCTTGCGCGCTGAGCTTGGGCGTGTCCGTTGGCTCGCGCCGACCCGCTCGCCGGGGACTGCGCGGCGCCGCCGGCCGACGTCGATGCCTCGACGCGCGCGGCGTCCGTGTCGCCGGGCCGCGTCAATCCATGCCGCGCGTACAGCTTGCGCTCGAGCTCGACGACGATCTCCGGGTGCTCCTCGAGGAACTGCCGCGCCGCATCGCGACCCTGCCCGAAACGGTCCCCGTCGCACGTGTACCACGAGCCCGACTTCTCGATGACGCCTTCCTCGGCGGCGAGATCGAGCACGTCGGAGACGCGACAGATGCCCTTGCGGAAGAGGATGTCGAACTCGCACTCCTGGAACGGCGGCGCGAGCTTGTTCTTGACCACCTTGACGCGAGCGCGCAGCCCGATGGGCTCGTCGTCGCGGTCCTTGATCTGACCGACACGGCGGATGTCGAGACGTTGCGACGCGTAGAACTTGAGCGCCTGCCCACCGGTCGTTGTCTCCGGAGAACCGAACATGACGCCGATCTTCATCCGAATCTGGTTGATGAAGATGAGTGTGCATTGGCTCTTGTGCACGGTCGCCGTCAGCTTGCGCAGCGCCTGGCTCATCAGCCGCGCGTGCAGCCCCACGTGCTGGTCGCCCATCTCCCCCTCGATCTCGGCCTTGGGCACCAGCGCCGCGACCGAGTCGACGACGATGACGTCGACCGCGCCCGATCGCACGAGCGTGTCGGCGATCTCGAGCGCCTGCTCGCCGTGATCGGGCTGGCTGAGCAGCAACTCGTCGACGCGCACCCCGACCTTGCGCGCGTACGTCGGATCGAGCGCGTGCTCGGCGTCGATGAACGCGGCGACGCCGCCCTGCCGCTGCGCCTCGGCGATCGCGTGCAGCGTCAGCGTGGTCTTGCCGCTCGATTCGGGCCCGAAGATCTCGACGATGCGACCGCGCGGGTAGCCGCCGATGCCGAGCGCGATGTCCAGCGACACCGATCCGGTCGGCAACACCGCAATCGGAACCGCGCCTCCCTCCCCGAGGCGCATGATGGCCCCTTTGCCGTAGTTCTTCTCGATCGCCCCGAGCGCCACTCCGAGCGCCCGCTCCTTGTTCGGGTCCATGAAGCTCCTCCTGAACGTTCGACCGCTCGCGGTCTTGCTCACCGGACGTCCGACCCCGCACCGGACTGACGGCCGGCGGTGGTCGTACTACCACATACTGGTCATTTGTTCACCATCCTAGCCGCGCAGCGCCCGCACCGAATCAGATTCGCTCCCCCGAGACGGTCGGTCGTGCGCTGGCCGCCCGCCCGACGAGCCAGAGCGCCGCGTGGGCGGCGGCTTGCTGAATTCTCTCGCGATCTCCATGAAATAGACGGTGCTCGACCCTCGTGGCCTCACCGGTCGTCGCAAGCGCGAGCCAGACCGTACCGACTGGCTTGCCATCGGTGCCCCCCCCGGGCCCCGCGATCCCGGTCACCGCGACGGCGACGTCGGCCCCGGCTATCCGCAGCGCCCCTTCGG
>JANWZI010000179.1 GCA_025054695.1 Myxococcota bacterium | reverse complement strand
TGAAGCCGCGCGGCGGCCTCGTAATTGTACGTTCGCTTGGCGCGCTCCAGATCCGCGCGCACCGACTCGATCTGCGACTTGAGGTCGCGGATCTCCGTGATGATCTCCTTCTCGCGCATCCACTGCGCGCGCATTGCGCTCTTGCGCTCCCCGAGCGCCGCGATCTCCGCCTCGAGCTCCTCGAGTCGCTTGCGGCTCGCCGGATCGGTTTCTTTGCGCAGCGCCTGCCGCTCGACCTCGAGCTGGACGAGCCGACGCTCGACCTGGTCGATCTCGGGCGGCAGGGAATCGATCGCCATCTTGAGCCGCGACGCCGCTTCGTCGACCAGATCAATGGCCTTGTCGGGAAGGAACCGATCGGTGATGTAGCGGTTCGACAACGTCGCGGCCGCCACGAGCGCCGAGTCCTGGATCCGGATGCCGTGGTGCACCTCGTAGCGCTCCTTCAGGCCGCGCAGGATGCCGATCGTGTCGGAGACCGACGGCTCGCCCGCGAAGACCGGCTGGAAACGACGCGCGAGCGCCGCGTCCTTCTCGATGTGCTTGCGGTACTCGTCGAGCGTCGTCGCGCCGATGCACCGCAGCTCGCCGCGGGCGAGCGCGGGTTTGAGCATGTTGCTCGCGTCCATCGCACCCTCGGCGCCGCCGGCCCCCACGAGGGTGTGCAACTCGTCGATGAAGAGAATGATGCGCCCCTCGGCCGCTTCGATTTCCTTGAGCAGCGCCTTGAGGCGATCCTCGAACTCGCCGCGGAACTTCGTCCCCGCGATCAGCGCGCCCAGATCGAGCGCGAGCAGCCGCTTGTCGGCGAGCGACTCGGGCACGTCGCCCGCCGCGATGCGCTGTGCGATGCCCTCGACGATGGCCGTCTTGCCGACCCCCGGCTCGCCGATGAGCACCGGGTTGTTCTTCGTGCGGCGCGAGAGCACCTGCATCACGCGCCGGATCTCCTCGTCGCGCCCGATGACCGGATCGAGCTTGCCCTGCCGCGCCAGCGCGGTCAGATCCCGCGCGTACTTCTCGAGTGCCTGGAACTTCCCCTCGGGCTCCGGGTCGGTGATCCGCTGCGCCCCGCGCACCGCGCGCAGCGCCGTCAGGATCGCGTCGCGGCCGAGCCCCCGCGCCACCAGCAACCGCGCCAGCTCGTCGCGCGCCGCGTGCACCGCGAGCAAAACGTGCTCGGCCGAGGTGTACTCGTCCTTGAGCGCCTCGGTCTCCTTCCACGCGGCCGTCAACAACTCGCGCAGCCGCCGACCAAGCCCCGGCTCGGCGCCCCCCGTCACGCGGGGCAGTCGCCCCACGCGCTCGCGAAGCTCGCCGGTCAACGCCCCGACGTCGGCGCCCGCTTTTTGCGCCAGAGGCGTCGCCAGCCCCTCGCGCTGCTCGAAGAGCGCAAGCAACAGGTGCTCGGGCAACAGCTCGGGGTGACCTGCGCTCGTCGCCGCCTCGACCGCGGCTTGCAGCGCTTCGCGCGTTCGGCTGGTGAGTCGATCCAGTCGCATGGTTCGGCCTCACCGTAAGCACCACCGCGTCGGCCGCAAGGTCGGAATCTGGACAGTGCCTTGCCGCGACGGACAATGCTGGCCGGTCGTTTGCAGTCGGGGCGCCCGATGTCTCGTCGCATCGCATCGTCGGAGGAATCCATGTGCCAGCTCGTGTCCCGCATCCTCGTTTCGGCGCTGGTGTGTGGCGTCCCCATCGGGGCCGTCGCGCAGACGCCGCCGGACCCTTCGCCCCCGACGCCTTCCTCCCCGGAGCCCGCATCCCCCGCGCCGGCAACGGGATCGCCGGCGTCCGGTGCCGCGACCTTGCCCGCGCCCGCACCGCCCGTTGCGAGCCGTAGCCCCGCGCGGGACGAGGAGCGGCCCGGCCCGCCTCAAGCGCCGGGATGGTGGCACGCCGCGCACCCTCGTCACCACGGCGAGCACGGGCACGGACACGGTCCCCCGCCCGACGGAACGAGATTGTGGTTTAGATTACAATCCAGCACGCCGATGGGAGAGCTCGTCTCCCGCCCCGCCCCGGATGCCGACGACGGCCGCTTCGACTTTGGGCGCGCGACGCTCGCCGGGGTACCCGATGCGATCGTCGGCGTGCGTCTGGGCAGCCGCTTCGGCGTCGGGCTCGGGTTTTCCTGGCTGTCGATTTCGGAGCCCGCCATCGACTTCAATCTTTGCAGCGGTCGCGAAGAGCCGTTCGACCGGACCTGGACGTTGCTGGGCGTGCTGCCGACCGTGCGTGCGGACGTGCTTCGCGCGGCGCACGGCCGCGCCCGGCTCGAAGTCGGGCTCACCGTGCCACTCGTGCTGATGCCGCGATCGCTCGAGGTGCCCACCACGGCGAGCTGCATGACGCGCCCCTCGGGCCGCGACGTCCGTGAGGCCACCGACGGCCTGTACGGCGTCGACCTGCACGTCGGCGCCCGCTACCACCCATGGCCGGCCATCGCCCTGGGGGCCGAGATCGGCGCGAGCCAGTTGTGGTTCGACGCCGACGAAAATCGCGACACCCGGTACGAGGAGCCCACCGTCTCGACGCTAACGACGTACTCGGCCCTGACCCTCGACGTCGAGCTGCCACTGTGAGCATCGCGACGTTCGCGACGCTGCTCGTCGGGCTCACCGGTTGCGGTCGCGAGCCGGAGCGCCGGCTCGCCTCGCCCGAAGCGACCCTCGCGACGCTGCTCGACAGCTACGGTCTGCGCGACGCCTCGGAGCACGAGGTGCGACGGAGGCTGCAGCGGCGCGAGCGTTTCACGCTCGTGGACGCGGAGACGTTCCGTGCGTGCTTCGCGGACCATGCCGGCCCCGTCGACGAGGGCGCCGCGGGGTGGCTGTTCGGGCGCCTCGTCGCACGCAAGGACGGCTGGCGCCTCGAGCCGGACGGCGCGGACGTGGTCCACGTCACGGTCGAGGAACCGAATGGGCGCGCACGACTCGCCACGCTCGTGCGCGATCGCCGGGGCCAGTGGAAGCTGTCCCTCGCTCGCAGCGTACCGCCGGAGGTGCGCGCACGGCTCCGCGTCCTCTACGAGCGCGTCCGCGCGAGCCACGCCCGACTCGGCGCACCCTCGGATCCGACGTAGCACGTCGCCCCGCGCAGCGGCTACCATGCGGCGCCATGACCCTCGAGGTGCGCTTCTGGGGCGTGCGCGGCTCCATCGCGTGCCCCTCGCCGCGGCACGTCGCGTACGGCGGCAACACGAGCTGCCTGGAGGTCGTCGCC
>JANWZI010000178.1 GCA_025054695.1 Myxococcota bacterium | reverse complement strand
CAGGAACAGCGGCGGGCCACGGCGGTCGGTCGCGCGGTAGTTTCCGGATGTATCCGCCGTGCACGGCGCGGGGAAATCGGGCGCCGTTCGACCCGCGCAAGCCAGATCGTTGAGCTCGCCGACGTCGATGCCGTCGTCGCCGCCGCCCAGCGTGTCGAAGCCGACGACGAACGTGCGGATTCCCTCGGCGGCCAGGCGCTGCGCCTCGGGGAGTGGTCGCGGGCACCCCTCCGAGTTCTGGCCGTCGGTCACGAGCAGCACGTACTGCGGTCGCCCGGGAACGCGGATGCGCTCGAGCTCCGCCCGTGCCGCGATCAGGGCCGCCCCGATCGGCGTCGTGTTGCAGAGCAGCGTCGTCTCGGGGTCGATGGCCGCGGCGATCGCATCGCCCGTATCGAGAGCGGGCGGGACGACGATCTCGCCCTGCTCGCACGGCGGATTGGTCGCCGTGCGGCCGGCGATGCGCTCGGAGAGCGTGACGCAGACGCGGCCTCCCGGGTCGCGAGGGAACAGCTCGAGGCCGAAGCGGATCGTCTCGTCCAGCATCGCCGTGAGGGCCTCGACGGCCTCGACGGCGATCCACCACTTGCTCTCGCGCCGTCCCTCGGGCGTGTTGGGCGGGACCGAGCGGTCGGGCCGCCGGTGCATGCTCATGGTCCGATCGAGCACCACGAGCACGTCCGGGGGCTCACAGCTGCCGCCGTCGGCCCCGGTCGCATCGTTCGTACCGTCCGCGCGCGCGCCGGAATCGTCGCTCCCCATCGCACCGGAGTCCGAAGCCGCATCGCGGTCGCCACCGTCGAGACGGCCTGCATCCCGCCGGCCGCCGCCGCCGATGTCGGTTCCGCCGCTCGCGGCGCACGCGGCGAGGAGCGAGGCGTGTAGCGCGAGCCACGCCTGGAATCGGCGGGCCGAGGGGGGGTTCGACGCTTGGGCGACCGCTTGCTCGCTCGGCATGGGTTCCTCCGCGCATCCGCCGGCGCATGCGTCCTAGGCACGCCCGCGCACGACGTGCCACCCGCAGAATAACGCGGAGAGCTCCGCGATGCCGAGGGAGGTCCGGCGCGCGTGCGTGGTCTCGAAACGGAGTCGTCGCGCGGGGCCGCCGCCCGCGACCTTCGGAGGCGATGGGACGGTCAGCTCGCGTTCAACACGCAGACCAGCTCGCGGCCCGTCAACCCCGTCGAGTCGGTCACGAGGAGCCGCACCCGGTACTCGCCCGCGCGATCGGGAATGAACCACGGCGCGCGCGCCTCGGTCGCCGACAGCCAGCTCGCGCTGCCCGCCGGTGCGACGAGCAGGGTCCAGTGGAAGAACAGGCTCTGGCCCGCCGCGCACCCGGCGCCGTTGTCCGGGTCACTGCTTCCCGCCGCGTCGAGCTGCACCGTCGAGCCGACCGCGACCGAGATGGGGGCGCCGCCGCACGCCGCGATCGGGAGCGGCGCGATCTTCTGCGCCGCCGGATTGGGTGGCGCCGAGCCGCACGCGCTCGCAGTCACCGTGACGCGCGCGGGCGCGCTCGATCGATCGGTCGAGTCGGTCGCCACGACCTCGGCAACGTACGTTCCGGGCACGTCGGTGAGCAGGCTCGGACGATCCGCGTCCGGCGCGGACAGAGCGGCGGTGCTGCCCGCAGGCAGCTCGACGAGTCGCCAGCGCACATTGACGCGCTGCGTCAACGAGCACGGCGGCTGCGTGTCGGGATCGGCGATGGTCGCGCGAAGCTGCACGCCTTCGCCCGCCCGCACGCTCGACGCGCTCGCGCTCGCCGAGACGGTCGGCGTGTTCGTTCCGCACGTCCCGACGTCGACGCTGCGCGTGAGCGAACCCGTCCGCCCGGTCGGATCGGTCACGGTCGCGCGCACGACGTAGCGGCCCGTCACGTCGGCCACGAACGAGGGCCGCCACGCGCCCGGATCGTTCCACGCCGCGCTGCTGCCGCGCGGCAGCTCGTCGAAGCTCCAGCGAATCGTGAAGCCCGCCGCGTGCGCGCCGCAGGCGACGTCGGAATCGTCCACCGTGGCGTTCAGGCGCACCGCCGCGCCGACTCCCGTCGCGCCTTCCACGTCGATGGCACGCACGACCGGGTTCGCCGTGCCGCACGTGGCGACCATCGCCTCGACCTCGGCCGGCGGGCTCGACAGTCCGGTCGGGTCGGTCGCGACCACGCGCAGCAGGTAGCGGCCGGCCACGTCGGCCACGAACGAGGGGTTCCGCGCTCCGACGTCGTTGAGCACGGCACGGCTGCCCGCGGGCAGCTCCACGAACGCCCAGTGCCAGCGGAACCACGGCGGGTGCGCGCCACAGCTGCCCGTCGTGTCCGCGTCGCTCGTCTGCGCCTCGAGCTGGATCGACGCGCCCACGTGACTCGCGGTCGAGACGACGCGCGCGCTCACCTCGGGAGCGGTCCCGCCACAGGCGGGCACCTCGACGACCGTGTCGACCGGCGGCGAGGACGCCTCGCCGGACGGCGCGTGCAGCCACAGTCGCACGACGTACGTACCCGGCACGTCCGGGACGAACGACGTCGTCGGCAACACCTCGCTCGTCAGCGCGGCGCTCGAACCGGCCGGACGCCCCGCGAGCGTCCATGCGTACCGTACGTCCTCGTCCACCAGCGTGCATCCGTCGCGACCGGCGGCCGGCAACACCGCCTCGAGCGAGACCGCCGTTCCGAGTGCGGGCGTCGCGGGCTGCACGCGCACGGTCGGCTCGGGCCAGCGGGCGGTACAGCCCTCCGCGTGCACCTCGAGCACGGCGGGCTTGCTGCTCATCACGCCGTCGGAGACGACCACGTCGAGCCGGTAACGGCCCGGCACGTCGGGGATGAAAGCGGGATTGGCGCGGCTCGGATCGGTGATCTGCGCGCGCGACCCGGCAGGCGCCTCGACGAGCCGCCACGTGTACAGCAGGCGCCCGCCGCTCGGCGCGTAGGAGCAGGCGGCGGTCACCGGCAGCGCCTCGCCGACGCGCACCCGCACCACGCCGACCGTCGCGCCGGAGCATGCCGATGCCGCGCCGTCTCCGCCGGCCGCGGCGTCGCGTGCGCCGCCGTCCGTGGGCGTTCCCGCGTCGCTCGTACCCGCATCGCCGTCCGCAGCGTCGGGCGCGGCGGCGTCGGCGGCTTCAGTTAGCGTGAGGTCGCCCGCTGTGCCCGCGATGTTGCCGCACAGCCGCGCCTTCAGCCCCATCGTGCGCAGGATGTGATGTGTCAGCAGCGTGGTGGTGGTTTTGCCGTTCGTACCCGTG
>JANWZI010000177.1 GCA_025054695.1 Myxococcota bacterium | reverse complement strand
TCCAGCGCCTCGAGCCGAAGGGGGGTGTGCATGCCCCCCTCCGAGCGAAAGAACCGTGACAGCGTCGTGTGCTGGCACGCGTTCTTTCGCGCCTCCTGGCTGCACACCCCCCGAGGCGACGAGGCGCAGTACTGCGCGAGTACGCGCGGCGTTCGAGCCGAGCCCGAGTCCGAGCCCTAGACCGAGACCGAGACCGAGTCCGAGCCCGAGACCGAGTCCGAGTCCGAGTCCGAGACCGTGCCCGAGCCCGAGCCCCGCTGCGAGTCGGCGGCCGTCGTCGGTCGCGTGGATCGGCGGTCGGTCGCGTGGCAAGAGCAGCGCGATGGGACGCGTGCTCGTGGCCCTTTCGGGGGGCGTCGATTCGTCGGTGGCGGCGGCGCTGCTCGTGCAGGCCGGCGAACCGTGCGTGGGCGTCACGCTGCACCTGTGGGATGCGCCGGAAGGCGAGCGCGTCGGGCGCTGCTGCGCTCCGGCCGACCGCGAGGACGCACGACGCACGTGTGATGCGCTGGGCATCCCGCACTACGTCTTCGACGAACGCGAGGCGTTCCGCGCGGCCGTCGTCGATCCGTTCGTCCGCGACTACGCGTCGGGACGCACGCCGGCGCCGTGCGTGCGTTGCAACCGCGACGTCAAGCTCGGCTTGCTCGCGGCCCTCGCGCAGACCCTCGGCTGCGATCGAATCGCGACGGGGCACTACGCGCGACTCGTGCGGGGCGCGGACGGGCGGCTCGAGCTGTGGCGCGCCGTCGACCGCGACCGCGACCAGAGCGACTTTCTGTTCGCCACCCCGGCGGCGGTGCTCGAACGGCTGCGGCTGCCGCTCGGCGAGATGCACAAGTCGGAGGTGCGCGCCGCGGCTCGACGGCTCGGCCTGCCCAACGCCGACAAGCCCGATTCGCAGGAGCTGTGCTTCGTCCCGGACGGCCAGGTGCGCGCGTTCGTCGCGCGCGAGCGCGGGACGACGACGCCGGGCTGGATCGTCGACGTCGAGGGCCGGCGGCTCGCCGCCCACGACGGGATCGAGGGGTTCACCGTCGGACAGCGTCGCGGTCTGGGCCTCGGCGGCGGCCCCGCCCGGTACGTGCTGCGCATCGTCGCCGAGCGCGGTGAAGTCGTCGTGGGGACCGAGGCGGATCTGGGCGGCGACGAGCTCGTCGCCACCGAGCTTTCCTGGATCGACGGAGGCCCGCCGGCCCCGGTGTTCGACGCCGAGGTGCGAATTCGCCACCGGCACGAGCCCGCGCCCGCGACCGTCTCGGTCGAGGACGGGCGGATGCGCGTGAAGTTCCGCAGCGCGCAGCGCGCGATTACGCCGGGCCAGGCCGCGGTCGTGTATCGTTCGGAGCGGGTGCTCGGCGGAGGATTCATCGCGTGAGGTTTCCCTGCGTCGCGGCACTCGGTCTCGTCGTCGTGACCGGCTGCTCGGTCGGCGAGGGCGAAGGCGAAGTGCGCGGGACCGTCACGGCGCCTGCGTGCGGCCTGCGCGACCGCGCCTACGATCTGCACCCCGATTTCTTCGGCGCCGCGCACGTGCTCGGCCGGCTGTCGATCCGCATCCAGCGCGGGAGCGACTTCGAGGACAAGAGCGACGGTCTCGTGCTGCTCGTCGACGACGTCGCGCGCGTGCACGCCCAGGCGCTCGGCCGGCCCATGTCTCTGGACGATCCGCGGACGCCGGTGCGAATGAGCCTGTACCTCAACGAGACGTGTCATCCGTCGCGCGGCCGCACGCCGGTCGGCATGGTCGCGGTGGGCGGCACCATCGAATTCGGCGGGATCTATCTGCCGGGCGGCGGCGACGAGGAGCTCGAGACGGCAGGTCGCTTCGACGCCGTGCGATTGGTCGATCCGGCGGCTCCGGAGTCGACGCACGCCGAGCTGTCGGGCCATTTTCGCTTTCCGTACCGCCGCGGCCGCCCCGCGCAGCGTTTTCCGTGAGCCGGGCCCGTGCGGGCCCCGATCGGGCGAGCACGTCCGGCGTGCTCGAGGGGCGCGTGCGCGACGTCGCGTACGGCGGGGAGGGTGTCGTCGAGACGGCCGCGGGCCTCGTCTTCGTCGCCGGCGTGATCGCGGGCGAACGCGTCCTCGTCCGCGACGTGCGCCGCAGCGGGGGCGCGCTACGAGGCTCGCTGGTGCGCGTGCTCGACGCGTCGGGCGATCGCGTCGAGCCGCGCTGTCCGCTCGTCGGAGCCTGCGGCGGCTGCCCCCTCGCTCACCTGACGGTTGCCGCCCAGCACGCGCTCAAGCGACGCTGGCTCGTCGAGGCACTCGGGTGCAGCCCCGACGCGGTCGAGCTCGAGGCTCCCGCGCCCCCCTGGGGTCATCGCCGTCGGGCACGACTGCGCTGGAGCGACGGCCGGATCGGGTTCTTGCGCCGTCGCTCGAACCGACTCGTCGACGTGCCGAGCTGCGCGGCGCTCGAGCCCGTCCTCGACGCGGCCCTCGGCCGGCTGCGCGAGTCGCTCGGCCCGTGGCTGCGAGGAGCGGGCGAGATCCGGCTCGCCGAGTCGCTCGGCGAGGTCGTCGTGGCGCTCGACTCGCCCAATCCGCAGCCGCCTGCGCTTTATGCGTGCGCGGAGCGGCTCGCCGCGGAGCCGCCGTTCGCGGGCATCGCGATGCGCCTGGGGGGTGCGGGACCCGTGCGCCACGGCCGCACGGTCGAGTGGCGGCAGGGGGACGCGGGCGAGCGGCTCGAGGGCACTGAGCTCGGGTTCTCGCAGGCCTCGTCGGCGGCCGAGGCGCGGCTGCGCGCGCTGGTGCGGGAGCTCGCGCGCCCGGAGGGACGTCGCGTGCTCGAGCTGTACGCCGGATATGGCAACTTGACGGTTCCGCTGGCGCGTGGCGCGAAGCGGCTGCTCGCCGTCGAGCGCGACGCCCAGGCTGCCGCGGCGTGCGAGCGCAACCTACGCCGGGCCGGACTGTCGCACGCGCGGGTGGTCTGCGCGGAGGCGGAGCGGTGGGTCGAGACGTTCCGCGAGCGGGTCGACGTCGTCGTGCTCGATCCGCCGCGCGGCGGGGCCGTCCCGGTGCTCGGGCGCCTGGTCGCGCTCGCCCCGGATCGGATCGTCCACGTCTCGTGCGACCTCGGCACGCTCCGGCGCGACGTCGAGCGGCTGCGCGCGGGTGGCTACGAGCTCGAGCGCGCCGTCGGGCTCGACATGTTCCCGCAAACGGCCCAGCT
Source organism: Myxococcota bacterium (assembly GCA_025054695.1). GTDB lineage: Bacteria > Myxococcota_A > Polyangia > Polyangiales > JANWZI01 > JANWZI01. The sequence continues at coordinate 106 of JANWZI010000177.1, read as the reverse complement.
CGAGGCCGTCGTCGCCCTGCGGCGAGGGGCACGCGCGGCCGCCGGTCGACGCGCGCGGGCCGCGTTGTAAAGTCGCCGCGCCCGTGCGCTGTCCGTACTGCGGCAC
>JANWZI010000176.1 GCA_025054695.1 Myxococcota bacterium | reverse complement strand
TAGCAGGACCGTGGCCGCGGCCCACGATCAGCGGGCCGCGACTCGGCGGCCCATCGCCCGTACGCCCCATGGCAACGTCGAGGCGGCTCGCGACGCGGGCGGCGCCGGTCCTCCGGTCGGGTCGGCATCCCGTCGAAGCGACGCCGTGGCTGCAGGTAGTCCATCGGAGGTTGCGGGGGCGACTCCGGCACCTCGGGTAGGGGCTTGGCGTGCCGTCGGCGCGGGCGACGAGCTCGGGGACGACGAGCCGGCGCTGCGCGAGGTGCTCGCACAGGTGCCGCGCCCGCGACGCCATGCCCCCGTTCCGCATCGCTTCGAGGCGCGCTCCGCCGAGGCCGGTCGCCCGACGACCCCACAGAGCTACGAGGCGCGGCCACGGCTCGTCGCGCTGTCCACGCCGCAGCCCGCGGATTGGGCTCGTCCCGACGAAGCCGTCCGCGCCGCCAGTCCCAGCTCCGCGTACGCGGCTGCGGTCCGCGACGGAGACGCGAGTCGGATCAAGGGAAGTCTGTTTCTCGCGCTCGCCGACCACCTCGAGGCGACGAGCGGACCAGGGAGCTACGAGCGCCTCGTCGCGAGCCTCGAGCCGTCGGTTCGAGCCGAGCTCCCGTCCGTGGTCTTGCCGCTGGCGTGGCTCCCGCTCCGTCTTTACCAGCGGTTGCTCGCGGCAGCCGACCGTCTCTGGGGCGGGAGCGAGGGCGCCGTCGCGTCCGCGGTCGGCGAGGCGACCGCGAGCCGCGAACTGCCGGTCACCCACCGGCTGTTGCTACACAGCGCGACGCCTGCGACGGCCGCCGCGAGGCTGCCGCAGTTGTTGCGCAGCTACCACGACGCGTCGGGATTCGGGGTCGAGCCGATCGCCGGCGGGGCACGTGTCGATCTGGGCTCGTGGCAGCCGCCCGACGCGGTCTACGAGCGCATGCTCGCGGGCTTCGCGCGGCGCACGGTGGAGATGGCCGGTGGTCGAGACGTGCGGGCGACGATCCATGCGTCGCGTGCGGCGGGCGACCCGCGCTCGGTGCTCGTGTTGCGCTGGCGCTGAGGGCGTCACGGGGTTGCATCGACGCGCGCTCCGTGCCGACAATACGGTGAGAACGGAGGCTTGGTGGTCGGCTTCGCCCTCGGGTTGCTGTACGAGAACGCGGGTGAGTGGCTCGTGCACCGCTACGTCCTGCACGGGCTAGGCCGCCGTCGCGGCAGCTTTTGGTCATTCCACTGGCACGAGCATCATCGCGATGCGCGCCGCAACGGTTTCGCCGATCCGGTCTACGCCCAGCCGCCGTGGCGCTGGCACGCGGCCAGTCGGGAGGCCCTGATGCTCGCCGGGGCAGCCCTGGCGCACGTGCCCTTGCTCCCCGTCGCGCCGTTCTTCACGGCGGGGGTGCTGTTCGGGATCTGGCAGTACTGGAGCCGTCACCGGCGGGCGCATCTCGATCCGCAGTGGGCGCGCACGCATCTCCCGTGGCACTACGACCACCACATGGGGCCCGATCAGAACGCCAACTGGTGCGTGAGCTACCCCTGGTTCGACCACGTGATGGGCACACGGCGGCCCTACGTGGGCACCGAGCGCGAGCGCGGCGATCGGGCGCGTCGCGCCTGGGATGGGTTCGAGCGCAGAGCGTCGGCTGCAACGACCTGAAGGGATATGGCACTCCGGCGTGCTGTGTCCTCGAATGCGGGTTGCTTCTGAGTCAGGGCTGCCGAGGCGGCCTCCCGTCCCGTGGGTACCGTGAAATCGTCACGGAGACGACGCAGACGAGGTCGCGTAGGGCAGAGCTCCCGCGCGGCGCGCTCCGTGCTCCGGCATCCGGCCGCGATTTCTCGGGGTTTTCGATGGCACGTCGGATGCCTCGAGTCCGAGGCATGTACCTGCGTTGCACAGCGGTCGCTCTGGCGGCGCACGGGATCTGGGGGTGCGTCGCCGACCTGGGCGAAGTGACCGAGCTGCGAACCAGCCACGGGTCACCGCCCGACGACGAGCCGACGGTCGAGCTCATCCCGCCCGACGAAGGGGGCAGCGCACGTGAGCCGGTCGTCGGTGGAACCGTGAGTTGGGAGCGGCCGGAGATAGGCAGCCTGTCGGTCGGCTGTACGGGTACGCTCGTGGCGCCCAACGTCGTCGTGACGGCGGCGCACTGCATGGGGTACGGCTCGACGGATCGCCCCGGCAACTACGGGTCGTTCACCGTGTACGACGCGTCCGGCCGGCAGGTGGGCTCGTACCCCATCCAGAGGTATCGCAGCTTCGGCTACGGAGTGGGCGACGCCGATATCGCGGTGCTCCAGCTCTCGCGCGACGTGCCCGAGTCGGCGGCGGTGCCCGCCCCCCTGGGTCTCGCGCCTGCGGAGCGTGGAGCGACCCTGACGATCTGGGGATTCGGTTGCACGCGCCGCGGCTACGGTACCGACTGGAGAAAGCGGCGTTTTTATTTTCTCGCGGGTCAGACGACGTACAACCTGTGCCCGGGGGACTCGGGGGGTCCGGTGACCGGTCCGCGGGGCGAGGTGTTGCGCGTCAACAGCGGCTACTACGTCGGCCCGGGTGACGACATTTTCGGCGATGTGGTGCGTCATTCGGCGCGCATCGTGGAGCAGATCCGCGCCTATCGACCGGGATGGGAACCACGTCCGGGCGGTGGCGATCGCGGCGGCGACACCGTTCCCGATCCCGGCGGCGGATCGCCGAGAGACGAGGGTCCCGATCCGTGTACGCGCTACGCATCGACGTGCGCGTCGTGCACGCCGATCGCCGGGTGCGGCTTCTGCGGCGCCTCGGGGACGTGCGTCTCGGTCGATTCGAGCGGTCGCGCCGTGCGTGGGTGTGCCTCCGGTCTCGTGCGCAACCCCGCCGAGTGCCCCGGAGCAGGCCCGATGCCCGAGCCTCGGCCGGCCCCGTCGCCGCCGTCGCCTCCGGCCGACCGGTGTGGGATCTATGCGCCGTGGCCCGAGTACACGTGTCGACGCGCGGGGCGAGGGTTCGTCCGATGCCGCCCGGGCAGCACGCCCGAGTTCCTCGTCTGTCCGGAGGGCTATGCGTGCGTCCCCGGGAGCCGGCGCCTGCTGTGTTACTGGGGTTACCGACCGTCCTGACGCGATCGGCTCGCATCATCCTCCGCCGCGAGTCGCGCGGCATCCCGCTCGATGGCTTCGATCAAGCTCGGGTCCGGTACCGGCGCTGCGTAATAGGCCTGCTCGACGAGCGGCTCGATCGAGGAGAGACGAGCGGCGTGCTGCGTCGCGATCTCGCGATTGGTCAGCACGTTCCAGCTTCGCGCGCCGGGCAGCACGCGCAGGGCGAGCGACCGAAACGGCTCGAGCGCGCGTGCACGCAGGCTCCGCAGACGCACGCGCGCGTCCGCCCATCGGCCATCGTGCGGGATGCGGAGCGTCGCGTGCTGCGATTCATAGCCGTCGCGCATCACGTCGAGGCGATGCTCTCCGTCGTCAAGGGCGCCGCGCCACGTACCGAGCGCGTCGGTGCGACCGATCTCGCGT
>JANWZI010000175.1 GCA_025054695.1 Myxococcota bacterium | reverse complement strand
CCCCAGCGCCCGGATCGCACGAGGGCGCGTTCGAGGCGCGGGGCGGCGGCTACGAAGAGCGCTTCGCCCGGTGCGAGCGGTTCGATGCGAACGTGCGCGCTCTCGCACACGATCGTCGCGTCGTCGACGAGCGGCACTGCCTTCCAGCGGTAGGCGAGCGGCCGCGAGCCGTCTGGGGCCGTGCGACGCGGCAGGAACGCTCCGTCGCCCGAGGTCAGGATGTCGCGCAGGAGGGCGGAAAAATCGTGGGTAGGGTCGTCTCGCGTCGCGCCCGGCGACGCGGCGAGCACGTCGATCAGGGCCATGGATTGGCGCCGTCGTTCGCGGCCGGCGCCGCCGTCGGAGGCGTCGTCCCGCCGTCGATCACGACGACGGGCCGGCCGTGGCCTGCCCAGACGCCGTCGCGCACGTGGACCGCGCGCGCGTGCGAGGCGCCCGACTCGAGGCGGACGTGGGGGGCGACGGTGCGTGGCCCCATCCAGCATCCGTCGATGGACAGACACCGTATCGCTCCGCGGACCGCGACGGCGGGTACCTCGAGCGCGTCGAAGACGCATCCGCTGATCGCGATCGCCAGCTTGGAACGCGGCCGCGCGCTCCGCGGCGCGTCGAGCGAGATGGCGGCGAGCCCGGACCGACTGCCGCCGACGTCGCGGAACGCGCAGTGCTCGATGCGGCAAGCGTGCACGTTGCCCGAGAGCAGCGGGTCGTCTCCGTCCGCGCCGAGGTGGATCGCCGCCTCGCCGATCGCGTCGAAGCTGCAGGCGCGCCAGTGGCAGCCGTTGGCCGATCCCAGATGGAAACCGCGCGCGCAACCGACCACGCGCATTCGTTCGAAGCTCGCGCGGTTGACCGACCCGTACGCGCCGGGCGTCTTGACGTGTCGGAGCACGCCTCGGCTTCCCGGTCCCCACGTGCCACCGGACACGGTCAGCCCCTCGAGCGCGCCGCCCCGCGCGTGCAAAATCCAGTGCGCCGGGCTACCCGAACCGACGAGCACGCGCGCGCCGTCGCAGACGAAGACGGCGCCCTGCGATCGATGCCCCGGCACGCGGGAGCGCGGCACCAGGTTTCGGATCCGCCACGGCACGATCCGTCCCGATCCGTCGCGCCGTTCGCGCAGGCGCACGACGTCACCGCGGTCGACGATCTGCTGGACGAGGGGCGTCACGTCGAGATCCGGATCGGTGGCCGCACCGCGCGGCAGCCGTCCGCGCCCGGCGAGCGCGTCGACCCAGTCGAGCACGTCCACGACCGCCACGACGTTTCAGGAAAGCAGCACCGCTTCGTGGCCCACGGGGCGCCGGGCGGGGCGGTCGTGGGTCGACGGGGGCGGTTGCGTGCCACGACGCGTGCCCGATCCGCAGCCGGTCGTTCTCGTCGAGACGAACCCGATCGAGGCCCACCCCATCACCCGTACGAACGTTCGGCGCGACATCGAAACCCGCACGCGATGGGAGCCGTGCTGCATCCTCGACAGCCTACGCGTCGTCGGCTCTGGCCGGCAACGACGGGTTGTCGCAGGTGAGCGACGACTCCGGTCGCGTCCCCCCGGCGCACGGGACGGATCGCTCACGGCGTCGCTCCGCGCATCGCGGCCTCGAGGCGCCTCAGGGCCTCGTGGTGGCGTTCGTCGTGCGGCTCGAGACGTCGCAGGGCGAGCAGGGCGCGATAGGCGCGGGGCCGGTCCCCGATGCGCTCGGCGAGGGTGGCGATGCGTCGGAGCGTCGCCGCCGAGGGCGAGAGGCGCTGGGCCTCCTCGAGCATCGCGATGGCACGGCCCGCGTGAGCGAGGCTCCACTCGAGATCGGCGCCGAATCGGAGGACCTCGGCGACGCGCTCGGGGCGGCTCCCAGCCGCCGCGCGCAGCTCTTCGATCGTCGCGCGCATCGCCCCGACGTCGCCCGTGCGAGCCTCGATGCGCGCCCGCTCGCGCAACAGGCGGCCCCGCTCCCGACCGACCGCGGCGGCCGTCAGCGCGGCCCGGGCCTCGTCGGCCTTGCCCATGCGTTCGAGGGCCTCGGCGAGCGCGAGCGTCTCGTCGACCGTGGCTCGGACGTGCGCCGGCCGCGCGCGCAGCAGGGCGACGGCCTCGTCGGGTCGGTGGGCGGCCGTGAGCCGTCTCGCCTGACGTGCGCGGGATCGTCCCGAGGCCGGATCCGCGGCGAGGGCCATCTCGTCGAGCCGGACCGCGGTCGGGTGTTCGAGGGACAGGCACCCGGCAGCCCGCTGCAGCGCGTCGGCGTCCCGTTCTCCGTTCGGCGCGGCCCGCACGGCGGTCTCCACGTCGGGCATGCGACGCATCACCCGACAGAGCAGCGGCTGGATGCGACGCCGGTCGCGCAGGGCCGCCTGGCGGATCTCGGCGATGCTCTGGTCGTAGCGCCCGAGGGATTGGAGCCACGTGGCGGCCAGTTCGTGCGGGCCAGGCCATCCCGGGGCGAGGTTCATCGCGCGATTGAGGTAGTGGGCCGTTTTCGGATCGTGGCGCGCCGCGGCGGCCGCCGCTCCGAGCAAGTAGAGCGCGGGCTCGGCGGGATACTCGTGCAGCGCGGAGCGCACGCGCGCGAGGGCCTCCCCGTGGGCACCCGCGCGCAACAGCTGCTCGACGTGCCGCAGCGCCTGGTCGAGCGAACGTGCCTGCAACCCGGGCGCGAGGATGGCCACGAGCGCCACCCCGAGCGCGAGCACGCCGAACGTGGCGCCGCGCAACGCTCGGCTCGGCGGCGACGACCGCCCATGCGAGGGGCGCCCGTCGCCGACGAGCAGGGCGAGCCAGCATGCCGCCACGACCGCGGGGCCGGTCAGCTGCAGCGCGAAGTCGAACCAGGAGGCCGCCAGGGTACCCAGCAGTCCGAGCGCCGCCGCACGTCGCGTGGTCGAGGCCCGACGGTGGGCGCGCACGGCGAGGGCGATGCCCGCGATCATCGCGCCGAGGGTGACCACGGTCAGCGGAAGACCGCGCTGCACGACCGCGTCGAGCAGGAAATTCTCCGCGTGCTCGAAGCGCACGGTCGAGCCGTGGTGGCGGGCGAACGCCGCGGAAAACGCTCCGAGGCCGACGCCCACCCAAGGGGCCTGGAGCGCGAGATCGAGCGCGTGGGCGTGCAGGTCGAGCTTCGCGGTGCTCGCGTCGTAGCGGGGCTCGAGTGGACCGAGGGCGACCCACACGACCGCCCCGGCCGCCAGACTCGCCACCACGCTGAGCCGATTCGTCGCACGTCCATCCGCGCGCCCCGCGCGAACGGTGGCGACGACGAGGATGCTCTGGAGGGCGAGCGCGGCCAGGCCCGCACGGGATTGGGAAAGGACGACCGCGAGCACGACGAGCACGGCGCAGCTTCCCCAGGCCACGCGCTGACCTAGCGCAGGGGCGTCGATTGCGCGGAACCACAACGCGGGCAGGCCGAGGAGCAAGAATGTGGCGAGGTTGTTCGAATTCAGCAGCGGTGCGAGCAGAGCGGGCTTCGCGTGCCGGGGGGTGTACAGACCCCATAGGTCACGGGCCGCTGCCGCGGCGTGCAGCAGGCCCACGACCGCTACGAGCACGACGGAGGCGATGGCCGCACCCGTGACGAGCCTGCGGTGGCCGGCTCGAATGGCGAGGGTGGAGGCGACGAACACCAGCAACACGGCCGCGGCGCGTACGACGGCTTCGTGGGTCGATCCCGGCGCCACGGAAATCGTGCAGCGCGCCGCCGTTTCCCGCAGGTCGGCCGCGATGCGCTGATCGAGCGCGGCCTGGGGGCTCAGCGTCTCGACGA
>JANWZI010000174.1 GCA_025054695.1 Myxococcota bacterium | reverse complement strand
CACGCTGGCGTTCCGGCCATCGGGCGACATCGGTCGCATCGCGGGCGCGACGCTCGCCGACAGGTCGCGCTCCGAGCGGGGCGGATGGCTCGTCGAGCAGCTCTTGCGCCGGGCCGCGCAACTGGACCGGACGCTCGAGGCCGATTTCGCCTCGTTCCTGTTCTTCGACGCGAGCTTCGCCCGCCGCCTCATCGAGCTGGGCCGCCGCGACGCCCTCGACCGCGCCGACGAGATCCGGGCGTTTTTCGCACGGTGAGGGAAGGGTCGGGCTCGCACTCGGACTCGGTCTCGGATTCGGAGTCGGGATCGGATTCGGGATCGGGCTCCGTCTCGTGGTCGGCCTCCGGCTCGGGCTCGGACTTCGGCTCGGACTGCGGCTCGGGCTCCGAGCGCGACGCGCGTTGTGGCTGGCCTCGGCGAGTGGGCTCGGGGCGCCATCGGGGCGATCACGGCTCGACCTTGAGAATCGCGTGGAAGGCGGCTTGGGGGATCTCCACGCTGCCGACCGCTTTCATGCGGCGTTTGCCCTCTTTTTGCTTCTCGAGGAGCTTGCGCTTGCGCGTCACGTCGCCGCCGTAGCATTTGGCGAGGACGTCCTTGCGCAGCGCCCGCACGGTCTCGCGCGCGATCACGCGGCCCGCGACGGCGGCCTGAATGGCCACCTCGAACTGCTGCCGCGGCACGATCTCCTTGAGGCGGAGCGCGAGGGCCCGGCCCAGCGCGTAGGCCTTGTTCCGATGCACGATGGCGCTGAGCGCATCGACCCGTTCACCGTTGACGAGCATGTCGAGGCGGACGAGGTCGCTTTCGCGGTAGCCGTCGAGCTCGTAGTCCATCGAGGCATAGCCGCGGCTGACGGTCTTGAGGCGGTCGAAGAAGTCGAAGGCGATCTCGGCGAGTGGGAGCAAGTACGTGATGATGACGCGGCGCTGCGAGACGTAGCGCATGTCCTTCTGGATGCCCCGGCGCTCTTCGCACAGCCGCAGCACGGCGCCGATGTGCTCGGCCGGTGTGTGAATGGATACGCGGAAGAAGGGTTCCTCGATACGCTCGATCTCTCCCGCTTCGGGCAGGCGCGCGGGGTTGTCGATTTCGACGAGCCCGCCGCGGCGGGTGTGCACGCGGTAGACGACGCTGGGCGCGGTGGTCACCAGATCGAGGTCGTACTCACGCTCGAGCCGTTCCTGGACGACTTCCATGTGCAGCAGGCCGAGGAATCCGCACCGGAAGCCGAAGCCGAGCGCCTCGCTCGTCTCCGGCTCGAAGACGAACGCGCTGTCGTTGAGGTGCAGCCGGTCGAGCGCTTCGCGCAGCTCCGCGTAGCGCGCGCTGTCCGTGGGAAAGACTCCACAGAACACCATCGGCTTGAGCTCCTGGAAGCCCGGCAGCGGTTCGGGGGCGCGCCGCGCCGGGTGCGCTTCGGTGACCGTGTCGCCGATCTTGGTGTCCCGGATCGACTTGATGCTCGCGGCGAAGAAGCCGACCTCGCCGGGTCCGAGCTCGTCGAGCGGGCTCGGGTGCGGGTCGAACACCCCGATCTCGGTCACCTCGTGCTCGGCGCCCGTCGCCATCAGGCGGATGCGCATCCCGCGGCGCAGCGTCCCGTCGACCACGCGCACCAGGACGACGGCGCCCCGGTAGCTGTCGTACCAACTGTCGAAAATCAGGGCGCGCAGCGGTCCGTCGCAACGTCCGCGCGGTGCGGGGATCCGCGTGACGACGGCCTCGAGCACCTCGTCGATTCCGAGGCCGACCTTGGCGCTCGCCTCGATCGCGGCGCTCGCGTCGAGCCCGACGATCTCCTCGATCTCGCGGCGGGTGCGTTCCGGATCGGCGCCCGGCAGATCGATCTTGTTGAGAACGGGAACGATGGTCAGGTCGTTGTCGACCGCGAGGTAGGCGTTGGCGACCGTCTGGGCCTCGACGCCCTGCGTCGCGTCCACGACGAGGAGGGCCCCCTCGCACGCGGCCAGCGAGCGGCTCACCTCGTAGCTGAAGTCGACGTGGCCCGGCGTGTCGATCAGATGAAGGCGATACTCGTGGCCGTCGCGCGCCTGGTATCGCAGCCGGACCGCCTGCGCCTTGATCGTGATGCCCCGCTCGCGCTCGATGTCCATGCGATCGAGGAACTGCTCGACGCGCTCGCGCTCACTCAGGGCGCCGGTGCGCTCGAGAATGCGGTCGGCCAGGGTGCTCTTGCCGTGGTCGATGTGCGCGATGATCGAGAAGTTGCGGATGCGGGCGGGATCGAAAGGCATCGAGCGGCGCCTCGGTCGGTCGTGCCGGCATCATGGCAGCCGGACGCGCACGTGCCAGCGCGCGCCGCAGCGTCGCCGGTAGCGTTCCGCGATCAGCCCGACTTGCGACGCTTGGTCACCGAGTCCAGCGTGAGCTGCCCCGGCAATTGCTCGCCGTGGCGCTCGAGGACCAGATCGATCCCCTCGCGGATGTAGACCGCCACCGGCACCTTGGTGCGATCGTGCAGGAGCTTGAGCTTTTCGTTCTGCTCCGGCGTGATGTAGATGGTCGTCGAAATCTTTTTGCGGGCCATGGCGGCTGCAGCGTGCTGAACGTAGCCGTCATGCGACGCCATGTCAAACGATGGCTTCTCGACTTTACTTGGTTTTTTGGCATCTTGGAGGCTTGCCGCCCTGCGGGCTACCCGGCTATGCTGCGACGGCCGAGGCCGAACGGGGAGCAAGGGGCATCGAGATTGATGGACAAGCTGCGAATATCCTTCGTGTTTCTTGCTCTTTGCGGTCTTCTCTGGGGATGCGGGGGCTCTCGCGGTCGGGGCTCCCGCTCCCAGCCGGGCGAAGCCGAGGTCGAGGGCCGCGCGGCCACGGTTCTGACGCCAACCGAGTGCAGCGGGGGCGGACCGGCGGCCGACGTCAACGGCGACGGGCGGCCAGACCTGCGCCACGTCGAGCAGGGTGGACGGCGCACGTGCACCGTCGTCGACCTCGACTTTGATGGTCGGCCCGACGTGACGAGGGTCTACGCCGCCGACGGCGTGACGGTGGTGCGCGAAGAGCACGACTTCGACTTCGACGGATTGCTCGACCAGGTCAGTTACTTCGAGAACGGACGCGTCGCGCGTCGTGAGGTGGACGCCAACTTCGACCGGCGGGTGGATACGTGGCTGTGGTGCGAGGGCGGGTTCGTCGCGCGGGCCGAGCGGACGCGTCACCGGCGCGGGCGCGTCGATTCGTGGGAGCGGTTCGAAAACGGCGTCGTCGTCGAGGCGCGTTACGACGACGACGGCGACGGGCGCGCGGAACGGTGGGAGATCTTCCGCAACGGCAGGCTCGCCGAGGTGCGCGAGGACACCGACCGCGATGGACGGCCCGACCGGAGCGATCCCATCGATCCCGCCGCCCACGATGCACCGGCCGAGGAGCCGTATCGGTGCGACGCCGGCGCCCGCGCTTCGGCGGGAGGCCGGCATGCGGGAGGCGGTGCCGCGACCGGGTCCGGGTCGCAGGGCGGCGGAGCCCCGGGCGCAGGGGACGGAGGTGGGTCGTGAGGGGTGCGGCGGGGTTGCTCGTGCTCGCGATGCTGGCGGGTGGATGCGGTGGCGCCCGAGGGCGCGGCGAGGGGTCGGCGTCCCGGACGGCCGCGCACGAGCGTTCGCGGTCGCTCGGCGGCACCTCCGGAGCGGCACAGCGGGACGATGCCGGGCGCTGTGACGCGCGCCAGCCCGGGCGCGAGGAGGCCGAGTACGACATCAACGGCGACGAGACTCCGGACGTCCGGAAGGTCTTCGC
>JANWZI010000173.1 GCA_025054695.1 Myxococcota bacterium | reverse complement strand
AGGCTAGCACGCGCGGCCGCGGGCGGCAGCGCGGGGGTCGTGACGTTCCGCAGAGCTCGACTTGCGGTTCGGGCTCCAGCGAGCGGCCACGACGCGGCGGCACACCGCACAGAGTCAGGATCCGGGCGCGAGGCTCAGCGTGCCGGTCGTGAACAGGCCACTGGCGGCGTTCGGCGATAGCAGGGTCGTGTCGTCGATCTCCACGGAGCCGGAGAGCGTGTTGATGCGAATTCGCCCGCCCCCACCGCCGCCGCCACCGCCGTTCGTACGTGCCCCGGAACCGGAGACCCCCATCCCCATCAGTCCGCTGCCGGCGCCTCCCCCGGCGCCGGACATCTCATCCATCGTGCCGGGCGCGGGAATCGGCGAGCAGTCACCGGCTCGTCCACTGGCACCGTTCCCCGACGCTGAGGACCACTCCCGCGTACCCTGTCCTCCGGCGCCTCCATTGGCGGCAAGCGTTCCCGAGACCGATACCTCCCGTGCTTCCAACAGAACGGCGCCGCCCGAACCTCCGCCCCCACCCGAGCCTCCATTGCCTCCACCGCCTCCGCCGCCTCCGCCGGCGTTGATGCAGGCGCCTGTGGTCACCTCGATCTGCCCGCCAGCGCTGATTTGAAGCGCGCCGCCACCACCGCCGCCGAAGCCGCTGCCCGCGCCGTTTCGCGCCCCGCCTCCGCCCCCGGAGCCTCCAACGAGAGGTACGAGCGACGTGGCCCCGTACGTCATGCCGGCAGGACCGCCCGTCTCCGAACCCATCCCCACATTACCCCCGCGGCCCCCGAGTCCGCCGAAGCTGCCCCCTCCGCCTCCGCCGTCTTCATAACTGCCACGTGGCGCGCCCGGCGCCCCTCCGCCGGGCCCCCCTCCGCGCGTTCCGTTGCCACCACCCGCAAATCCCCCCGGACCCGGTCTCTGTCGGTCGTTCGGATCTCGGCCGCCACCCACCTCGATGCGGCCCTCGATTGTCGCGTCGCCCGCGACGAGCAGCACGAGCGCCCGCATGCCCACGCCCGTCAGGACCGTACCCGACGCGACGCGCAAGCTGCGCATTGCGAATACCCCGAGCTCGGATCCGGGGGTGCCGGTGGGCGAGAGCTGAAAGTAGCACGGCGACATCGAGCAGCCCGTGCCCGCCTCTCGCACCAAGCTGCAGCCCACGCCGTCGTACACGTTCGGGGCATCGCAGACCCGTATGCGGCCCGTGTCGGTCTCGAAGACGATGCTCTTGCCCGTCGTCGCCCAGGCCGCCGTGTCGAGATCGAAGCTTGCCGCAGTCCATTCGACCCGATCGCCGACGTTGCTCGGTACGAGCCGAGCGCACGTCGCGCGTCCGCCCGTTTCCACCATGCAGCCCAGGGGGCAGCTCTGACGCGTTTCGACGCCCGAGGCACACCGCACGAGCTGATCGCCGTCGCACCAGCTCGCGGCGGGACACGATGGACCGCCGTCGATGCCCACGTCACGCCCATCCGCGCCGGTGTCCACGGGCGCCGGGCGGTCGTCGGTGCCGGTGTCCGTGGGCCGCGCATCCGTCGAAGCGGCGCGCTCGTCGGTCGCGTCCGTTTCGGGGGCATCGGGGCGCGGCGGCCCGTCGTCGGTGGCGTCGATCGCCGCCAATCCGTCCTGCGTGCCTGCGTCGGTCCCGCCACCGGAATCGAAACGCGCGGTACCGAGTCCGGCGCGGTCCAGCATGCATCCTGCTGCCAGGAGCACTACGACCGGAATCGCGCGCACACGATACAACGACATCATCATAACGATTGTCGGCCCCGAGCGCGACGCGGGCGCTGTCTGTTCGACGGCTGCGTTGCCGCGAGCCGTGCGCGCGCGACAATGCGGGGCGTGCAGGCCCTGTTGCTGCGAAGGGATACGCGCCGGGCGGGCGCGATGGCCATTCTGTTCGCGGCGGCGGGATGCGAGGCGCCGGCCGTCGGGTCGCGCGCCGACGCCATCGTCATGGGCGACGTCGAGCGCGGCGAGCCGGCCGTCGTCGCGGTGCGCGTTCTGGGAGGCGTGACGGGATGTACGGGCACGCTCATCCACCCGCGCGTCGTGCTGACCGCGAAGCACTGCGTCCAGGGTCCGGGCGCGGAGCGGCCCTATCCGGCATCGACGCTGACCGTGGGCCTGGGCTGGCGGACGGACGATCTTCGCGAGGTGCGCGTCGCCGAAGCGGTGGCGACGCCCGGCGCGTACACGCAGGATCCGGTGACGGGCATCGCGGGGGCACTGGTCGGCGTGGACATCGGCCTGCTCGTGCTGCGCGATCCGGTCGAAGACGTCGAGCCGATCGCGGTCCATCGCGGGCCGCCGGCCGGGCGCGTCGCGCGGCCCTTCCGCGCCGTCGGCTTCGGTCTAACGGAGACGGGCAGCGCGGGGGTCAAGCGCTCGCGCGAGTCGACCATCATGGCGTACCGGGGCGGCGTGCTGTTCACCGCGGCCACCATCTGCAGCGGGGATTCGGGTGGCCCGGCCATCGCCGAGGACCTGCCGCAGCGCGAGGTGTTCGGCGTGGCCTCGTTCGGAGACGCGGGCGCTTGTCCGAGCCGCGCCGATGGTTACAACGCCGTCGAGCCGTTCCTCCCGCTCATCGATTCGGTGCTGCGCTCGGTCGGCGCGTGCCCCGCGAGCGGCGAGGAACGGTGCAACTCGCTCGACGACGATTGCGACGGAACGGTCGATGAAGGGTGCCGGGCGCCGGGCGAGCCGTGCACCCGCGACGACGAGTGCGCGTTCGCGCAGTTGCCGGAGGGCTACGCGCCGCTCGAGCGGCCCGCGGTGTGCGCCGAGACGCCGGCCGGTCGCATCTGCACGCGGCGCTGCGACGCGGTGCTCGCGCACGCGGGCTGCGATGGGTTCGACTTGCCGTTCGGCGCGGGGCGCGCGGAGGTTTCCGGTCAGTACTGCACCCCGAACGAGGGCTGCGGAGGGCTGTGCGTTCCGGGGGCGGCGGGCTCGGGGCGTCTGGGTGCGCGCTGTGAACGCGACACCGACTGCGTCGCGTTCGCGTGCGTCGATCCCGGCGACGGCGTGCGGCGCTGTCTCGATCGGTGCGAGCCCGGCGCGGGTCACTGTGCGCAGGCCGAGGTGTGCGTGGGTTCGAGCGCAAGCTGCGGCGCGTGTGTCGAGGCCCGTCGCGTCGTAGGCCCACGCGGGCTCGGCGAGCCGTGCACGGGCGACGGGGAGTGCGCTTCGGGCCGCTGCCTCGAGGAGCCCGCTCGTCGCTACTGCACGGTCCCGTGCGACACGGACGTCGCCTGCCCGGCGGGCTTTCATTGCCGCGCGGGCAGTTGCGCGTACGGCCCGCGATCGCCGACGGGACGGCCCTGCCTGGTCGACGAGGACTGTTTGACGGGCGATTCGTGCGACGGAGCGGATTCGGCCCGCTACTGCACGCATCCGTGCACGACCGACGGGGCTTGTCCCGACGGATGGAATTGCGCCGAGGGATGGTGCCGCCCGCCGCCGGGGCGCGTCGTTCTCGGCGGTCGCTGCACCGACGACGCCGAGTGCTTGCAGGGCACGTGCGAGCCCGTTGACGACGGGCCGCGGTGCACGACCGACTGCGACGCGCGCAGGCCTGGCCCGCGGGGGTTCGCGGGCCGTCGACGGGGGGCGCGGGGGGGGGGCGGCGCGACGACCGTCCGACCCGCGCCGCGTGACGAGGGAGGCTGTGCGGCGACGGGTCCTGTGCCGACGCCGAGCCCGTGGGCGGCGTGGATGGCGTCGTGGCTCGCCCTCGTGTACGTGGCACGGCTCGACATCCGCCGTGGCAAGGCGCGCGGGAGGCGG
>JANWZI010000172.1 GCA_025054695.1 Myxococcota bacterium | reverse complement strand
CCGCGGCTCGTTCCGCCGCGAGGCGCTCCTGCTCGGCTCGCTCGGCCGCGGCTCGTTCCGCCGCGAGGCGCTCCTGCTCGGCCCGCTCGGCTGCAGCTCGTTCGGCTGCAAGGCGGTCGCGCTCCGCTTGCTCAGCGCGCCGGCGTGATTCCTCGGCGCGGCGCGCCGCCTCTTCCGCGGCAGCGTCGTCCGCGCCAGCGAGCGCGCTCGCGATGAACTCGTTGACGTGGCGCAGTTGCGTGCGGTCTTCCGGCGGCGGCAGATCCTGGGGCGCGGACGTCGTCGGGAAGAACGACGCGGGCTGCACCGTCGGCTGCGGCCCGGCCGAATCGGCGTCGGAGCCACTTTCGAATTCTCCCGGAGATTCATGCCGTTGTGCGACGATCTGATCGACGAGCGCCCGGCTGGCTGGGTCCATCTTGATGAACTTGATGCCCATGCCGGGCGGCTGGTCCTCTCCCGTCGATTCGGAGGCCTCTCGCTTCCAGACGACGCGACCGACGCCGTGGATGATGCGCGTCTCGTCCTTCAGCAGCAGCTCGAACTTGAGCAGCGTTCCGACCGACATCGGCGACCGGCTCTTGATGAACATCCCGCCGCGGGAGATGTCCTTCGAGTACTGCTCGATGAACTCGTCCACGGTCGCGCTTTTGAATCGCACCTTGAGCGCGACGGGTGCGCGCTTGTCCTTGCGCGTGTCGGTCATCCGACCTCCGGAACGGCGGGCATCCTAACGCCGGTCGGCGGACCGCTCAACGTCACGTCGGCCGCTCCACGAGACGGCGCGGCCCGGCTCCCCGGCGCGCGCCGCCGCGCGGCGCAAGGTCTCCGGAGGGTGGTCGAGCACCTCGCACGCGGGCACGACCGCGAACGCGCGTTCCAGCAGTCGCGGATGCGGCAGCGTGACCGACGCGGTGCGGATCGGGTGGCCATCCCACCACAGCAGGTCGATGTCGAGGGTCCTCGGCCCCCAGCGCGCCTCCCCGCTACGGTTGCGACCGAGCGCCTGCTCGATGGCGTGGCAACGCTGGAGAAGAACCGCCGGCTCCTCACGGGTACGCAGTCGGACGGCGGCGTTCAGATAGAGCGGCTGCCCGTCCGGTCCGCCGACGGGAACCGTTTCCCACAATCGCGAGCGCGCCTCGATCCGGCAACCCGGCACACCGCCCTCGAGGTGCTCGAGGGCGGCCTCGATGGCCGCGCGACGGTCGCCGAGGTTGCTGCCGAGCCCGACAACGTACAGAGGCATCGTCGAGACGTGGAGCCGGCGGCATCGCCGGTAGGGTCACCGGGCCCCTTGGCCTCGACTCTCGCACGCAACGGCCCACCAGTCGACCGCGACGACCGCGAGGACGCGATGCCGGTTTCGGGGAGCGCGCTCACGATGGCATAGTGGCCGCTGCGTGAGCACCGAACCGGCCACCGCGGTCGGCGAACTGGGGCGCGACGCCGAGACGCCGTTCCGCATCGCGCAGCTCGCGAGGCTGTTGAAGGCGGGGCTGGAGGCGAGCTGGCCGGACGTGTGGGTGGAGGGCGAGATCACCGACGTCAGCGTCTCCACTGCGGGCCACATCTACTTCACGCTTTCGGATCCCGAGGAGCCGGCCAAGCTGTACTGTGCTTTGTTTCGGGGCGAAGTCGTCCGCGGCCGTCCGCCGATCGAGAAGGGACGCAGGGTACGCGCTCGTGGCAAGCTCACCTACTGGCCGCAGGGGGGGCGATTGCAACTGGTCGCCCGCGCGCTGCTCGAGGCGGGGGCCGGCGATCGGGCCGCCCGGGTGGAGCGCTTGCTGCGGCAGCTCATGCAGGAGGGGCTGCTCGCCAAGGAGCGCAAACGACCGCTGCCTCGGTTGCCCCGCGCGGTCGGCGTGGTCACGAGCCTGGGCGGGGCCGCCATCCACGACATTCTCCGCGTGACACGCGAACGCTGTCCGATGCGAATCGTCGTGGCGGACTGCCGCGTGCAGGGGGCGGAGGCGCCGGAGTCCATCGCGCGCGCGCTGGACGCCATCGCGCAGGTCGAGGGCATCGACGTCGTCATCGTGGGCCGTGGCGGAGGCGCCGCAGACGAACTGGCCGCCTTCGACACGGAGCTCGTCGCGCGTGCGATCGCCCGCTGTCCCGTGCCCGTCGTCAGCGCCGTCGGGCACGAGACGGACACGACGGTGGCCGACCTCGTGGCCGACGTGCGCGCTGCGACGCCGAGCAACGCGGCCGAGCTCGCGGTGCCCGACGCGCGCGCGCTGCGCTCGGAGCTCGAGCGACTGCGCGTCCGACTGATTCGCGGCATCGAGCGCTGCATCGACCGCCAGCGCGCTGCGCTGCAACGCGTCGCAGGCCGTCTGCGCGATCCGCGTGCGGCGCTGCGCGCGTTCCGCGAGCCGCTGCGCGCGCTGGGCCGTCGCCTCGAACGGGCGATGCGGACGCGACTGCGCGAGGGTCGCGATCGGCTCGGGGCGCTCGGCCGAAGGCTCGCGCAGCGCGATCCCCGCGCGACGCTCGCACGCCACCGCGCGACGACTGTTCGACTCCACGAGCGACTGCGCGCCGCGCTGAGCGCGCGACTCGCGCACGCACGGGCGAGCCTGGGTGCGCTCGCCGCCCGGCTGGACGCGCTCTCGCCGCTCGCCGTACTGGGACGCGGTTACGCCATCGCCTTGCACGTGCCCACGGGACGCGCCCTGACGCGGGCGCGGGACGCACGGGTCGGCGATGCGCTCGAGATCGTGCTCGCCGAGGGGCGTTTGGACGCGCGGGTCGAGGCCGTTCGTGGGCAACCGGACACGAGGGACCTGGAGTGACCGCGCTGTACGGCGTGCTCGGCTGGCCCGTCGCCCATTCGCTCTCTCCCGCGATGTTCCGAGCCGCGTTCGACGCACGCGGACTGGACGCCGTCTACGCCCGCTTCGAAGTCGCGCCGGAGCGGCTCGACGAGGCGGTGCGTGGGCTGCGTGTGCTCGGCATCGCCGGCGTCAACGTCACCGCGCCCTGCAAGGAGCGCATCACCGCGTGGCTGGACGCGCTCGAGCCTGCCGCCGCCAGGCTGGGCGCGTGCAACGTCGTAACGCGCGAGGGCGACCGGCTCGTCGGAGGCAACACCGACGTCGAGGGGCTGCGAACGTCGCTCGCGGAGCACGGCATCGACCTCCGTTCGCGGGCGGCCGTCGTCGTCGGCGCCGGAGGTGTCGCGCGCGCGGCCGTCGCGGCGCTGCTGGCCGATGGTGCCGGTCGCGTGACCGTGGTCGCGCGTCGGATCGAACGGGCTGCGGCTCTCGTCGAGGACCTGGCGCGCCGCGGCATCACCGGTCCCGTCGACGTCGCGGCGCTCGGCGACGATCGGCACGACGCGATGCGGGACGCGTCGCTCCTCGTGCAGGCGACGAGCGCGACGGTCGAGGGATCGGGTGACGCAGAGGCGTTCGTCCGGGCGCTCGGGCTCGATGCCCTCCGTTCCGACGCCATCGTGGTCGAGACCGTCTATCGCCCACGGCGGACGTCGGTGCTGGTCGCGGCCGCTTCGCGCGGGCTGCGCACCATCGACGGTCTCGGCATGCTCCTGCACCAGGCCGCCGCAACGTTCGCGCGATGGACGGGCCGGCCGGCGCCACTCGAGGCGATGCGCGCGGCGCTCGAGCGCGCGTGCGAGCGACCCCCGAGCCCCGTGCATCCCGGAGTCTGACGGATGGGCGCGCATCGCAGACCGCGGGTCCCCTTCGAGCCCGGCCCTGCAACCGTGGCCCGCGACCGAACCGCCGCCGTCACGGGCGCCCGTCGCAGCGCAGCGCGATGCTTCGCGTGAACGGTTGCAGCCCTTCGCGCGCGGCGCTCTGGTCCAGCGCCCGTCCATCGCGGTCGACGACATCCGTCGAGACGGTGAGCGTGAAACG
>JANWZI010000171.1 GCA_025054695.1 Myxococcota bacterium | reverse complement strand
CGATCCCGAGTCCGAGTCGGAGTCCGAGACCGAGCCCGAGTCCGAGACCGAGTTCGATTGGCTCGCCGACGGGAGCGACCGGGACGCCATCGCGGCGTGCGTGCGCCGGAGCACGACGATGCGGCCCGTGGGCGTCGCGAGGGTGCGCTCGTGCCCCGCGCCCGATCGCTGGAGTCGCTGCCGGGCCGCGCGCAGTTCCTCGTCCGCGCGGGCGCCCTTGACGAGCAGCACGAGGCCGCCCGGTTTGGCGAACGGAACGGTCCACTCGAGGGCGCGCGGCAGGGCGGCCAGGGCGCGGGCGACAACAACGTCGAAGGAGCCGCCGAGCGGGCCACGCCGCAACTGTTCGGCCCGTCCGTGAAGCACGCACACCGATGAGGCCAGCCCGAGCCGTTCGACGCACGTGCGCAGAAATGCGACCTTCTTGCCGGTCGCTTCGAGCAAACTGACGCGCAGATCGGGCCGCGCGACGGCGAGCACCAGGCCAGGAAATCCGCCGCCGGTTCCCACGTCGAGCAGCCGCGATCCGGCGGCGAGGTCGCCCATCGAAGGCAGCAGCGACAGCGAGTCGAGGACGAGCCGATGCCAGGCTTCGGTGGGGTCGTCGATGCCAGTCAGATTGAACGCGCGGTTCGCCTCGAGCAGCATCGCGAGGTGCAGGCCGAGCGCTTCGACGGCACGCGCTTCGAGCGCGATGCCGAGCTCGTCCGTGCGCTGCGCAAAGCCGGCGGGCGGCGCAAGGGCACGGACCGTGTGCAGAGCCTCCCGAAGCGAACGCTGCAAGCTTTCGACGGTTCGCGGTGCATGGGAGTCACGGAAAACGACGGAGTGGGACGGGCCGAGATGACGCCGCGGGCTGGCGGCTTTGCGCTCATTTCGCGTCGGTCGCCTCGTCGCGCGCACGACCGTTCAGAGGGCGTAGGCCGCGCCCAAGGCGAGCCGCGCGATGCCGTGGCCGTCGAACAGCGAAGCAGGCGCAAAGGCGAGACCGCCGCGCACCTCGGCGAACAGCAGCGTGTCGCGCGCGACGAGCACCTCGATCCCGGCTGAGACGAGCGCCGTGCCAGCGAGATCGGTGCCCGGACCCACCGCGTCGAGCACGTGCAGCACGTACGCCTCGGCGCCTACGCCGAGGGCTACCGTGGCCGCCTCGCTCGCGCGCAAGCCGGCGAGCAGCCCGGCGAACGAGCCGGCGCACAGGGCCGAATCGTCGGCGAACGTGCCGCGCTGGCCGGCGAGGGCGCCCTCGCCGAAGACGACCGACGGCTCCAGTGCGAGGGCCACGTCGAGCCGCTCGCGACCGACGAGGTGCAGGCGCAACGGAAGCGCGAGTTGCGCGCCGATTGCCGTGGCCAAACCGGCGACGGGACTGCCCGCCGCGAGCGCGAGCCTGACCCCGACGTTGAAGGTCGATCGCGGCGCGAGGTGTACGCCCGCGCCGAGTGTCGGCCAGCCGATCCAGCCGACGACCACGCTCTGTCCGCGCCCGAGGGTTCGGCCCGAGAGCACGGAGGGATCGCCGGAGGTCGGCCGGTCGGCGCGCGCCGGCTGCGCAGCGTAGGCTACGAGCGTCGCGAGAAGCGGCACGAGCCGGGCGCACGATCGCAACGTGGACACGACGGGCGCCGAGTGTAGTGCGTCGCGGCGGTCGTGGGTGGAAGGTCCGTGTCCAACGGCGGATCGGGCGCCCGAGCCCGAGACCGAGCCCGAGTCGGAGCCCGAGCCCGAGCCCGAGTCCACCTCACCGTCGCAGCAGGCCCCAGATCATCGCCGCGACGCGGTCCAGCGCACGCTCTGCCTCCGCGACGTCGTCGAGGTAGCCCCACGCCACCGCAACGCGCAGTCCTACGCGCGCCTCGCGCAGCGAGCCCAGGGCCGTGTGCAGCCGTGCGCGGCGATTGCCTCGATCGCTACCGTCGGCTTCCGCGAGATTCAATGCAGCGCTGCTGGCTGTGCGCCGGATTTGACGGGCCAGATCTCGGTCCAGCGATTCGATGGACGCGACGATCGAGCGCATGCGCGCGATGGTGTCGAGCAACAGCTCCAGCGCCTCGAGCCGAAGGGGGGTGTGCATGCCCCCTTCGGAGCGAAAGAACCGTGACAGCGCCGTGTGCTGGCACGCGTTCTTTCGCGCCTTCCGGCTGCACACCCCCCGATGCGAGGAAGCGCGGCGATGCGCGAGCACGCGCGAGCTCCGAGCCCGAGCCCGAGTCCGAGCCCGAGACCGAGCCCGAGCCCGAGCCCGAGACCGAGCCCGAGTCGGAGTCCGAGCCCGAGTCCGTGCCCGAGCCCGAGTCCGAGACTGAGACCGAGTCCGAGCCCGAGTCGGAGTCCGAGCCCGAGCCCGAGCCCGAGTCGGAGTCCGAGCCCGAGTCCGAGCCCAGTTCCGAGAGCGAGTCGGTGCCCACGAGCTCCGCTGGGAATCCGGGGGCGGCCCTCCCATCCCGGGAACTGCGCGTCCGGGGCCGAAGCTGATACGATGCGGGTCCGCGTGACGGATGCCGACTCGCTCTTCGCGCGCTTCGGGGTCGCCTGTCCCGCGGGCACGATCCTCTTCCACGAGGACGAGCCCGGGAACACGATGTACGTGATTCAGTCGGGGCAGGTACGCATCCGCAAGCACGCCGCAGGTGGCGAGAAGACACTCGCGCTGCTCGGACCGGGCGAGTTCTTCGGCGAGATGGCGATTCTGAACGCCAAGCCGCGCACGGCCACGGCCGAGGCGGTCACCGACTGCCGCCTGCTCGTCATCGACGCGCGCACGTTCGAGCAGATGGTGGTCTCCAACGCCGAGATCGCGGTGCGGCTCATCCGCAAGCTCGCGCGGCGTCTCGACTCGGCCAACGAGCTCATCGAGATCCTGATGCACCGCGATCCGAAGGCCCGCGTGATCTTGGGTCTGTCCCGCCAGGCCGAGCTGCGGGGGCGGGCGCGCCCCGACGGGTCGGTGCTCGTGCCCATCGACGTTGCGGATCTCGCCGCCGAGATCGGGCTCGAGCCCGAGCACGTCGAGCCGGTGATCCACCGACTCGTTCGCCTGCGAATGGTCGAGCACGACCCCGAAGGTTTCGTCGTCACGGACGTGCGCCGGCTGCACGAGTTCCTCGAGTTCCTCGAGATGCGCTCGCGTTTCGGCGAGGCCGGAGCCGATTGATGGAGCTGCGCGTCCTGGGCTGTCACGGCGGTGAGACGCCCAGGCACCGAAGCTCCGCGTTCCTCGTCGACGGTCGGCTCGCCATCGACGCCGGCGCCATTACGAGCGAGCTGTCGCTCGACGAGCAGCGCCGAATCGAGGCCGTCGCGGTCAGCCACGCGCACCTCGACCACGTGCGCGATCTGGCCTCGCTCGCGGACAATCGCTGTCAGCAGGGAGGCCCGACGCTCACGGTCGCCGGGACGCCGGGCACGCTGCGCGCATTGCGTCGGCACTTCTTCAACGACCGGCTCTGGCCGGACTTTTCACGGATCCCGACGCCGCGCGGGCCCACCATCCGCTGGCTGCCGCTGCGTCCGGAGCGAGCGGCGAGCGTGGCGGGCTTCGAGCTGACGGCGGTTTTGGTGACCCACACCATCGAGTCGGCCGGATTCGTCGTGCGCGCGTCGGACGGCGGGGCGCTGGCCTACAGCGGCGATACGGGACCGACCGAGCGCTTCTGGCAGGTGCTCGGCGCGCAACGCGACCTGCGCGCGCTGCTCATGGAGGTCAGCTTCCCCGACGAGCAGGCGCGCCTGGCGCGTGTCTCGGGGCATCATACGCCGTCGAGCCTCCGCGCCGAGCTGCGCAAGCTTCGCGCGCCCCGCGACCTGCCGATCCTCCTCTATCACATCAAGCCGGTTTTCCAGGCTCGCGTCGAACGGCAACTGCGCGCCCTTCGCGGGCGCAATCTGAGCGTGCTCAGGTTGGGGGATCGGTTTCTGCTCTGAGCCCGCCACATCGACAGCCGTCGTGCGTCGCCTCGCGGGTGGCGGGGGCGCAATGCGGGACCGTCTCGGGAACCGCGTCCGAGCCCGAGTCGGAGTCCGCGTCCGAGTCCGAGCCGGAGACCGAGACCGAGTCCGAGTCCGAGCCCGAGTCCGAGCTC
>JANWZI010000170.1 GCA_025054695.1 Myxococcota bacterium | reverse complement strand
GGCGCTCGACGAAGATTCGGGCGCACTGGAAGCCGCGACGGGGGCCGAGCCGCGCACGCCGACGCGTAGGGCGCGAGGCGCGAGCGGGTGCGCGTGCCGTACGAACCGTGGTCGAATCTCGTCCGACGTGCTCCACGCGGTGCTGGTCGCGGCCATCGGTCTGCTCGTCCGACTCCGACGCACCGGCTTTGCGCAAGACCCGACGCGTTGAGCACCCCAGTGCAAATCGCCACCGACGCCGGCGCACCGACGACTCGAATTCGGACCCGGTCTCGGACTCGGACTCGGACTCGGACTCGGGCTCGAGCTCGGACTCTGACTCTGACTCTGTCTCGGGCTCGGACTCGGGCTCGAGCTCGGTCTCGCGCTCCGACTCGGGCGTCGACTCGAACTCGGGCTCTGATTCGGACCCGGTCTCGGGCTCGGGCTCGGACCCCGACTCGGACTCGGTCTCGATGCGGACGCAGCGCTGCGCGCCCCCGACTCGACTGATCAATCCCGGTCAGCGCCGGCGCACGTCGCGCCCCGTCGGCTCACGTGACCGCGACGGCACGAGTTGCGCGTCGAGCGTGAGCAGCTGCCCGGGGTACAGCGTCGCCTCGCGCTCCCACGGTTCGTGCCCGTCCAGCTCGACGCGCACCATCGCTCGCCCGGGTTGCAGCGTGCCAATCGCCGCCGGGGTCGTTCCGACATGTCGTCCATCGACGTAGAGCCGCGCCCCCGCCGGGTGCGATCGCACGTACAGCGTCGGATGGTCTTCACCGGTCGGCTCGATCGACGCGGTACCTGCTGTCGGGGCCACGTCGGAAACCCGCCCCACGGGAACGGGTCGCAGCCAGGGCCCGACCCAGCGCTGCCAGATCACGACTCCGACGGCGACGAGCGCCGCGAATGCGATCCAGCGACCGAGGCGCGCGAACAGCACGACCCGCACCCGGGGCGTACGCGCGTCGATGGGTCGAGGCGGTCGCGACGAACGCGGCCCGTGGCGAGGCGTCGTCTTCGCCGGCGTCGCGACGGCAATGTCGCCACGCGGCGGCTCGTCGAGCGCAATCTCGCGCGTGCCGCCGGCGACTTCCGGTGCGGGCTCCGGCCCGGCAAGCGGCCTCGCGCTCGTGCTCGCCGGAACCAGCGCATCGTCATCGAGATCGGCCGCCTCGCGGTCGGAGCCCCGACGCGGCCCCCGGTCCTGCGACTGCGCAGTGCCCTCGAACGGCGCATCGAGCGTGACACCCAACGCGCTCCCCGCCTCCGAGTCCGGCGTCGGGGCCCCACGATCGCCTTGACCCGACCCCTTGCCGCCGCCCGAGTCCCGTTCACCCACGATTGGTAGAGCCTGCCTCAGCACGACGCGCGACGTCCAGAGTCCCCGGTATGGGGCCGTCGAGACGGCGACGAGAGTCAAGCCCTCGGATACGCGTGTCCGATCCCGATTCCCGATCCGGGTCCGAGACGGAGCCCGAGTCGGAGTCCGGGTCCGAGACGGATCCTGAGACCGAGGCCGAGGCCGAGACCGAGCCCAAGTCCTAGTTCGATCCCGCGCCCGAATCCGATTCGCAATCCGAGTCCGAGACCGAGCCCGAATCGGAGTGCGAGTCCGATACGGAGCCTGAGACCGAGTCGGAGGCCGAGGCCGATTCGAAGGGGCGTCCCGAGCCGGATCCCAGCCGCTTCACAACGCGCTCGCGGACGTCGAAGCCGCATGCGCGGCAACGCCCGTGGGCCGCGCGCATCCCCACAGCACGCGGCTCGCTCGACGGACGCCGCCTGCGAGTCATGAAAATGGCGCGTGTATCGCGCCTGCCTCGCACCGCTCGTGCTCGCGGGATGCACCCCCCTTCCCTCCGAGACCGCAGCGCGCGGCCTGTACTCGGATGCCCGCAAAATCGTCGAACTACGTGCAGCCGCCGACTGGGTCTCCGATCGCGTCGAGATCGAAGAAGCCTCGACGAGCCTGCTGCGCAGCGCGTGCCTCTCCCCGGAACAGACGCACCTCGAAACGTTGCGCTGGGTCGAGGCACGCCTTGCGAACGAGGCCGACTCCCTACGAGCGCGCTGGCTCGCGGCGGGTCGCGATCTGGAGGCCGTCGGCGAAGCGCTGACCCTGGAGCGCGTGGCGGCCGTGCTGCGCCGAAGCGCCGAGCGCGTCCAAGACGGAGAGTGCCCCTTCTGGCTCGAGCCCGACCCGGCGTTTGCGGGCGTCCATGGCGACGAGGGGCGACTCGTCGTCTGGTTCGAGTCGGGCGGAGGCGCGGCATTGCTGCTTGGATCGGGCCGGGCGGCTCTCGGCGGGGGCGGCGGTGCCAGGGCGCTGCTCGGTCACGGGGCCGGTGCCCGCGCGACGCTCGCGGCAGGCGTCGAGCTCGGCGCCGTCGCAGCGTTCCCGGAAGACGCACGCGGGACGCGAACCGTCGCGGCGACACTCGCCGGCGCAGTGCCGCTCGTGCTTCGCATGCGCGACGGGCTGCGGGTCCTCGACGTGGAGGCCGCCGCCACGCTTCGATGGCGCTCCGCCCGCATCGAAGGTCCGGGCATCCGAACGACCGTGGGCATCGGCTTCTCGACGTTGCGGACCCGCGGCCTGATGCCGCACGCGCTGCTGTGGCTCGGCCACGAGTGGTTCGCCGCGGCCGACGGCTCCGCCGAGCATGCGCTGCGCGTGGGCACCCGCGTCGGCCTCGACTGGGACCCGTGACGGTGATACGTGCACGCTCGTGCATCGAAGCGGCGCCACGCCGAGAGCACGAGCGGCGACGCTCTCGTGCCGTGGCTCTGCGCGCGCTCGAAGGCTGCGCCGGAAGTTGGCGCCACGCGTCGCCGCCGGGGTGGGCATGTCACGCCTGGGCCGTGCGCTCGCCGTCCTGGCGGCCGCGATCGGAGCGACCGGCTGTGGGGCGGGAACGACTGCGAGACAAGCCCCGCCCGTCGATGCGACCGACCCGCGCGTGCTCTACCCGCTCGCGCGGGGGCACGTCTGGTCGTACGATATCGATACGGGCACCGGCACGCCGACGCTCTCCGTCACGCGCGTCGTGCGCGACGACGGCCGTCGCGTTGAGGTTTCCAACAACGGTGGCCCCCCGGTCGTCTACGAGCGGCGTCCGCAGGGGTTGCACCGCGTCGCGAGCGATACCTGGCTGCTGCGTGCGCCCGTGCGGCGCGGGGAGCGCTGGCCTGCGCCCGGAGGCATGACGGCCGAAGTGACCGCGGACGGATTACGCGTCGAGGTACCTGCCGGTCGGTTCGAGGGGTGCGTGCGCGTCGAGGAGCGCGGCGGCGAAGAAGGTCGGCACATCCGCACGACCTACTGCCCGCACGTTGGTCCCGTGATCGTCGAATCCGAACTGGCGCTCGCGACGAGTCCCGAACCGGTCCGCGTGCGCGCCCGGCTCCTCGGCTGGTCGTTCGACTCGGACGCGCCCTAATCGCACGGCGCGGACTTCGTCAGACCCGAAGACCGAGACGCAGTCCGCGTTCGCCCCACGACCAAGCCGGATGCCATCCCTCCCCTCGCCACCGTATCAAGGCGGCGGTTCCTCGCCGAGGACGGTGTTGTCAATGAGACGCGTCGTGCCCAAACGCGCCGCGACGGCGAGCAGCGCGCGCCCGCGCACCAGGCCGCCCTCGAGCGGTTGCAGGCTCTCCGGATCGACCACGGCGACGTAATCGATCGCGTCGAACCGACCCTCGACGGGCTCGCGCGCGCAACGCTCGAGTCGCTCCACGCGCCGTTCCCCCGCTGCGAACGCCGCATGCGCCGCCCTCAATCCGAGCACGATGCCGCGTGCACGCTCGCGCTGGGTCGCGTCGAGATATCGGTTGCGCGAGCTCATCGCGAGCCCATCGTCCTCGCGGACGGTGCGCACGCCCACGACCTCGACGTGCGGAAACAAGTCGCGCGCGAGTCGCTCGACCAGACGCCATTGCTGATAGTCCTTGCGTCCGAACGGAGCGACGCAGGGGCCGCCGAGGGCGAACAGCTTGGTCACGATCGTCGCCACGCCGCGGAAATGGCCGGGCCGGAAACGCCCCTCGAGCGGGGCCGCGATCGCCGGCACCTCGACGAACGCCTGCATCCCGTCGGGCACCAGGACCTCGCGCTCGGGCGCGAAGACGAG
>JANWZI010000016.1 GCA_025054695.1 Myxococcota bacterium | reverse complement strand
ACCGAGGCCGAGGCGATCCGCAACACGCAGATCGTCGAGGAGCTGAATCTGCCTCCGGTCAAGATCCACTGCTCGGTGCTCGCCGAGGACGCGATCAAGAGCGCGATCGCCGACTTCCGGCGCAAGCAAGCCGAGCGGCGCGCGGCGCGGGCCGCGGGAGGCGAGGGCAGGTGACGGGCGCGGCGACCGAGCCGATCGCGGGGTCGGAGGCCGTGCCGACGGGCGAGGCAGCGCTCGCCCCGCAGCAACCTCCGGTGCGGCTGACGCCGAAGGCGATCGAGATGGCGCGCAAGGCGCTCGAGCGGCGCGGCACGCCGCAGGCCGCCATCCGCCTCGGGATTCGCGGCGGCGGATGCAGTGGCGTCTCGTACGCGATGGAGTTCGCGGACACCGTGCGGCCGCGCGATCACGTCTTCGATTTCGACGGGGTGCGCGTGGTGATCGATCCCAAGAGCCTCGTGTACCTGCGAGGCACGGTGCTCGATTACGAGACGAAGTTGATGGAGCACGGGTTCCGATTTCGTAACCCGAACGAAAAGAACCGCTGCGGGTGCGGAAACTCGTTCGGGATCTGAGGTCGTTCGCGCGTGGGAACGCCGGGTGAGCGTGCCGCGCGGGCCCACCCGCTCGCGCGCGCGGCTGGGGCCGACGATCCGTTCGCCGTGCTGGGTTTGCCGCGACGCTGGAGCCTCGACCTGACGGCGCTCGAACGCCGCTGGAAAGAGCTGTCGCGACAGGTGCACCCGGATCGGCATGCGCGCGGCACGCCGTCGGAGCGCCGCCTCGCCGTCGAGCGCGCCGTGGCCGTCAACGAGGCGTATCGGACGCTCCGCGATCCAGTCCGGCGCGCCGAAGTGCTCGTCCGGCTGCTCGGCGTCGACCCCGCGGGTGCGCAGGATCCGGATTTGCTCGAGGAGGCGATCGAGTTTGGCGAGTCGATCGCGGCGTCCGTATCCGACGCAGAGGCACGCGCGCGGCTCGCCACGCTGCTCGAGCGACGGAGGGACGAGGCGACGCGCATGCTCGGCGAGGCGCTCGACGCAGGCGACGGGCCGGCGGCGGGGCGCGCGCTCGGACGGCTTCGAACGTACATGCGGTTGCTCGAGGATTTCGCGGCTCACAGGCACGCCTCGGGAGCACGCTCGTAGTGCGTCCAGGATGCGGCGTTGGCCCGGCGCAGCGTGGTGCGAAGCGGGGCCGGAGCCCGGTCCGCGCCCGAATCCGAGTCCGAGTCCGAGCTCGAGTCGGAGTCCGAGCCCGAGCCCGAAGCCGGATTCGAACCCGACTCCGAGCCCAGTGCCAAGTCCCGTCGCGTTCCGTTCGCTCGTCCGGACGCGCGGGGAGGTTTCCTTCGGGCCGTGTGAGCACTAGAGAGCCCCCGTGAGCCTTCTTCATATCCACGATCCGACCGCGGCTCCGCCCATCGGGATCGATCTGGGCACGACGCATTCCATCGTGGCGTGGGTGACGCCCACAGGCGCTCCGGTCGCGATTCGCGATTGCGACGGACAGGCGCTCGTGCCTTCCGTGGTGGCGTACCTGGACGATGGGTCCGTGCTCGTCGGAGAACGAGCGGCCGCGCTCGCCGTCGAGCGGCCCCAGGACACCATCGTCAGCGTCAAGCGCCTGATGGGACGCGGCGCCGACGACCCCGAGGTGCGTCGGGCGGGCACCTACCGGCTCGCGGCGACCGAAGGGCCCGTGGTCCGCCTCCGCGTCGCGCCCGATCGGGTCGTCACGCCCGTCGAGGTCAGCGCGGAGATCCTGCGTGCCCTGCGGCAGCGGGCCGTCGAGGAGCTCGGCGCCATCGGCCCCGCGGTGGTGACCGTTCCGGCATACTTCGACGAAGCGCAGAGGCAGGCCACGAAGGACGCAGCGCGCCTGGCGGGCCTCGATCTGCTGCGGCTGTTGCACGAGCCGACGGCGGCGGCGCTCGCCTATGGCCTACAGCATCGCGTCGAGGGGCGGTTCGTCGTCTACGACCTCGGTGGCGGCACATTCGACGTGACGGTGCTCGAGCTCGACGACGGCATCTTCACGGTGCGCGCCACCGGCGGGGACACGCACCTCGGCGGCGACGACATGGACCGCATCCTGGGCGAGCGGCTGCGCGCGTTGGAACCGCGTCTCGCCTCGGACGAGCCGGCGGTGTGCCGCGCGCGGCTCGTCGCGGCCCGGCGGATCAAGCACGCGCTGTCGGATGCGACGGAGGTGCAGGCGGACATCGAGCTACCAGGGGGGCACCGCTGCACCGTGCACGTGCGGCGCGACGCGTTCGAGGCCGACGTCGAGCCGCTGGTGGCGCGCACGCTCGAGGCGACGCGACGGGCGCTGTCGGACGCCGGACTGGGTCCCGCGGACATCGACGGAGTCATCCTCGTGGGCGGGGCGACGCGCACACCAATTGTGCGGGCGCGCGTCGAGGCGCTCTTCGGACGGCCCGCGCTCGCGGACATCGACCCCGACCTCGTCGTCGCGATGGGAGCCGCGGTCCAGGCCGACTTGCTCGCGGGGGGTGCGCGGGAACGCGAGGACGTTTTGCTGCTCGACGTACTTCCCCTTTCGCTCGGCATCGAGACGATGGGCGGCCTCGTCGAGCGCATTCTGCCGCGCAACACGACGATTCCGGCCGCGGCTTCCCAGCTCTTTACGACGTACGCGGACAACCAGACGGGATTCGAGCTGCACGTCGTGCAGGGGGAGCGCGAGCGCGCGGCCGATTGCCGTTCGCTCGCCCGCTTCACCCTGCGCGGCATCCCACCGATGCCGGCCGGCATGGCGCGGCTCGAGGTGCGCTTCGAAGTGGACGCGGACGGGCTGCTGCACGTGACCGCGCGCGAGCAACGAACGGGCATCGAGCAGCGCGTCGAGGTCTCTCCGAGTTACGGCCTCGCCGAGGAGGAGATCGAGCGCATGCTGCTCGACGCGTACGAGCACGCCGAGCGGGACGTGCAGGTCCGAAGGCTCGAGGAGCGGCGCGTCGAGGCGGCGCGGTTGCTTGCGGCGGCCGGCAAGGCGCTCGCCGACGATCCGGGCTTGCTCGAGCCCGGTGAGGCCGAGCTCATCGAGGCCGCCATGACCCAGCTGCGTCAGGCGAGCGAAGGGAACGACCCGGAGGCCATCGCGCGGGCCATGGCGCGGCTCGACGAGGTGAGCCGGCCGTTCGCCACGCGACGGATGGACGCCCGCATCGCGGCGGCTTTGCGGGGGCGCGACGTCGCCGCGGTCGAGCGCGAAACGGCATCGGCGCGGGGGCTCGAGGGACACGCCGCGGAGGGCGACGGCAGCGAGGCGCTGCTCACGGGCGAACAGGTGCGCCCGTGACGCGGGTCGTCTTTCGCAACGTGGGCCTGGAGGCCGAGGTCGATCCGGGGGCGAGCATCCTCGAGGCGGCCAGGGCCTGCGGTGCGCCGGAGGGCGACCGCTGCGGCGGCGTTTGTGCGTGCTCGACGTGTCACGTCTACGTCGTCGAGGGCATGGACCGCCTGAGCGAGCCGGAGGACGAGGAGCTGGACGTGCTCGAGAAGGCGTTCGATCCCCGCGCGAGCTCGCGCCTGGGGTGCCAGGCGCGGATCCAACGAGCCGGGACCATCGTCGTGGACATCAGCGAGGAGAGCTTCCGCGCGTTCTGCGACGAGCATCCCGCGGAGCGCGAACGCGTCGGTGCGCTTTGGCGCCGCCCCGGTGACGTCGATCGACGTTGAAGCGGGCGTCGACACGGACTCGGACTTGGTCTCCAACTTGGGATCGGCTTCGGCCTGGGACTCGGACTCGGTCTCCGACTCGGGCTCGGGCTTGGGCTCGGCCTCGGTCTCGGTCTCGGTCTCGGTCTCGGTCTCGGTCTCGGCCTCCTGCTCGGTCTCGGTCTCGGACTCGGACTCGGTCTCGGGCTCGGCCTCGGTCTCGGCCTCGGTCTCGGACTCCGACCGGGACTCGGTTTCGGTCTCGGCCCGGGCACGCTTGCCTCCGCTTGCCGGAGGCCCCCCGATCGGGGTATCCGGCAGCAGATGCGCCTCGCCGACATCCTCGCCGTGGAGAGGGTCTGCACGTGCGTGCAGGCGACGGACAAGGCGGGTGTGCTGCGCGAGCTGGCGCGGCTGTTCACAGGGCTCGACGAGGAAGAAGTGTTGCGGGTTCTCGTGGAGCGCGAGCGTCTGGCGAGCACGGGGGTCGGCAGCGGCGTCGCCATTCCTCACGGACGCATCCGGGGCACGGACCGTGTGCTAGCGGCCGTCGCGATCGCGCCGGCCGGGATCCCGTTCGATTCGGTCGACGGCCGGCCCGCGACGATCCTCGTCGCGGTGCTCGCGCCCGATCACAATGCGGGGGAGCACCTGCGCGCACTCGCTCGGCTTTCGCGGATCCTGCGCGACCCCGCGGTGCGCGATCGTTTGCTTGCCGCGAGGGACCCTGCCGATGCACTCGAGGTCCTATTGGCCGAGGACGCCCGGCAAGGGGCGAGCCTCTCGGTCTAGGACATCGCCGTGGGAGCGACGTCGGGGGGCGACCGAGACGTGGGCCATCCGGTCGGCCCCGTGACGAGCACGGCTCGACTGCTCGAGCATCCGGCGGTCGGGGCTTTGCTCCGCGTCCATGCGGGGCGTGCGGGGCTCGATCGTCCGATCACACACCCGCGCGTCCAGAAGAACGGACTCCCGTTCGCCGGCCACCTGCGCGGGACGGTGCCCACGCGGGTTCAGGTGCTCGGCGAGACCGAGATGAGCTACGTGCTCGGGCTCGAGTCCGCGGTTCGCGCCGAGCGGGCCGGGCGACTGTTCGCACTGCACCCATCCTGCGTCGTCGTGACGCGCGGCGTCGATCCGCCGCCCGAGCTGACCGAGGCGGCCGAGCGGTCGGACAGCCCGTTGCTCGTCTCGGCGGCCCGCAGCAGCGAGGCGATCCACGCCGTCCACTCGGCGCTGGACGAGCTGCTGGCGCCGACCGAGACGCGCCACGGCGTGCTCGTCGAGGTCCACGGCCTCGGGGTGCTGCTCGTTGGGCCCAGCGGCATCGGCAAGAGCGAGTGCGCGCTTTCGCTCGTCGCCCGTGGGCACCGGCTCGTGGCCGACGACCAAGTGATTCTCACGCGCTTCGCCGATGGCCGAGTCGAGGGCCGGCCACCCGTGCCGCTTCGCCACCATCTCGAGATCCGCGGCATCGGGATCCTCAACGTGCGCGAGCTGTTCGGGGCCACGGCGGTGCGCGAGCGAGTCGCGGTGGACCTCATCGTGCGCCTCGACGAGTGGCGCCCGGGCGACGAGTACGAGCGACTCGGGCTCGACGAGCGGCACGAGGCCGTGCTCGGCGTCGGCATCCCCGTGATGCGGCTGGCCGTCACGCCGGGGCGCGATTTCGGCGTGCTCGTCGAGGTGGCGGTGCGCGACGCGCTGTTGCGCCGTCAGGGGGTGCACGCGGCACGCGCGTTCGTGCGCGGGCTGTCGCGCGAGCTGGGCTTTGCCGTGGGTGGCTCGGAGACGGGGCTCGACGAGGATCCCGATCCCGCGGGGAGGAGCAGCGCGGCTGGTCCGCGGCGATAAGATGGCGGCATGGGCGGGCGCACGGTCGTCGTCGTCACGGGCATGAGCGGCGCGGGCCGCTCGACGGCGCTCGCCGCGCTCGAGGATCTTCGCTTCTTCTGCGTCGACAACCTGCCTCCGACGCTGGCGCCGCGTGTGCTCGAGCTGTTGGGGGCGGACCCCGTGTTGCAGCGCGTCGCCTTCGGCGTCGACGTGCGCACCGGCGGCTTTCTCGAGGGGGCCTCGGCGGTGCTCGACGCGCTGCGTGAGGCCGGTCACGATGTCGAGATTCTGTTCCTCGATGCGGCCGACGAGGCGCTGGTGCGGCGCTTCAGCGAGACGCGCCGACCGCATCCGCTCGCGCCCACGGGCGACGTCCTCGAGGCCATCGCTCGCGAGCGCGAGCGCCTCGCTCCTCTTCGGGCCCGGGCGACGCGGATCATCGACACGACGCACACGAGCGTGCACGCGCTGCGGCGGATGCTGACCGAGTGGATGAGTCGCCGCGACGACGCACCGCGCATGGTGGTGCGCGTCGTCTCGTTCGGATTCAAGTACGGACTGCCCGTCGACGCGGATCTGGTCTTCGACGTCCGCTATTTGCCCAATCCACACTTCGAGCCCGCGCTCCGCGCCCGTCCGGGCACCGATCCGGAGGTGGCGCGCTTCGTGCTCGAGGCGGCCGAGACGCGAGCGCTGCTCGAGCGCATCCGCGCGCTTCTCGGCGAGGCGGTGCCGAACCACGAGCGGGAAGGCAAGGCGTACCTCACGATCGCCGTCGGTTGTACGGGCGGTCGGCACCGCTCCGTCGCGGTCGCCGAGGAGCTGGGCCAGTGGCTCGCGGAGCGCGTGCCGACGCGCGTGGTGCACCGGGACGTCGATCGGGGTGGCTCGTGACCGAGGAAGCTCGTGGCAGCTTCGTGATCGTCAACGCGCTCGGCCTGCACGCGCGCGCGGCCACGCGCCTGGTACAGCTCGCCTCGCGCTTCGCGAGCGAGGTCGAGCTCGAGAAAGACGGGATGCGCGCCAACGCCAAGAGCGTGATGGGGGTGTTGCTGCTCTGCGGGCAGGTCGGCAGCCGCATCGAAGTGCGGGCGCGCGGCCCGGATGCGCGGCAGGCGGTCGAGGCCATCGGAAAACTCATCGCCGACCGTTTCGGGGAGGAACGGTGAGCGAGCGCTGTCTGTTGCGGGGCATCGCGGCCTCGCACGGCATTGCGGTCGGCCGCGCCGTCTGCCTCACGGGACCGGGATTGCACGTGCCGCACGCCCGCATCGATCCCTCGCAGGTCGATGCGGAGATCGAACGACTCCGCGCCGCGATCGCGGCCTCCCGGCAGGCCCTGGAGGCCTCGCGTGAATCGTTGCGTGGCGCGGGGTCGGAGCTCGAGGTCGTGCTCGACGCGCATCTGCTGATGCACGGCGACGAGCTGCTCGTGGACGGATGCGTCCGTTCGATTCGCGACGAGCGCATCAATGCGGAGTGGGCCCTCGCGCGGACGATCGAGGCGATCTGCGCGCAGCTGTCGGCGGCGGGTCCCGTCTACCTTCGTCATCGCGCCGCGGACGTGCAGCAGGTCGGGCACGACATCCTGCGCTGGCTGACGGGCACCGCGAGCCCGTTGCCGGAGCTCAGCGGCCCGGCCGTCCTCGTGGCCGAGGACCTGTCGCCGGCCCACGTCGCGCGCCTCGTCGACCGTCCCGTGCTCGCGGTGGTCACCGACCTGGGCAGCGCCTCGGGGCACACGGCGATTCTGGCGCGCGCGCTGGAGATCCCCGCCGTCGTCGGGGTCCTCGGCATCAGTCGCATGGCGGCCGACGGCGACCTCGTCCTCGTCGACGCGCTGCACGGCGACGTCGTCATCCATCCGACGGAGCAGGAATGCGCGCGTGCGGAGGAGCGCGGCCGCCGCTACCGGCGATTCACGCGCCGGCTGCGCGAACGACACGCCACGGGCAGCGCGGTCACCAAGGACGGCGTGCCCGTTCGCCTGCTCGCGAACGTCGAGATCCCGAGTGAGGCGGCGCTCGCGGCGGAGCTGGGCGCCGAGGGCATCGGGCTGTACCGCACGGAGTTCCTCTACCTCGACCGCGCCGCCGAGCCCGACGAGGAGGAGCAGGCGCGCGTCTACGCGGACGTCGTGCGGGTCATGGCCCCCCGTCGCGTCGTCTTCCGCACGTACGACCTCGGCGGCGACAAGCTCCCGGACGCCGATCCGGCGTTCCGAAGTCCCAATCCGGCGCTCGGTCTGCGCGCGGTGCGCCTCTCGCTCGCGCGGCCGGCGATGTTCCGCGCGCAACTGCGCGCAATGCTGCGCGCAGCGGTGCACGGTCCAGTGGACGTGATGGTACCGCTCGTGGCGACCGTGGGGGAGTTGCGCGAGGCGCGACGTCATTTCGACGAGACGCGGGCCGAATTGCTCGCCCGCGGCCTCGCGCTCGGCTCGACGCGCTTCGGCATCATGGTCGAGGTGCCGAGCGCCGCGCTCCTCGCCGATGCGCTCGCCAGCGAATGCGAATTCTTCTCGGTCGGAACGAACGATCTGGTGCAGTACACGCTCGCGGTCGACCGTACCCACCCTCAGATCGCCGGGCTTGCGCGCCCGCTCGATCCGTCGGTGCTCCGCCTGCTCGATTCGACGAGTCGCGCGGCGCACGCCCACGGCATCGGGCTGTCGATGTGCGGGGACATGGCGTCCGACCCCATCGCGCTGCCCGTCGTGCTCGGTCTCGGCTACGAGACGCTGTCCATGCCGTACTCGGCCCTGCCGCTCGTACGCGAGGTCGTCGGACGCATCGAGGCTCGCCTGGCTCGGCGGACCGCCGAGGAGGCGCTGCGGATGGGAAGCGCGGACGACGTGGTCGCGCTGGTCGAGTCCCGCTTTGGCAAGGTCCTCGGCGATTTGTGGACCGAGGAGGGTTTGCGCGAGCCACGCGCGTCGGCGCGTACGACGGGAGCGCGCGGGGCGGGACGCGCCGCGACGAGGAGCGAGGAGCGTGCGGGCGACGAGGATCGAACGCGCGGGGAGAGCGCCGCGACGGCGCCCGCCGACGGCTCGCGTGGCACGCGAGAACGCAGCTGACGGCAGTCGGTCTCGGACTCGGTCTCGGACTCCGACTCGGGCTCTGGCTCGGGCTCGGACTCCGGTTGCGGACTCGGACTCGGACTCGGTCTCGGACTCACGACACTCCTCGGACACGTCAAGCAACGTGACCGCCGCTGTCAGTGCCGTCCGCGGCCCGTCACAGCCTCCGCGTGATGCGGACGGTCTCGTTGGCCGGTACCTCCACCTCGATCTCGTGCATGCGGCCGTCGGGTGTCTGAAGTCCGACACGCCGCGTCCCGGCGCGCACGCGCAACTCCGGAATGGGCGTGTTGCGCCGCGTGTCGCGCCCATCGATGAACACGCGCGCCCACGGGATGGTGTTGATGACGAGCGTGCCGTAGCCGCGCGCCTCGGTCGCGCTTTCGCTCGTCGGGCGTTGCGGGGCTGGTGTCGCCCCAGCGGGGTCGGGCGCCGGCTCGGTTCGGGCGCCGGGCCTCCCAACGCTACCCGACGTCGATGCGAACGGCGTGGGTCCTCGAGGCGGGGTGCCGGCGGCGGGCGTCGACGCCCCCGAGGCGCTGGGTCGCGGTGACGCTACGGCGGAGGAGGGTGAGTCGGGCTCGCGCGCGCGGACCGTCCCAGGCGAGGGGGCGGTCGCGCGCTGGGGCCCATGCGGAGCGAGACTGTCCGAACCGGCTTGGCGTTCCTCACTCGGGGATGACGAGCCTGACGGCGCGGTCGGCGGTCCGGGCTCGATGGCCGGTGGAGCGGACGCGGTAGCCGGTGCGGAGCTCGTCGGGGCGGCGCTTGGTAGGGCCGGCGGCTCGGGAAGACGCGTGCCTCCGAAATCCGCCGCGAACATCGGGGGCTGCCGTTCCAGCACGACGTCGAGCATGATCGTCGAGTCGCTTCCCACGTCGACGACTCGCCGCACGGCGACGAAACCCTCGGCGCGTACCTCGAGCGCATGCTGTCCGGCCGCGACGCGTTCGATGCGAAGCGGGGCGTTGCCGCGCGGGATACCGTCGAGCAGGACGGTCGCCCCGACGTCGGGAACCGTTCGGATTTCCACGACGCCCGTCTGTTCGCGCCCGAAGATCAGATAGGCGACACCGGCGCCTGCGAGCAGCAGGACGAATGCGGCGAGCGCGGCCAGCGCGAAGCTGCGGCCGAGGCCGGTCGCGGCGCTCGCGTCGGGCGGACGAACGGCCGGCGATGCGGGTGCGGGAGGCGCGACGAGGTCCGGGGCGATCTGGATCGACGGCACGGCCTGGAGGGGGCCAGGGGATGCCAGTGTCGCCGGCTGCGCGGTGGGACGCACCGATGGATGCGAGGGACGCGGGACGGCGGCGGGGCGAGCGAGTGGGACCTGAGCGTGGGACGGTGGGGCGGCCGCCGGAGCTCCCTCCTCCTCGATCTCCTCCAGATCGTCCGCGGAAAAGAAGATCTGCGTGGGCTGGTCGGCCAGGTCGCCGGGGACGTCGTCCGCGACCACGCCGGCCGCTCGCGGCGGCTCGTCGAAAGGAGATGCCGTCAGGACCGTCGCCTCGCCGGCGAGGTCGGCCGAAGAGGCTTCGCCGACGTCGGTGAGCGACAGCTCATCCGTACTTGCTGCCGCGGGTGGCGCCGGCGCGGCCACGGGACGAGGGGCAGGAGCGATTGCTGCGTCCCGGCGCGGGCCGGCCACGACATGGGGCCGACCCACGGCGGCGTAGGCCTCAAGGCGCTGCTTCTCGCGCGCCATTTCCTGCGCGAAGGCCGTTTTCATCCACGACGAGAGCTTGCTCGTGCCGAACGGTGGGCGATCGCGCGCGACGAACGCGAGCAGGGCTTCCTGGAGCTCTCCGGCCGTCTGCCAGCGGTCGGCGGGCTCGCGGGCCAGCGCGCGCATCACGATTCGATCCATCTCGGCGGGCAGATCCGTCACGACCGTGCTCACCGGAGGAACGTCGGCATTGCGCACGCGCTCGAGCGTCGAGAAGTCGCTTTCGCCGAGGAACAGCCGCTCGCTCGTGAGCATCTCGTACATGCAGGTGCCCACGGCGAAGATGTCGGAGCGATGGTCGATGGGCAGGCCGCGGACCTGCTCCGGGCTCATGTATCCGAACTTGCCTTTGAGGACGCCGGCCTGCGTCTTGGTGTTGCGCGAGGCCGCGCGCGCGATCCCGAAGTCGATGACCTTCACCTCGCCTTCGTAGGAGACGAGGATGTTCTGCGGCGAGACGTCGCGATGGATGATGTGGAGCGCACGGCCTCGCCGGTCGCGCTTGTGGTGCGCGTAGTCGAGCGCCTCGCACACCTTGGCCGCGATCCAGGCGACCATGGGCGGGGGCATGCGCTTCCGCAGGCGCCGGAAGCGATTCATGATCTGGAGCAGGTCCTTGCCCCAGACGAAGTCCATCGCGATGTAGTGGCTGTCGCCGATCTTGCCGAGCTCGTGGATCGGGACGATGTTGGCGTGGCTGAGCTGGCCGGCGATCTTCGCCTCGTCGATGAACATCTCGATGAAATCGCGATCCTCGGCCATCGTCGGCAGGATCCGCTTGATGGCGAGGATCTTCTCGAAGCCTTCCACGCCGAAGGACTTGGCG
Organism: Myxococcota bacterium; assembly: GCA_025054695.1. Taxonomy (GTDB): domain Bacteria; phylum Myxococcota_A; class Polyangia; order Polyangiales; family JANWZI01; genus JANWZI01. Next base: position 40,967 of record JANWZI010000016.1, on the reverse strand, counting down.
AGGTAGACCTCGGCCATCCCGCCGACCGCGAGCCGTTCGAGCAACAAATACTTGCCGAACGGAACGGCGCGCGGCGCCTTTCCGTCGCCCGTCACCTGCTGCTGCGCGGGGTCGGCCGGTACCATCCGCAGCCTGTGCCGTCCGTCAGGATGCCGCGTCCGCCCCTGGGTTCGCAACCGACCCGACGCGCATCTCGTCCAAGCTCCGAAGCCGAGAGTCGCTCCCCGTCCTGAGTCTGAGCGCGAGCTTGATTCCGAGTCGCGTCACCGAGGCCGAGCCCGAGCCCGAGCCCAGGCCCCGACTCGGTCGAGTCCCGTCGGACGCCTTCGTCAGTCGGAGACGGTAACCACCATCCCCTTGGTCGCATTGACGCCGGCGAAGGTCATGCCGAGCGAAATGCTCTCGCACTCACCCTCGGCGTTCGGGTCGAGGTCGGCATTTCCCTCGAGCACCGAGCGCACGAGGGACTCGGGAATCTCGGTCGATACAGACCGGATCGCCATGACCGTCTCGTCGATGTTGAGTGACCCTCCAATCACGCCCTGCGTTGCAGCGGTCATCGACGGATTGAAGCGCACCTGGGCGCGTCGGATTCGGAGCGTCAGCTCGGCACCGCGTACCGGGAGCGTGAGCATGAGATCGATCGGGCCGCCGCGGAACCGGCCGTTGACGATCGAGCCGGTGACGCTGACGAGCGGCGTCATGCCGTCGGCCATGTAGGACGCCCTGCTCACGTCGAACGTGCCTCCGGCGCGGATGCGACCCATCGAGTCGAGGGGCGGGCGGCATTCGCGATCGGCCATGTCGCACGTCCACGTCGGCGTGCAGTCCGCGTCTCCCGTCATGCACGCCTTGCGCGCGGCGACCAGCAGCGAGAGGCCGACCGATCGGTCGTTGCGGAGGTCGTCGACGTCGGTGGCCTCGACGAGGACGACGAGGTTCCCCTCGGCCATGGCCATCTGGGCTTCCATGCCCACGTCGACGCCCATGCCGCCGAGCGCGTCGAGGATCGGGCCGAGCTGGTTGTCGACGCCGGGCTCGTTGTCGGGAGGAGGCGACGTGTAGTCGGGCTTGTTGCAGCCCTGGGCGTCACTCTCGTCGCTGACGCGGCCGTCGAGATTGAAGCCCGGCGCGATGCCCATTTCATTGGCCCCGGCGACGTTCAGCTCGTTGACGACCCAGAAGTACGTGGGACCGCCGGGCGGATCGCTTCCACCACCACCGTCGCGTCCGCCGCCACCGCCTCCCCCATCGTCCCCGCCGCCACAGGCCGCGGCAAACATCGACGTCAGAGCCACGATCCAAGCCAGACTTCGCACCTTCATCGAAACCTCCTCGGCGTGCGCTCCGTGCGCACGGCGCACGGGTCACGAGCGCGCACGATATCACGACTTCGAACGGGGACAACAGCGTCGAGGTAGTTCGACGACGCGGTTGGGCGGGCGTTCGAGGTCCGACTCGAGCTCGGGCTCGGTCTCGGACTCGGACTCGGTCTCGGACTCGGACTCGGTCTCGGTCTCGGACTCGGGCTCGGCCTCGGTCTCGGACTCGGACTCGGACTTAGGCTCGGGCTCGAAAGAGCCGTTGGTGTTGTATGCGAAGACGCCCGCGGCTCTCAGCGAATCTCGTCGGCGCCGATGTCGTAGCCCGTGCCAATGGGACGCATGTCTCCGTCGATGTCCTCGGGATGGACAACGCTGGGCCACGTTCCGTGGCCTCTGTCGCGCAGGGGCGAACCGCCAAGCAGATGCAGGTCGAGAGGGGGCTCCACGAACTGGGGATCCTCCGAACGATTCCCGTCGTGCATCCCACCCAGTGCGTTGAGGCCGTGGATGTCCAGGGAGACGCTGGATCGCGCGAAGACCGTCATGCAGCCGAACAGGTTGTTGTTCTGCACGGCATGGGTGATCGCCGTTCCTTGCTGCGCCATGGCCGTGCGATTCCGACCGGATCCCAGGCAGACCGCGTTGTTGTTCCGCCAGATGCCGGTCGCTACCAAGAATCCTCCCTCCGCTGCGGCGACGAGAAGTCGGGCCGCCGGCGTGGTGGCTCCCGTCGGAGGGACGGCCACGACGGTGTTGGAGTGGACGACCGTGTATGCCGTCGGGGACACCGACCCGGAGCGCACGACGATCCCGTCGAAGCGTTCCAGCCGCACGACGTTGTTGACCACCCATGCGCCACGATTGTGAATCCGTATGGCCGCCGCCTCGGTGAGATCCTCCGAGCCCGCCTCGGGCTCGAGCGTGTTGGCGAGCACTTGCAATCCGTCGCCCGCTTCGACCGCGTCGACGCCGAAACACTTCCTCCAACCGCCGCCGACCGCCGCACAGCCGCGAATCCCACGATTGCGCTCGACGCGGCCGCCTGCCCCGCCGACGAACCAGACGCCGCGCGCTTCGGGGGCACTGGCCATTCCCGCGACGCCCACGACGCCTCCGCGATCACCGTTGTTCTCCACCATGCACGTGCTTGCTCCCTCGCAGCGCACCGCGGTGGCGTGCATTCCCGTCCGGCCGGACGCGTCGCTTCCGACGATGGCTCCGTTGCTCGACAACACGATTCGACAGTTCGCGACGCCGACACCCTCTGCACGCTGTTCGGCCGGTCCGCCCGCGATGCGGGCCAGGCCCCGAACGAGCAGGGCGTCGTCCGACGCCATCCCCCTACAAGTGTGAGCCAACAGCCCCGCGCTGTATCCCTCTCCCGGTCTCGTTCCCATCGCGCGGCCTCCGAAGAGCTCGCCGCGTGCGCCGCTGCCCTCGATCGTCACACCGGTGATGGCTCCTTCCACCTCGACGGCGATGGACGAAGAAGGGGCGGAGCCCGCGCGCGCGATGATGCCTCGAATCGTCGTTCCGGCCGCATCGAGGAGATAGAGTCCGCGCGAACTGCGGGTCGTGTTGCCCGCGGTCACTTCCACGTCCACGATGTCGGCCGCACCGCGTTCGAGCAGGATTCCGGCCGAGTCCGCCGGCAGCGGACCGCCGACGGTGGCGGCGGGCGCGACGGTCGTCGCCTCGATGCGGGGGCGGCTCATCGAGGCTCCCATCGGCGGGCGATACACCCCGATACCGGTCGCGTCGTCCGAGACCGAGAGGAGCACCCGACAGTGAGCGACCGTGCCGCCCGCCGCGAATTGCACGGAGGATCGATACCGCCCGATTCGCCCCGTCGGCCGCACCTCGACGCGCTCGAGGCGGGTCGCGTTGGTCAGGCCGTCGGGGAAATCCACGACGACGTCGTCGCTCGCTTCGATGGCGGGCATACAGCTCGCGTCGCGCGTCCACGTCGGAGCCCCGCCGCTCCGATCGACCCTCCAGCCTCCCAGCACCGACACCCCTTCGGCCATCCTGATGGGTCCCGTGTAGGTCGCCGTGCAGGAAGGCCATCCGCTCCGAGTGGCACCCACGCAAATCGTCCCCCGAGCGCCGCTACCGGCCATCGCGTCGATCGTGGCCTGGATGTCGCCCGCCGGGTCGCCCGGCCGTAGCCCCGAGCCGTCCGCGCCTGCGAGCACGTAGCGCGAGCAGATGCAACCGTCGTCGACGCTCCCGTTGCAGTCGTCGTCGAGGCCGTTGCAGGTTTCCATGACGTCGGCCGGCAGTGGCGTGCAGGAGCCGGGCACGCCGCCCACGCATGCCGGAACGCTCGTCGCGCAGATGCCCACGCCACAGCTCAACATTGCCCCTTCGAAATCCTCGTCCACGGCGCCGTCGCAGTCGTCGTCGAGGCCGTTGCAGCTCTCCGCGGCAGCGCACGCATCGGTGGTCGCGGCGTCGGGGGTCGCGACGTCGCCGGGTGCTGCATCCAGGATGGCGCCGCCGTCGATGGCCGGTGGGGCGTCCGCCCCTGCGTCGCCCGTCGCCGCGTCCGTCGCGATGTCGGCATCCGGACCGTCCGCGTCGCCGGGACTCACCGTGGCGTCATCGGGTGGGTCGAGGTCGAGCACGAGTCCGCACCCGCTGGTGCAAAACACGCCGACGAGAAGCAACAAGCCACCCCGCATCGCCAAGCCTCCGCTCGAGCACAATTGTGCTGCGCGTGGTGCTCGGGTCGCAAGGTCGCCCGGGCGGCGTTGCGTGCGCGACGTCGGAGCGTGCCCTGCCAGCGTGCAAGGCGGTTGACGCTCGTTCCGCTCGGCTCCCCGATCGTGTAACCTATGCACCCCTACTCGGATCGACGCCGATCGCATCGCGAACGAGCCCGCGCAGCACGGTGAACAGCTCCTCTCCGGTGCCGCGGTCGTCGAGCCATCGACCGGAGGCCTCGTCGTAGGCGAAGTGCCACCCCCGACCGCGCCCGGCGAGCCAGATCTGCCGCACGGCGCCCTGCGTGTTCACGACGATCTTGCCCGCGGCCCCGCCGCGCAGCGTGATCGTGACGACGTCTGCCGACGTGTCGACGTCGGCGACGTCGGGGTCCAGATCGTCGAAGACGTCGACCACACGCCGTAGCGCGTCGGCCGCGAGCTCGCGGTAGCGGGACTCGTCCATGGCGCACTACCCTCCGTTGCTCTCGCGCGCACCGATTGCGCCGGATTTCCCGGGCCCTTGACCTGGAGACCGGCGTACCGCCTCGAAGAGCAACCCGAGCATGCGGTACGTCAGGCCCCACACGATCCTGCCCTCGAGGTCGAAGGCGGGTAGGTCGAAGCTCCCGCGCGGGTCGACGTACCGGTACGTTGTGTCGCGATGGCCCGCGGCGAGCGGCGCGAGCGGCTGCCACAGGGCCTCCGCCACCTCGCGTGGGCTCGGACGGACGGTGACGCTCCGAGCCAGCGCGAACACGTAGGGCGTGACCACGAGCCCCGGTCGGTGGGTCGGCGTGTCGTCCAGCCGACCGAGCAGTTCGGCGTCGTGGGCGAGGTCCAGACCGACTTCCTCGCGGGTCTCGCGCAGCACGGTCGTCAACAGATCGGGATCGTCCGGCTCGCGACGGCCGCCGGGGAAGGCCATCTGCCCGCTCCACGGATCGCCGACGACGTGTGCCCGTCGGATGAGCAGTACCTCCGGCCCCTGCGTGCCGCCGCGCAGGATCGCAGCGACGGCGGCGCCTCCGCGCGGCTCCCCAAGGGACGACCGCAGCGCGCCCACCCCACGTCGGATCTCCTCGAGGTCCAATGCGACTCGCCTCTCGATCGGTCCCGCGCCGGACGTCGCGCACCGGCTGCGCGCGCCGCGCGCGGACGGCATTCGATGGCTAATGCGCGGAGCCCCGACCGTCAATCCGTGGCGCGATCGCGCCGGCTCCGGCTTGTGTCATGATGGCGCCGAGCGTGATGACCGACGTCGTGCGGCGCTCGTGGTTCTTGGTGCTCGGACTGGTCGGCGCCTGTGACGGCGGCGTCCCGCTCGAGCGACCGCGAGAGATCGAGACGCTGACCATTCCCGAGCTGCGCGCGCGTGCCGACGCCTTCGACGGTCGGCCCGTCGTCCTGCCGAACGTGGTCGTGCTCGCGCAGGACGCCTTCGACGAGGTCGGCTCCGGACGCACGGGGACCGTCTACTTCGCCGACCCGGGAGGGGGACGCGGCGACGGCCTACAGGCGTTCGCGGCGCGCGTCGCGCTGCCGCCGGGTGACCTGCTCGAGCCGGGCGACGTCGTCGACGTGCGCGGCACGTTCGTGCGCTTTCGCGGGCCGAACTGCCCGGAACGTCCGGAGCTGTGCTTCCGCGGCCGGACGCTCGATCAGATGGCCTTCGGCGCCATCGTGGAACGTGTCGGGTGGTGGCTCCCGCTCGAGCCCATCGAGCTGAGCGTCGCCGATTACCGCGAGCGCGCTTGGGAAGTGGTCGGCTCGCTCGTCACGCTGCGGGGGCTGACGGTGTCGGCGCTCTACGAGCCGTCGGCCGACGGCACGCGGCTGCGCGCGCTCGAGACCGAACAGGGCGTCGAGATCGGCGCCGATTTGCACGTCATCGAGGGCATCGCCCCGGGAGACTGCCTGCGTCGCGTCACCGGCATCGCGAGCTACTTTTTCTCGGACTTCGTGTTGCCGCGCGGAAGTGCGGACGTCGAGGTGGGCGTGCCCGGAGACTGTCCGCCCGCCGCTCCGTGATTCCGTGATCCGGCTCGCGCTGCTGGCCGCGGCCTGCAGCGGTTGTGGCGGCTCGCCGGCCCCGACGGCTTCCACGCCGCGCGTGCGCGTGCCGGAACCGAGCCGGGTCGTCCTTCCCGTCATCCACGTCGACGTGCCCGCGAGCGGCGTGCTGCGCCTCGCGCTCGCCATCGACGTCGGCAGCCGACACGCCGAGCCGCCCGCCATCGCCACGCTCGCGGCGTTCGTCGCCGAGTCGCGGGTCGCGAACGCGGTTCGTGCGCGGGTTCTTCCCGACGCGACGGTGTTCGAGGTCGATTGCGATCCGGCGACGGTCGACTCCTGCCTCGAGCCGCTCGCAGGGTTGTTCGCGACGCGTCGGGTCGAAGAGCCGGAGATGGCCGCAGCCTTCGAACGGTTGCTCGAACGACGGCGCCGCGCTTCGGCCGACCCGGCGCGTGCGCTGGACGCACTCGCCTTGCGCGCGTTGTTCGGAGATTCGGCCGCGGGGCTCGAGCCGCTCGGTCATGCCGACGACGATGGTCGTCTGCACCGTGGGTCCGTCGACGCGTTCCTCGAGGCGCACTACGGCCCCGCGCGGGCGGCCCTGTTCGTCGCCGGTCGTCCGGGGGACGCCTGGTCGCGGCTGCGCGCATGGGCAGGGCAGGTCGTGGCGGCGCTTCCCGCGGCGCGGGCGTCGCGTCCGGCGCCGCGCGAGGTGCAGCCGCGCCACGGTCGGGTGCATCGCGTGGCGGCCGACGGGGAGGGCGCGTTTTCCGTCGCCTGGTGGTGCGGGTCGCTGTCTCGGGCGGCATTCGTGCTCGAGCATCTGCGTCGCATGCACGCCGTCGGCATCTGGCATCCCGCACGGGTCCACGGGAGCGCCTTCGCGCTCGAAGGCGGGGCGGTGGGGCTGCTGCACGCGCGAGGCGCGCGCGGAGTCGACGCATTGCAGAGGGCGGCGTTCGAGATCGAGCGCGCCTTGCGCCGGTCCGGTGAAGTGATTCCGGGCCCGAGCACCGACGTCGACGTCGCGCTCGCTCGAGCCGTCGCGCAGTGGTCGGCGCGCGCCGGCCCGACGTCGGACGTGCCAGCGCCCGCATGGGGAGCGGCGCTGTCGGAGAGGGTCGAGGGCGAGGGCGAGCGGGATCGTGCACCCACGATCGCCGCGCGGGTGCGCTCCGCATTCGAAGCCAGGGTTCGTGGGATCGCCGATTCCCGCGTGGCGTCGCTCGTGATCGGGGATGGGGCGCGCGTCGAAGTCCGCAATCGGTCCTCGCAACGAGGCGCGATTGCGGTGCTGTTCGCAGGGGGCGCGCGTCTCGACGTTCCGTCGGAGGAGGGACGCGCCGCGGTCGCGGCTCGCGCGCTCGCCGCCGGATGCGACGAGGTGCTGGCCGAGCTCGGCTGGAGCGCGTATGGCCACGTCGAGGCCGACGCGTGGGGCCTGATCGCCGAGGGCCCGGAGACGGGTGACGATCACGCGCTCGAGGCGGCGCTCGCGTGCGCAACGCAGGGCACGCCGCTCGCCGAACGCGTCGAGCACGCGCGCCGTGCCTGGTTCTCGGAGCGTCGGACGCACGCGGACCTCGCGTTCGAGACGCAGCTTGCGCGCGTGCTGGTACCCGGGGCGCCGGGCATCGTCGCGACCGGTGGGACGCTCGATGGGATCGGCCGGCTCGAGCCGCACGGGGTCACCGCGTTCCTCGAGGACGCACGCGTCGCCGAGCGAACGGTCGTCGCCGTGTTCGCGTCGAGGCCGGCGGATCGGCTTGCGACGTCGATCGTTCCTCGCCTGGCGTCGCTGCGGCGAGGCGCGATGCCGGCGGAGCGCGATCCCGGGCCCTTGGCGCCACCGTTGACATGGATTCCCTCCACGCGCGGCCACGTGCTCGCGTCGCTCCGCGCGGACATGCGGGGCGTCGCCCATGGGCCCGCGGCCTGGGCCGTCGGTGCCGCGGTGGCGCAAGCGCTCGCGCGCGGTGGCGACGAAGTGCTCTGGCATGGGGGTGCCGCCTCGGGTCGCACCGCGTGGGCCGCGGTCGCGTTCGTTCCGTTCGACGGCGTGGCTTCGGCAGCGATCCCCGGCCGGTTGCAGGATGCGATGCGCCAGGGGCGCCTCGCGTGGCAAGACGTGTTGCGTCGTCGGCGGCGCCTCGATGCATGGGCGGAGGCGTCGCCCGCGTGGGCCGCGCTCGCGTTGGCCCGGCGTCGGCTCGGGCTCGACCCGACGGACCGTGGTAGTGGACCGACGGCGCGTGCACTGCTCGAGGCCGTCCCGCGCTTCGTCGTCGCCTCGCCGCGGTGAGGCGGGGCGCAGGCCCGTCAGCGTGCGGGATCGCGCGCGCACAGCTCGGGCGGAAGCTCCGCGCGCCAAATCCGCACGCCGCGCTGCTCGAGCATCGTTTCGAGGCGCTCGGCGTGTTCGCGCTGCCAGGACGGATCGAGCATCGCGCGGTAACGCGGCTCCTCGAAGCGAGGCGCCGCGCCGAACGCGCCCCGCAGTACGTCGACGCTCGCCGTGCCCGCGACCGAGGCGATGGCGTCGGCGAGCCGTTCGAGCCGATCCTCGAGGATGGGCTGGACGACGACGAACGTCCGCACGCCGGCGTCGCGCAGCGTACGCAGCACGACGAGACGCTCGTCGAGGGATGCGGCGCGCGGCTCGAAGCGGCGCAGGGTTTCCGTGTCCGCGGCAGGCAACGAGACGCCGGCCCACAGCGCCGGCATCGCGGCGAGCAAGGAGACGTCGTCGAGGACGAGCGCGCTGCGCGTCAGCAGCAGCACCGGCCATCGCGGGCCGGCGCCGGCCAGAACGTGCAGGCAACGGCGCGTGAGCCGCTCGCGGGCCTCGATCGGATGGTAGGGATCGGTGACGATCGGACAGAGCTTGATCGGCGCGGGCTGCAGCCGCTCGAGCTCTTCGGTGAGCCGTTCGGCGACGTTCTCGCGCACGTCCGTGTACGAGCCCCACGGCGCCTCGGGCAGCCCGAGCAGCGCGCGCATCGCGCCGACGGGGCGTTGCGCGTAGCAGTAGCCGCAGCCGATGAGGCAGCCGACGTAGGGGCTGAGCGTGTAATGCGGCACGCCTGCTCCCGTGACGGGCTCAAGGGCGAACGGGACACGGACGCGCCGCACGCGCGCGCCGCTCGCAGCCGGGGTGAGCATCGCGTGTGGCTCGTTGCGCGCGACGAGCGCGGCCAGTCGCTCGCACAGCGCGCGGGCACGTTCGTCGGGCACGGCGAGCCGTGCTCCCTCGTCGCGCCAGCCGACGTCGAAGCGCGCCGTCCGCGCGGCCGGGCGGTCGAGCGCACCGCGCGGCGACAGCTCGACCCATAGTGAACCCTCTGCCGTCTCGACCCGGTAGCGCAAACCCACCTCCGCCGAAACGGCGCGCAGTCGGACGCCGGGAGCGAGCTCGTCACCCGGCCGAAGGGGCGCGACCAGCGCGAGGAGCATCTCGAGTGCGTCCACCGTGCATCGAGCTTCGCACGGCCGGAGCGCGACTCGCGACGCGTCGGCGCAGGCGCAAGATCGGAATCGCTCTCGAGCTCGGGTTCCGTCTCGGGCTCGGACTCGGGGTCGGTGTTGGACTCGGTCTCGGACTCGGTCTCGGTTTCGGATTCGGGCTCGGGCTCGGGCTCGGACACGGAGTCGGACTTCGACTCCGACTCGGGCTCGCTCTCGGTCTCGGTCTCGGATTCGGGCTCGGTGTCGGACTCGGACTCGGGCTCCGGCTCGGGCTCAGGCTCAGGCTCGGGCTCAGGCTCCGACTCCCATTCGGGATCGGCCTCGGATGCAGAGCGGGTCCGCTGCCATCGAACGCGCTCGGTGCGCCCGTCGTGCACGACGGGCTCGACGCGCCAACGCGCATAGGGGAGGGCCCCGCCACACGCTGGTCACCGCGACCGTTGCTTCCTTCCGGACCTGGCGGGGTTGACGGGCCAGCGTTGGCAGGGCCGTAGTCTGTCAGCGGGCGGAGAGGGCGGGATTCGAACCCGCGGTACCCGTCAGGGCACACACGATTTCCAGTCGTGCACCTTCGACCACTCGGTCACCTCTCCGGAGCGGGTACCGGCGGAGAGCGTGGGATTCGAACCCACGGTACCCGTGAGGGTACACCTGATTTCGAATCAGGCACCTTCGACCACTCGGTCAGCTCTCCGCGGGCAAGCTAGCGACCCCAACCGCGGGTGTCAAACGCATGCGCCGATTGCGCAGCCGAGGTCGCGTCGAGTTGCGCTATGCTGCTCGCCGCCGCGAGGAGGGACTCCATGGGCGAGGAGGAACTGAGGGCCGAACTCGAGCGATTGCGTGCCGAGAACGAGGCGCTGCGCAAGCGCCAGGCGCGTGGCGTCTCCATCCGGGTCAGCGCGAAGGGGGCGGTGAGCGTCTACGGTCTGGGACGCTTTCCGGTGACGTTGTATCGCGAGCAGTGGCTGAGGCTGCTCGACATGGGCGACGAGATCCGCGCTTTCATCCGCGAGCACGATGCCGAGTTGAAGAAGAAGGGCGGTGGCGACGAGCCCTGAAACGGGCTCGCCGCGCCCCTCAACCCGTGCAGCGGACGCCGCCCATCATCGTGAGGCGTGCGCGGGCCTCGCCGATGCCGTCGAGAGCGACGCGAAGCACGAAGTCGAACAGCCGCTCCTCGCAGGCGATGTCGTAGGGAACGATCACCTGCACGTCGAGCGAGCGGCCGCAGCGGAGCGTCACCGTGCCTGGGATCTCCGGGGAATCTTCCCCGTCGAGCGTGAATCGCGTGCGCAGGCGAGTGCAGGCGACCTCGTCGGCCCCCGTCACCTCGATGCGCAACGCGACCATGGGCAGCCCTTGACCGCCCCAGACGGGCTCGACCCGCTCGCCGTCGGCGAAGGGGACGAGGGGACCCGGGCCGGGCTTGCCAATGCGCACCGTGGCCCCCGCGACGGTTCCCTCAAACGGATCGCGGCACGCCTCGACGAGCGGGGGCACCGGGCAGCCCGCACGCGTCAGACACGTCGGTTCGCCCTGCCATGCGCCATCCACGCACCGGTAGCTCCAAGTGTCCACGCCGTTGGGATCGCGGTAGCTGCAGGTCAACTCCCCGCGGCAGGGTCCACCGAGCAGGGGCTGCAGGTCCGGGCAGCTCGTCGCTGGACGTTCACAGTCGCCGGGAGGGGCGTCGCCGTCGGCAGGCGTGCTCGCATCTTCGGGTTGCGCGTCGCGCGGCCCCGACGCGTCGCGCGCGCCATCGCTGTTCGAATCGCCGCAGCCCATCGCCAGGAGGAGAAGCAGCGACGACGCGCTCGCGACAGCCGTCGGACCGAACCGACGGGCTGCAATGCGGACGATGAACGGGCGCATCTCGTCGCGGATCGAGCCCCGCATGAGTCGAAAACTAGCGCAGCGATCGTGCGCGCTGCCAGTGGATCGCGTGGAGCCGCCGACGCGACACACGGGCGGGCAACGACCAGGCGACCACCCGCGTGAGGATCCAGGCTCGCTTCCAAGCTCGAGACCAAGACGGACGCCGATTCCGAGCCCGAGTCCGATCCCGATCCCGAGTCCGAGTCTGAGCCGGAGCCCGAGTCCGAGTCCGAGTCGGAGTCCGATTCCGAGCCCGATTCCTAGCCCGGGCCCGATTCCGAGCCCGAGTCAGAGCCCGAGCCCGAGTCCGGTGGCGGTCAGTCCTCTCCCTGGGCGAGGGTGTACGCGGGAGCGCCGTCGATCTCCTGCAATTTCTCGACGTGCATCCAGCGGTGGCGGGCCGCGACGCGCTGCAGCAAGTCGAACACCGCCGCATCGTCGAGATCGGCGGTTGCGTCCCGCACGACGAATCGACAGCGCCAGTGATCGACGCAGTCGGTGATGGCTCCCGTCGGCGGATAGACCTTGGTGCCCCGGTTCGAGATCATCTTCAGCCGCACGGGTGCGCCCTCGACGGCGGCTTCGAGGCTGCGGCCCAGTTGTTCGGGCGTTTGCGCCGACTCGACGAAGACGTCGACCCCGATGACGCGCCGGCGGCCTGCACGGACGAAGTCGGGCTGCGGGCCCAGCCGCGGGAGCTGGATCGGGCGGTAGTCGCGCACCTTCCACCGCTCCGAGCGCCGACCGAGATTGCCGATGATCGCGTCGGTGAACGCCGTCGTGCTCGCGCCGCGGTCGTAGCCGACGACGTCGCCCGTGCGGACCTTGCCTTCCTCGAGCGTCACCAGGATGGCGTGCTCGATCCGCGCGGCGGCCTCGAACTCGCCCAGGTGCCGGAGCATCAGCACCGCCGAGAGGACGACCGCCGTCGGATTGATGACGTTCTTGCCCGCGTACTTGGGCGCCGAGCCGTGCACCGCCTCGAAGATGGCCACCTCGTTGCCGAGGTTCGCCGAGGGAGCGAAGCCGAGCCCGCCGACGAGCGCGGAGGTCAGGTCGCTCAAGATGTCCCCGTTCATGTTCGTCGTGACGATCACGTCGAACTGCTCGGGCTTCTTGACGAGCTGGTGCGCGCAGTTGTCGACGATGATGTGCTGCGCCTCGATGTCGGGGTACTCGGGCGCGATGCGCTCGAAGACGCGCTTGAGCGTGCCCTCGGTCAGTTTCATGATGTTGGACTTGGTCGCGCAGTGCACCCGCTTGCGCCCTTCGGCGCGCGCCAGCTCGAACGCCAGACGCACCACCTTTTCGCAGCCCTTGACCGAGATGAGCTTGAGGCACTGGGCGACGCCGGGCGTCTGCATGTGCTCGATGCCGGCGTACAGATCCTCGACGTTCTCGCGCACGACGACGAGGTCGACGCCGCGGCCCGAATACGGCGTGGGGACTCCGGGCAGCTCCCGCACCGGCCGGATGTTTCCGTACGTCTCGAACAGTTTGCGGAGCGTCACGTTCGCGCTCTTCTCGCCGTAGCCAACAGGCGTCTCGAGCGGGCCCTTGAGCACGACGCGCGTGCGGGCGATCGACTCGATGGTGTCCTGCGGCACCCCGGAGGCGATGCCCTGGCGAAAGACGCTCGCGCCGGCGTGGCGAACTTCCCATCGCACGGCGGCACCCGCGGCCTCGACGATGCGACGCGCGGACTCGACGCATTCCGGTCCGATCCCGTCTCCGGGAATGAGGGTGACCAGCTTCTCGCCTCGGGCCGTCTGGCTGCTCATCGACGTTCCTCCTGCGCCCGGATGGGACACGGTGGTCGCGGGGCGCGCAATCAGTGATTCCGGCTCGGCCCCGGTGCAACCCGTTCGGAGGGCGAAGCGGACCGCGGCTCGTCGGTCGGCTCGATGCCCAGGGCGCGTTCGATCTCGCGTACGGTGTGCTCGGCGCGGTCCCGATCGTCGTCGATCACGAGCACGTGGCCCATCTTGCGGCCCGGACGCGCGTCCCGTTTGCCGTACAGGTGCAGGCGTGCGCGCGGGTGGCGCAGGACGGCGGTCCAGTCGGGAGGCCCGTCCCGCCACAGCTCTCCCAGGAGGTTGAGCATGATGGCCGGTGACAGCAGCGCGGGATCTCCGAGGGGCAGCCCGCAGACCGCGCGCACGTGCTGTTCGAACTGACTCGTCGCGCAAGCGCCGAGCGTGTAGTGACCGCTGTTGTGCGTGCGCGGGGCAATCTCGTTGACGAGCAACCCGCCTTCGCGGGTCAGGAACATCTCCACGGCCATGACCCCGACGTGGTCGAGCGCCTCGGCGATCCGGGCCGCGATCCGCCGCGCCTGCTCCTCGATGCCCGCGGGAACGACCGCAGGGACACGGCTTGCATGCAGGATGTGCCGGCGGTGCGCGTTTTCCACCAGCGGGTAGAACGCGAGGGCGCCGTCGGGATGGCGCGCGAGCAACACCGACACCTCGCGCTCGAACCTCACGAAGCGTTCGGCGACCGCCGGAGCGCGGCCGATTCGGTCCCACGCCTCGAGCAGTTGCGAGGGGTCCGACGCGAAGGCCTGGCCCTTGCCGTCGTAGCCGGCACGACGCGTTTTCAAGACGAGGGGCGTGCCGACCGCCGCGGCGGCGGCATGCAGGCTCGCCGCGTCGTCGACGGGTGCCCACGGGGTCTGCGGTACGCCGAGCCGGTCGAGGAAGCGCCGCTGCTCGAGCCGGTCCTGCACCGTCCGCAGGACCGAGGCGGAAGGTCGCAACGGCACAATGCACTGCACGCGCTCGAGCACCTCGGCGGGCACGTGCTCGGTGTCCAGCGTGACCACGTCCACTGTTGTCGCGAGCCGGATTGCGGCCTCGGCATCGTCGAAGGCGCCTGCCACGCAACCGTCGGCGACGGAGGCGGCGGGGCCGTGTGGGTCGGGATCGAGCACGCGGACGCGGTAACCCATGCGTCGCGCCTCGAGCGCCATCATGCGCGCGAGCTGGCCGCCCCCGAGGATGCCGAGCGTCGCGCCGGGCAGCAGCGGTCCGGATGCGCGGCCGGTCACGGTCGCGGAAGCTCCTCAGCCAGCACGGCGCGCGTCTGCGCGTCGCGGAACGCGCGAAGCCGCTCGCGCAGCGCTGGGTCGTCGAGCGCGAGGATGGCCGCAGCCAGCAGCGCCGCGTTGACGGCGCCGGCCTCGCCGATCGCGAGCGTCCCGACCGGTACGCCGCGGGGCATCTGTACGATGCTCAGGAGCGAGTCGACGCCGCCGAGCGCGGCCGAGCGGATGGGAACGCCGAGCACGGGCAGTAGGGTCTTCGACGCCGTCATGCCGGGAAGATGGGCCGCGCCGCCGGCGCCCGCGACGATCACGCGAAGCCCGCGGTCGGCCGCGCGCGAAGCGTAATCGTACAGCAGGTCGGGTGTGCGGTGGGCCGAGACGACGCGCGCCTCCCACGGAACGCCGAGCGCGTCCAGTTGCGCGGCGGCGTGGCGCATGGTGTCCCAGTCGTTGCGGCTGCCCATGATGATGCCGACGAGGGGCTTGCTCGGCTTCGGACGCGGCGCTCGTGCGGCTCGACGGGACATGGACGGATCGGCGCGTCGATGGGGGACTGGGGGCTAGGCGTCGCCGGACTCGGCGCGAAGGTACTCGGCGAACGCCGAAAGCAGCGCGCGGTAGATGAGATCGGCGATGACTTCGTAACCCGCCGGCGTGGCGTGACGGAAGTCGGTGAGGGCGAGCCGCGGGCGCGTCCTGCTCCACCGGGCCATCGCACCCTCGCCGCCCATCGCGCGGAACGTGTCGAAGAACGCGCATCCCTCGGCGGCGGCCGCGCGCCGTTGCGCCTCGACGATGAGGGGCACGGTCTCGAAGGTGACCACACGGCCGCGCTCGTCGCGACGCGCCTGGTCGAGCGGCGCGAGCAACATGCAGCTCGCGTCGGGCCGGCCGGCGCGCACCCGGCGGATGACCTCGCGCATCTCGCCCTCGTAGTGGGCGCGGATGGGACCGATGGGATCTTCGGCCTCGTTCCCGCCGAAGCCGAGCACGAGCAGATCCGGCGCGCGGGTCGCGATCTGGTGGGCGAGGTGGCCCGGATCGAAGAGCAACAGCCGGCGCGCGCGCGCGCCCACCATGCCGAGCGAGTCGTAGACGACGCCGGGGCCGTCGCGCTCGAGCGCGACGCCGTACAGCCGCGTGGCGCCGAGCGCGCGTAGGTGCAGCACGTGGGGCCCGTCGGGTACTTCGACGACGTGCACCGCGTCCTGGACGGGCCCGCGCGTCTCGAGGTCGCCCGCGTATCGACCGTCGACCGAGAGTCGAAGGCGGCCCCCTCCCGGAAAGCGCTGGTAATGGATCGAGAAACGGCTCACCGCGCGGCCGACCGGTGCGTCGGGCACGGTGCCGAAGCTCGCCCACGCGCCCGCGTTCGAACGGAACTGGACGCCACCGTACCCGTAGCGGCCGTCGCGGTCGGAGCCGTCGACGAGCTGACGCAGCTCCCAATCGCCTCCCGAGCGGTGCAGCACGTCCCGGTGCATGTACGGCATCGTGCCGCGCGCGACGAGCACGAAACCGTGCCCGCCGTCGCCGAAGCGGCGTTGCAGGCGGCGGCGCAGCGTGTAGGTGACCAGATCGGTCGCGATGGTGGAATCGCCCCAGTGGGCGATCCGCGTCAGCGCGCCCGGGCGCCCCTCCGCGGTTGCCCGGAGCGACCGGAAGAACGCGCTAAGGTGGGACCGACCTTCGATTTCGACGGCGATCCCGGCGTACTCGGAGGGCTCGACGAGCACGGCCGGCCCGCCCGACGCCTCGCGTGGCGGAGCAGTCGACTGCGCGAGCGAACGTGCAACCGCGGGGCCGAGCGAGCGTGCGAGTCGCTCGGCGGGCTCCGGATCGGGCAGCCCGGCGCCGCCGGTGACGAAGGCGGGGACTTCGGGCAACGCTTCGCCCGACCAGCTCGCCCACAGTCGCGACATGGGCGGAGGATCGCCGGGCATCCACGGGCGGACGCGTTCAGTGCCGGGAAGCACGTACGCGATGGCCGTCGCGCCGAGGACGGTCAGCGCCACGGCGGCGAGGCGGCGCATCCCGTCCCGCTCGAGCGACGGGTCGGTCGTGCCGGCTCCTCGTTCGTCGGACCGTGTACGCATCGGCGTGCTGCAACCATAGCCGAAGGTCGGCGCGGGCGCGTCCTTCCGGCGCCGGGCGCCGCGCGCATCCGGGCGCGCACGTGTTGCTTCTTCCTCGCGCGAGGGCCGCACGAGACCCGCCGGCACGAGGGTTGGCCGTGCCGGCGGCGGGCGCTATGCATCCCGCAGTGCGGACGAACGAGGCGTGCGGGTGCTTTCCGACCGGACGGCACTATCCGGGCATCGCGGACCGCCTGGCGCGCGCGGCGCTCACGGTTTCAGGGCTCGCATCCGAGGTCGCGCCGAGCGCACCCTGGGTCAGCGCCCCGCTCGCGATGATCGACTTCGAGACGACGGGGCTCGACCCGGAGCGCGATCGCATCCTCGAGGTGGGCATCGCCGTCGCCGAGGGCGGTGTCGTCGTCGAGCGCCGCGGCTGGCTGGTGCAGCCCGGCATTCCCGTTCCCGAGCAGGCCCGCGCGGTGCACGGCATCACGGACGAGGAGCTCGCGCGCGCTCCCGAGCTCGAGCAGGTCTTGCCCGACATCGAGCGCATGCTCGCCGGCCGACTTCCGTGCGCGTACAACGCACCGTTCGATCGGGCCTTCCTCCACGCCGAGCTGCGCCGCACCGGGTACACGCCAGGGCCGGTCGTGCCGCCGGCGTTCCGGCCCGAAGTGCACTGGATCGACCCGCTGGTCTGGGCGCGCGAGCTGCAGCGCAACGAGCGGGGGTTCCGGCTCGTCGACGTCTGCGAGCGCCTGGGGGTCGCGCTGCGCACGGCGCACCGGGCCGCGGGCGATGCGGAGGCGGCGCTCGAGGTGCTGCTGCGTCTCGCTCCGCAGATGCCGCGCGCGTACGGCGAGCTGGTCCGCATCCAGGCGCGCTACGAGGCGCTTCAGGACGCCGATGCGGCGCTGCGCGGGCGCCGGGGATGAGCCGCCGGCGCAAGCTCGCCCTGTTTGGCGTGTTGCTCGCCGCGGGGGCCGGGGCCACCGTGCTGGCCTTCGCGGCGAGCGGCGCGGACTGGGGTCATCCTTTCGCGCGCGCCGTCTGGGTCTTCTACGCGCTTCCGCCGGCCGTCGCGGCGCTCGCGGTCCAGGGCATGCTCGCGGGCGAGCCGGTCGCCGCCCCACTGGGGCTCGTGTTGCGACCGAGCCCGTGGTGGCTCGTGGGGTGGATCGGGCCGCTGTTGCTCGCGCTCGGCGCGTTCGGCGTCGCGCTGGTCCTGCCCGGCGTCGGTCCCGCGCTCGAGGTGGACGACTTCGTCGCACGCTTCGCGCCGGCCCTTCCAGCGACCGACCGCGCCGCGTTCGAGGCGGAGGTGCGGCACGGTTCGTCGCATCCGGCTCTGCGCGTCGTTGTCCAGGCGATGGCGACGGGGGCCACGTTCGCGGCCATCCGCGGGCTCGGCGTCGAGCTCGCGCTGCGCGGGTTCTTGCATCACGTCGTCCCCGGCTCTCCGCTGCGCTCCGCCGTCGTGACCGGGACGATCTGGGCCACATGGCTCTCCCCGCTCGTCGCACTGGGCCTCGACTTCCCCGAGCGGCGGGCCGCGGGATTGCCGCTCGTGCTGGCCTGGTGCCTGCTCGCGAGCGTGCTTCTCGTGTGGTTGCGCGTGCGCTCGGGCTCGCTCGTGCCGGTCGCGATTGCGCACGGCACGTTCGAATCGCTGCGTCATCTGCCCGACGTGTTCCTTCGAGGCGGCTCCGAGCTGACGACGGGCCGCTCGGGCCTCGCCTGGATCGCGGTGCTCTCCGTCGCGGCCGCAGCCGTGCTCGGGCTCGAGTGGCGGCGAATGACGACGGCGAGCACCAGCCGCTCGCCGGTCGTGCCGCCTCCGGCCGCGGGTGTGGCAGCGCCTGAGGGTCAGCGCGCGCGATGAGCTATCGCGGCAGGCTGGCGCCTTCGCCGACCGGGTCGCTGCATCTGGGTCACGCGCGTACGTTCCTCGTCGCCTGGCTGCGGGCGCGAATCGCGGGCGGTGCGCTCGTGCTGCGGATCGAGGATCTGGACCCACCGCGCGTGTTGCCGGGCGCGGCGGCGCGCATCGTCGAGGATCTGCGCTGGCTGGGCCTCGATTGGGACGAAGGACCGGACGTGGGTGGGCCGTACGGACCGTACGTGCAAAGCGAGCGCAGCGACCGGTACGCGTGGGCGCTTCGCCGGCTCGACGAGCTCGGCCTGCTTTATCCGTGCACGTGCACTCGGCGCGAGGTGCAGAGGGTGTCGAGCGCGCCGCACGAAGACGACGAGGAGGCGGCGCCGCGCTATCCGGGGACGTGCCGAAGCCGCCCCATCCGCGAGGATCGGCCCGCTTCGCTGCGATTCCGCGACGGCGACTTCATCGTGCGCCGCGCCGATGGGCTGTGGGCGTACCAGCTCGCGGTCGCGGTCGACGACGGCACGATGCAAATCACGGAAGTGGTGCGCGGAGCGGATCTGCTGCCGTGTACGCCGTGGCAGGTCGCGCTGTTGCGCGCGCTCGAGCTTCCGGTGCCGCGCTACCTGCACGTGCCGCTCGTCCGTGGGCCCGATGGCCGGCGGCTCTCCAAGCGCCATGGCGCCGTCGCGATCGCCTCGATGCGACAGGCGGGCGTACCGCCGCAGCGCGTCATCGGGCGGTTGGCTGCCTCGCTCGGGGTCGTGCCCGAGGGTAGCGAGCTATCGCCGCGAGAGCTGCTTTCGGCTTCGGGCATCGAGCGGCTTGACGAGCTCGTCGCACGCGCCGCGCCGGGGGTCCAGTGATCGCCGCGCGTCGGCATCGGCGACGAGCGCGGTGGGTGCAACGCTTCGTGGGCTGCGCGTTGCGTCGGTCGCGAGGCGTTGGCGTCGTGTGCATGCCGCTGGCGGTCGGCGCGAGCATCGTCGTGGTCGGACGATGGCCTGCGGGACATGCGCAGCCATCGGCTGCCTCGACCGACGTGGCGCGGTTCGATCCCGTCGTCGTCGTGCCGGAGCCGGGCAGCCTTCTTGATCGCGCTCGCACCGCGCTCGAACGAGGCGCGCGCGAGGATGTCCGGACAATGCTTCGCGAGCTTCCGCAGGACGCCGATGCGCGGACGCGCGGCGAGCTCCAATGGCTGCGTGCGCTCGTCACGGAGCAGGCCGTTGCCGCTGAGGCGTGGGAAGCGCTTGCGACCACGGACCATGTGCTCGCGCCGTGGGCTGCGCTGCGCGCCGCGGAGGCGTGGCTCGATCGGGATCCGAGGCGGGCGCTGTCGGTGCTCGCGCCGCATCGAGACGGCTGGGCGGGCGCGGCCCGCGCGCGCCGACTCGAGGCGCGTGCCGCCCTACGACTCGGCGAGCTGGATCGCGCCCGCGCACTGCTGCAAAGGGCGGACACCGAGTCCACAGCCAACGATTGGCTCGAGCTCGCCGATGCGCTCGAGCGCTCCGGGGCGCGCGTCGAGCGCGTCCTGGATGCCTTGCGCGCGGCGATCGAGCGAGAACCTCTCTCGGCGCAAGCCCGACGTGCGGCCGAGCGCGTCGCACGACTCGTCGAGCGGCTCGATCCCGTCGCGCGCGCGGCCGCTTCCGTCGAGCCGCTCTCGACGAGCTGGCGGCGGGCCGACGCGCTCTTCGACGCCATGCGTCATGCCGAGGCGGAACAGGCCTACCTCGGGATCGCCGAGCGCGCCGAGCTGGATCCGCCGGGGCGCTGTCGCGCGCTGACGCGAGCGGCGCAGGCCGTGGCTCGCCGCCGGGAACGCGACCGCGCGGCGCGACTGTTCGAGAGCGCGCTGCCCGTTTGCGTCGAGCCCGACGCGCGCGCCACGGTCCGCTGGCACCGCGCCCGTGCGCTGCTCGGGGCGGGAGCCGTTCGCGAGGCGGTCGCGGAGCTGGACGCGCTCGCCACCGAGCTGCCCCAGCACCGGCTGGGCGACGACGCGCGGGTGCTCGCCGCCCGCGCGCTCATCGGAGTGGGGGAGACGGGTCCGGCCGTCGAGCGGCTCCGCGCCGCCCTGGCGGATCACCCGACGGGCGACATGCGCGGCGAGGCGCGCTTTCTGCTGGCGTGGAAGGCGCGGGGCGACGGCGACCACGGAGCCGCCCTCGCCGAGCTCGATGCATCGCTCGCCGAGGGGCCGTCCGAGACGGCCGAGGGCTTGCGCGGTCGTGCTGCGTACTGGCGGGCACGGCTGCTGCTCGAGCTCGGACGTCGCGACGAGGCGCTCGCGGGGCTCGAGGCGCTCTGCGCGCAGGCGCCCCTGTCGTATTACGCGCGTCAGGCCGTCGCTCGACTCGACGAGCTGGCCCCCGCGCGGGCGCAAGCCGTGCGCGACTCGTGGCGAGCGGGTGGTTGGCGCTTGTCCTTTCCGTGGCGACCGGAGCTCGAGGCGCCGCCGTGGGTGCGGGCCCTCTCGCTGTGGCGCGTTGGGGCGAACGCCGAGGCGCGCCGTGAGCTCGAGGAGCTGGGCGCCTTCGGTGAGGGCGCCGACCCCGCCATGTCGTGGCTCGTCGCGGCCGTCTTCGAGCGCGCGGGCCAGCACGCCGCCGCGGTGCGACTCGTACGAAGGCGGCTGCCCGTGCTCGGCACGCTGGCGCCCGCGACGGCCGCCGGGTACTGGCGCGTGGGCTACCCGCGGGCGTTCTCACCGCTCGTCGAGCAGATCGCGGCCCGCGAGGGCGTCGACGTGGCGCTTCTGCGTGCGGTCGCGCGCGAGGAGAGTGGCTTCGTCGTCGATGCCGTCTCTCCGGCACGGGCCCGCGGCCTGGTGCAGCTTCTCGAATCGACGGCACGACGCCATGCGGCTGGGTTGCCCACCGATCCGCGAGCGCTACTGCGCCCCGACGTCAACCTCGCCGTCGGGGCGCGCTATCTGCGTGCGCTCGCAGCGCGTTACGGGGAGCGATACGGCGTCGTGCCCGCCGCGTACAACGCGGGGGAGCGGGCCGTGGACGGGTGGCTTCGGCGACGTCCCGGCGCGACGCTCGACGCGTGGATCGAGGAGATCCCGTACGAGGAGACGCGTCTGTACACGCGGCGCGTGCTGCAGAGCTGGACGGTCTACGCGTGGCTTGATGCGGGGACGCTGCCCCCGTTGCCCGCGGAGCTCCCGAGCCCACCCTGATCTCGGAGGGCCCGTTGACCGGATCGCGGCCACCGGCTCGGACTCGGGCTCCGACTCTGGCTCGGCCGCGGTCTCGGACCCGGGCACGGACTCGGTCTCAGAGTCCGACTCGGGCTCGGTCTCGGACTCCGACTCCGACTCCGACTCCGACTCGGACTCGGACTCGGACTCGGACTCCGTCTCTCTCGGCTCCTGACACGGACTCGGTCTCGAACTCTGGCTCGGCCGCCGAGCACGTTTCTGCACCGTCAATCGACCCGATCGGCGCCGTGAGCCGCGTCGAATGCGTCCGGTGCGTCGCGCCCTGGCGCGGGTGAGCGGGCCAGGGGGACGACGACGAAACGGTACAGGCGCACGTCCTCGCGGCCCAGCAGCCCGCCTGGTACGCCCGCTTCGCGCTCCAGTCGCTCGAAGCGTTCAGCGCCCGAGCGTGCAGACGGGCGCGCCGTGACGCCGAGCAGTGCAGCCGGGAGCACGTAGCGCCAGTCCCCGCCGCGCTCGAAGCCGATTCCGTGGGCTTCGTCGAGCAGCGCCTCAACGGCATCGGGGCGAGTGAGCGGGCCCAGCTCGCCGTCGCGCTCGAGCAGGGACACCTCGACGTCGAGCGAATCGAGCCGCGCATCGAGTGGCCCTCCCATGGCTTGTGCGCGCTCCTGCCAGCGCTCCCGCGCGACGCGCGCGGCCGTTGCGAGCCCCGAGGCGAGCGAGCCCGTCCGCGCCGACCGCCATAGTCGGGCGCTCCCCGCCTCGCGCAGAAGCACCATGACCTCGACGTCGCGTGGTCGTCGCCACGGTTCGGGGACGGCTGAGGGGCGTGGCGGCCGCGCGCCAGCGAGCAGGCGCCGGGCGACGAAGCCCAGCGCCTCCCGGTGGGTGTCGTCGAGCGCGATGGGTTCGGCGCGGACGTACAGCGCGCCGACCGGAAGGACCGCGCGCGCCCGCAACCTCGCCACGTGCGCCAGGGCGCAGAGCCGCGCGCGTAGCGAGGCGCCCGGATCGCGCTGCGCAGCGCAATCCGCGCGCGTTCCGACGAGCAGGCCGTCGACCGCCTCGCGCCGCATCGCCTCGACGAGGTGCTCGTCGTTCGTTCCTCCGAGCGCGCGCCACAGCGCGCTTCGCGTCGAGGCGGGCACGACCTCGGTCACGTCCGGTACGAGGCGGGCGAGCTCGGCGTCTCCCAGGGTCGCGACCCGGCGTAGTCCGACCATGGCGCGTGTCAGTCGTGCGCCTCCCGGAACCGCCCGGCTTGCAATCCACGCCCAGGCCGCAGCACACAGCGCAACGGCGAGAACGACCGCGACGACGAGCGCCGTCCGGGCGCGTCGCGAGGACCGCAACGTGCCGTGGACCACGGGGCAGCCGTAGTGTGCACACGTCCACCAGGCAACGACGCCTGGCTTGGGCGACGAAAGGGACACGAGCTGCCGAGGCGCGCTGGAGGTCGGAGTCGACGTCCGAACCCGATTCTGAGTCCGCGTCCGAGACCGAGATCGTGACCGAGCCCGAGTCCGAGCCCGAGTCCGAGGCGGAGTCGGAGTCCGAGTCGGACGCCGCGTAGGCGCCCGTCTCTCGGCCCGGCGCGGCCCAATCGCCGTCAGGCCCAGCGAATCGCGCCCACGTGGAGCAGAAGCACGATGGCGCGTTCGGCGCGTCGGGGGTCGCGGCCCCCGCGGTCGTCGAACATGCGGTGCAGCTCGCGCAGGGGACGGGGTCGAGACAGCACGGCGAGCAGTCGGCGCGCGTCGGCCGGAAGAGGAGCCTCGCGTACCTCGGTGGATAGCGCCGGAATCGCCACGAGCACCGAATCGCCCCGGCCGGCGAACCGCGCGTCCTCGAGCCCCTGCACAACTCGGCGTCGGATTCCGTCTTCGAGGATTTCCCAGACGTCGAGCGCGAGGGGAAAGCCGCTCTCGGGCCCGCTGACACCTTGGTAGAACGCCGCCTCGCCGCGCGTCCATGTGAACAGGTCCAGCAGCTTCTCGCGCACCTGCGTGGCGATGTGCTGAAAGAGCTGGACGGGCTCGACGAGGCCCAGCGCGGCGAGCGTGTCACCGAGCCGTCCCTCGAATCGGGGCATGACGGCAAGCGCCATCTCGAGCTCGCCACGCGAGATGACCCCGCGCGCGACGAGGTACTCGCCCAGCAGCTCGCTCGCGAGGTTGCTCGTCACGAAGGTCGGACGGCCACGGTCGACGTACACCTCCTTGCGGATGTCGCCCTGCTCGCACAACCATAGCCCGGTCGCACCGCGCAGCGCGCTGGACGCGAGCGCGGAGATGATCCCGCCGTCGGCGAGCGAGATGCGCTGGCTCGGGGCCGGGGGGGCCGCCGGTGCCTGCCCGGGCTCGGGAGGTGGAAGGGTGGTGCGCAGGCTCGACGCGGGCAGGTGGCGCCGCAGGCTTGTGACCTCGCGGACGGGACGGAACGCATCGTCGTCCGCGCGGACGAGGTCGTCGGGGCCGATGCGCCCGGTGGCGACCGCCTCGACGACCTGGGCGAACGGGATGGGCCCCAGCACGCGCCCGTCGGTGGTGCGAACTTCGTAACGGATCGGGTCCGGGTCGATCGACCTGACGGGCGTCGTAGCCTCCGGATGCGTCCAGCCGCCGACGGGCGTGAGCTGTTCGTCGTGTGCCTGCGCGGGCGCAGCATCGGACCCGCGCACCACGGGCGTCTCGAGTCCGCAGAGGTCGGAGCGCAGCGCGACGGGCGTGGCCCGGTCGAGCCCGGCACCCGAATCGTGTGCCGCCGTCGCAGCTGCCACCCGGGCCGCAAGCGCACGGCGCACGTCGGTCTCGGGACGCGTCTGGTAGGGCAACAGCTCGCGGCGGAGCGCCTCGGCGCTGGGGGTGCGCCGACTCGGATCGCGAGCGAGTGCACGCGCGATCACCTCGCCGAGCCCGGCGGGCAGTCGCGCGGCGTATTCGAGCCACGGGTGGATATTCGCGTCGCGGATGGCGAGCAGCACCGCGAGCTCGCTGCCACCCGCGAACAGGGGACGGCCCATGAGCAGCTCGGCAACGATGACGGCTGCGGAGAAGACGTCGCTCCGTCGATCGGCCCGCGCGCCCGACACCTGTTCCGGCGAAAGGTAGCCGAGCTTTCCCTTCGCCCGCGCCGCGAGCGAGGACGAGGCGGGCACGAACTGCGCGCGCAGCGGATGCGCGATGCCAAAGTCGCCGAGCTTGACGTCGCCGTGGACCGACAGCAGCACGTTGCTCGGCGAGACGTCGCGGTGCACCATCTCGAGCGCGCGCCCTTCCGCATCGTGCGCCTCGTGCACCGCGTGCAACCCGGCGAGCAGCTCGGTGCCCACGTAGAGCGCTTCGGACGGGTCGAGCGCCTGGCCCGTCCGCAGCAGGTGGCGCATCAGGCGCCACAGGTCCACTCCGCGCACGTATTCGAGCACGAGGTACGGCTGCCCGTCCTTCTCGCCCGCGGCGAACAGCTCGACGACGTTCGGGTGTCGGACCGCCGCGCCGAGCCGGCGCTCGAGCTCGAACATCTCGCTCGCGCCCGGTTCCTCGGCGACGTGCGGCAGCATGCGCTTGACGACGACGAGACGCGGCTCCCCCGCGGGGCGCGGCTCGAGCGCGCGAAACACCTCCGCCATGCCTCCGACCGCGAGTCGGTCGACGAGCGTGTAGGGCCCGAGCCTCCCGGTCGTGACCGGGGGCGATCGCTCCGAGTCGCGCACGCCGGGTCGGATGCTACACGCCGTGCCGCGCTCCGCCTACACGCTCCGGGGGACGCGTGGTAACAGGCGCCGCGATGATGAACGACGGCTTCGGTGTGCGCGGTGAGCTGAAGGTGGACGATCGCGTCTACGGAATCGTGCGGCTCGACGCGCTGCAACGACGCGGGCTGGACGGAGTTTCGACGTTGCCGCGGTCGATCAAGGTGCTGCTCGAGAACCTGCTGCGTCACGAGGACGGCGTCACCGTGCGCCGCGAGGACGTCGAGGCGGTCGCGGGCTGGGATCCGCGCGCCCGGCCCACGATCGAGATCGCCTTCCGGCCCGCGCGCGTGCTGCTGCAGGACTTCACCGGGGTTCCGTGCATGGTGGACCTGGCTGCGATGCGCGATCGGGTCGCGGCCCTCGGAGGACGCCCCGAGCGCATCGATCCGCTGCAACCGGTCGACCTCGTCGTCGATCACTCGGTCCAGGTCGACGCCTGGGCCTCCCCGGATGCCTTCGATCACAACGTGCGGCTGGAGCTGTCCCGCAATGCCGAGCGGTACCGGTTCCTCAAGTGGGCCGAGCGCGCCTTCGGGAACGTACGCATCGTTCCGCCGGGCACGGGGATCGTGCACCAGGTCAACCTCGAATACCTGGCGCGCGTCGTCTTCACGGCGCGCGATGGGGACCGCACGGTCGCGTTCCCCGACAGCCTGGTCGGCACGGACTCGCACACGACCATGATCAACGCGCTCGGCGTGCTCGGCTGGGGGGTCGGCGGCATCGAGGCGGAGGCGGCCATGCTCGGTCAACCCGTCGCAATGCTGCTACCCGAGGTCGTCGGGGTGCATTTGCACGGGACGCCGCGCGAAGGGGTGACCGCCACCGACCTCGTGCTCTCGCTCACCGAGCGGCTGCGCCGGCACGGGGTGGTGGACAAGTTCGTCGAGTTTTTCGGGCCCGGCCTGGGCGAGCTGTCTCTTCCAGACCGCGCCACGCTTGCGAACATGGCGCCCGAGTACGGCGCGACCATCGGCTTCTTCCCGATCGACGCGGAGACGCTCGCGTATTTGCGCTTCACGGGTCGCGACGAGGCGCACGTCGCCCTCGTCGAGGCGTACGCGCGCGCGCAAGGGCTGTTCTGCGAGCCCGGCTCGCCCGAGCCGCGTTTCACCGAGGTGATCGACTTCGATCTGGGAGCGGTCGAGCCGTGTCTCGCGGGACCGCGCCGGCCGCAGGATCGCGTGCCGCTCGGTCGGGTGCGCGACGGGTGGCGGACCGAGGCGCCCACGATCGTGCGGGGCCGCCCCGTCGGAGCGCGCGTGCCGTTCGAGCACGGCGGGGAGCGGATGGAGCTGGCCGACGGCGCCGTGGTCATCGCGGCGATCACGAGTTGCACCAATACGAGCAACCCGGCCGTGATGCTCGCGGCGGGGCTGCTGGCACGCCGCGCCGTCGAGCGCGGGTTGCGGGCGGCTCCGTGGGTCAAGACGTCGCTCGCGCCTGGCTCGCAGGTCGTCGTCGACTACTTGCGCGAGGCCGGACTGATGCCGGCGCTCGAGGCCCTCGGCTTCCATCTCGTCGGCTTCGGCTGCACCACGTGCATCGGCAACTCGGGGCCCCTGTCCCCTGCCGTCGAGCAGGCCATTCGCGAAGGCGATCTCGCGGTCGTCTCGGTGCTGTCGGGCAACCGCAACTTCGAGGGCCGCGTCCATCCGCTGTGCCGCGCCAACTACCTGGCCTCGCCGCCTCTCGTCGTCGCGTATGCCCTCGCGGGGCGTATCGACGTCGACCTGACCACGGAGCCTCTGGGCACGGGATCCGACGGCCGCCCGGTTTACCTGCGCGATCTGTGGCCCACGAATGCGGAGATCCGCGACGCCATCCGAAGCTTCGTGCGCCCCGAGCAGTTCGTGCGTCGCTACGCGGACGTCTCGCGTGGGCCTGCGGCCTGGCGTGCGGTCGACGCACCCGCCGGGGCGCAGTTCGCCTGGGACGAGCGAAGCACCTACATCCGCCGCGCGCCCTTCTTCGACGACGTCGAGGCGGGCGTTCCGCCTCGTCCCGGCGACATCGTCGGCGCGCGGGCGCTCGCCGTGCTCGGCGACTCGGTCACGACGGATCACATCTCGCCGGCGGGCAACATCGCGCGCGGCAGTCCCGCCGCCCGCTACCTCGAGGCCCATGGCGTCGCGCCCGCCGACTTCAATCAGTACGGCGCGCGTCGCGGCAACCACGAGGTCATGGTACGCGGCACCTTCGCGAACATCCGGCTGCGCAACGCGCTCGTGCCCGGCGTCGAGGGCGGCATGACGCGTCATCTGCCCAGTGGCGAGGTGATGACCATCTGGGAAGCGGCGGAGCGCTATCGCGCCGAAGGCGTCCCGCTCCTCGTGCTGGCGGGCAAGGAGTACGGCACCGGCAGCTCGCGCGACTGGGCAGCCAAGGGGGTGCGTCTGCTCGGGGTGCGCGCCGTGCTCGCCGAGAGCTTCGAGCGCATCCACCGCACCAATCTGGTCGGGCTCGGCGTGCTGCCGCTCGAATTCGAGCCCGGAGCGAGCGTCGCTTCGCTCGGCCTGACCGGTGAAGAGACGTTCGATATCCGCGGCATCGCCGAGGGACTGTCACCTCGCAAGCGGCTCGAGGTGGTCGTCGGTGCCCGTCGCTTCACCGTCACCGCGCGCCTCGACAACGCCAAGGAGGTCGAATACTTCGAGCACGGCGGCATCCTGCCGTACGTGCTGCGGCAGCAACTCGCCGCCCGCGGCTGATCGATTCGATATTCCCGACGGTGCCCCTCGGGCTCTTGGTCGGCGACGGGGCGTCCGAGGGGCCCGAACCCTCAGAGAATCTAGATGGGGATCGAGTTGCTGAGGTGGAAGTAGAGGCTGCCCGTGGGCACCTAGCCCAGTTCGAGGTCCAGCGTCGCGAAGGAGTTGGCCCACATCACCATGTGGATGCCGCCCCGGATGCCCACCTGGGCTGGGTCGTACGGCTGGTCGGGAAAGCCGAGCGGCCCGCCGCTGCTCGTCGTGACCCCATCGCGTGACGGGGGCCCGACGGCCCCGACGAGCAGGTGCGCATAGAACTGGTTGTGATTGCGCACCGACATGCCTTCGTCGCCGAGATTCCAGAACCGGATCCAGCGCGCTGCGGCTCCGAAGCTGACGACCGGGTAGGCCTTGCCCTCGAAGGGCATCTCGCCTCCCATCGCGCCGACCTCGAGCAGCAGCGCGTCGCGCGGTAGGGCCTACGCGATCGTGGACTCGGCGTGGATGATCGATTCGTCGCGGCGATGCGCATTCGCTGCTTGTGCGCGATGCCGAGCCTCGTCCCGCTGCGGGCACGGCAAATCGGACATCCCGCGAACACCTCGTACACGTGAAGAGTTGGTTCGAGGCGCGTCGGGCCGTTTACGGCGCGGTCCGCCGCGACGGGCTCTCGATGCGCGGATGGAGCCGACGTCGTCCGCAACCTGCGCGTAGGGTCAGCGCACGTTTCGGAGGAGCCACGCAATCGACGCGGGCCCTCCCGGCACGGAACGCGTGAGATCATGCGCATGGCCCCGCGCTTGAACGCACTGCGATGCGCCGAGAAACAGCGCGAGGATTTATCTACGGTAACATGACGAGGGAACGGTCGACGCGACAGTTGCACATCGTCGGCTCCCCGTCCGTTCGTTCCAACGTCGTCGAGGGACCCGGGGCGCGATCGATTGGCTCGACGCCACGGTCCGCGGGTCGCAGGATGCGCGTGCGTGCCGACGCGAAGGGACATGTGGGAGCGGCTGCCGGGCACGGCGGACCTCGTCGTCGTCGGGGGTGGCATCGTGGGCTGCGGAGTGGCCCGCGAGGCTGCGCGACGGGGGCTGCGGACCGTTCTCTTCGAAAAGGACGATCTCGGCTACGGCACCTCGTCGCGCTCGAGCAAGCTCGTGCACGGGGGGCTGCGGTATCTGGAGCAATTGCGGGTGGGCCTCGTCTTCGAATCGGTCAGCGAACGGCACGTGCTGCGACGGATCGCGCCCCACTTGGTCACGCCGCTGCCGTTTCTGTTCCCCGTCCACCGCGGCTCGCGGCACCGGCTCTGGAAGCTGGATGCGGGAATGTGGCTGTACGACGGGTTGGCGCTGTTTCGCGCGCCCCGGTTACACCGCACCCTCACGCCGGAGCAGGTCTCGGTGGAGGAGCCCCTCGTCGCACGCGAGGGTCTTCTCGGTGCGCCCCTGTACTGGGACTGCGCGACCGATGACGCGCGGCTGGTGCTCGAGACGGCACTCGACGCGATCGCGGCCGGGGCCGTCGTCCTGACGCACGCGCCCGTCGAGGCGCTGCTGCGGGACGCGCGTGGACGGATCGCGGGTGTTCGCGCGCGCGACGCGCTGTCCGATGCGCGTCGCGAGGTGCGCGCCTCCGTCGTCGTCAATGCCACCGGTCCATGGACCGACCTGACTCTGGGTCTCGAGGGCGCACGACGGGCGGCGCGGCCGCTGCTGCGGCCGACCAAGGGCATTCATGTCGTCGTCGACCACGCGCGACTGCCCCTGCGGCACGCGGTGGTCGTGACGCACCCGCGCGACGGGCGCGTGATGTTCGCCATTCCTTGGGGGGATCGGACGTACGCGGGAACGACGGATACGGACCTCGACGAGCCGCTCGACGAGGTGGCCGCGAGCGCGGCGGACGTGGCGTACGTTCTGGAGGGCTTGCGCGCGGTGTTTCCGGACGCGCGGATCGGCGAAGACGACGTGATCGCCACCTGGGCGGGCGTCCGTCCGCTCGTCGCCCCGCCCGACGGTCGACGGGTGGACGAGTCCAGCGTCTCGCGCGAGCACGAGATCCTCACGGACTCGGACGGACTGGTCACCGTGGCCGGAGGAAAACTGACGACCTACCGGCGCATGGCCGCCGAGGTGGTCGACGCGGTCGTGGGGCTGCTATTGCGCCTCGAGGACAAGCGCCGACGTTTGCGCCCGTCGGGTACAGACCGTACGCCGCTTCCGGGTGCGGTCGGCTGGGACGCGCACGGTGGCCTCTCGGGGCTGACGACGGCGGTGGAAGCGGCAGCGGGAGGGCGTCTGACGCGTGCTTGCGCGGAGTCGCTCGCGCGAACCTACGGCGTGCGTGCCCTCGACCTGGCCCGCGCGTGCGCCGGGGAGCCGTCGTTGGCCGAACCGCTCGTTCCGGGACGGCCCGAAATCCTCGCCCAGGTCGACTGGGCGGTGCGGCACGAGCTGGCGGAACGGCTCTGCGACGTGCTCGTCCGACGCACGCAGCTGTTCGCGCGTGACGTCGATCGGGGTCTCGGAGCCGCGACGCGGGTCTGTGCGCACATGGCGAAGCTGCTTTCGTGGAGCGCGCGGCGCTGTGCGCAGGAGCTCGAGCACTATCAGGCCGAAGTCGCCCGCAGTCGGCGCTGGCGCGAGGATTCCGCGCGCGCACCGAGCCGCCGCGCGTCGGCGTCAGCGTGATGCGACGCGGAGCGTCGCGCTCAGCCTGCAGTGGTTCGGACAGTCGCCCTGCCCAGGCGGGGCGCATTCCGTGTACGTGTACCGAACCGACAGTGGCCGGCACGGACCGCGGGGCGGGATTCGCCCGGTCAGCGTCTCGTCGACCCGCCACTCTCCTTCATAGTCGTGCACGCTCGTGCGGGACAGCGTGATGAAGTCACGCTCGATTCGGCCCTCGAATCGATAGGCGCCAATGTCGAGCCAGGCGCGATCGCCCTGCCGCCCCAGCACCCCGACGTTTCCGTAGCGGTCGTCCCGACCGATGTCGCCGGGGCCCGCGAAGAACCAACAGGTCGGCGCCCGCTGGATTTGTGTCCAGGTGAGGCCGACGGGATGCTCCCCGTCGAGGCGCCACGGGCACCGCGTCGGACCGGACGGGTTCACCGGGCGAGTGGCCGTCGGCGCCGCGTAGGCATACGCCTCGCAACTGCTCAGGAGCAACGCGTACAACGAACCGACGGCTCTCCATCGAGCGAGCGGCACGACCCGCGCCAAGATAGCACGTACGTTCCGAACGCGGCGCGACCGCCCGCGGCGGGTGGGCCATGCAGCGATTTGCGTTGCCGTGCCCGTAGCCTTCCGAGCTGGAGCCCGAGCCCTAGACCGAGTCGGAGCCCGAGTCCAAGGCCGAGGCAACGTCCGAGCTCGAGTCCGAGTCCGAGTCCGAGTCGGAGCCCGAGTCCGAGTCCGAGCCCGGTTCCAGCGTATCGAAGCGGCAGGTTCCCGGACCGTTCAGCCTCCGGTCGGAGTCGGCGCTTCGTCGGGAGTCGGTGAGTTGGCGCGTCCGAGCGAGCGGACGTGCCGGACCAGTGCGTCGATGGCGGGCGGCGGCATCTGGTCCGCGAAGGCGGGCATGGCGCCGCGACCGCGCGCAATCGCTTCGCGGATTTGCGCGTCGCTGCGAGAAGCTTGCCACTGCGGATCCGTCAGATCGGGCACCGTAATTCCCGGCGGACGAGCCGGCCCGTCGCCGCGTCCCTGCGGTCCGTGACACGACGCGCAGGCGACGTTCCAGGCTCGCTCCACCAGCGATCCGCCGGTTCGTTGCGGCCCGTCCGCCGGAACCCGTGACGGGTCGACCTGCGACGCGGACGGCTGACCGTGGTCCTCGGGCCTCCATTCGCGGAGCTCGCGTTCGCGCCCACAAGCACCGGAGGTGGAGGCGAGCACACTCGACACAAGCAGCAGCCCGATTCGCGCAGCCATCGGCTGCATGCTGCGGGAGGGGCCGGGCTCGATCAACCGCGCGATTCGCACAACGAGGCGTTGCGGTATCGTTCGCGCGTCATGCACCGGGCGCTGGTCACGGGGGGATGCGGCTTTCTCGGAAGCGCCGTCGTGCGCGAGCTGCTCGCGCGCGGCGTGCGGGTGCGCGTGCTCGCCGCGCCCGGCGAGCCGCGGGACAATCTCACGGGACTCGACGTCGAGATCGTCGAGGGCGACGTCCGGTCGGTCGACGCGGTGCGAGCCGTGACGGCCGAGGTCGACACGGTTTTTCATCTCGCCGCCGTCTATCAGGATTGGGCGCCCGATCCGACCCGCATGTACGACGTCAATCTGCGCGGCACGTTTCACGTTTTGGAGGCCGCGCGACGCGCGGGCGTGGCGCGCGTGATTTACACGGCGAGCATGGTGGCCCTCGGGCGCCCCGAGCCCGGCGCCGTCGGTGACGAACGCACGCCGTACGAAGCGTGGAACGTCGACTTCGCGTACAGCCGAAGCAAGTATTTCTCGCGCGAGCTCGCGGAGTATTTCGCCGCTTGGGGCCTCGACGTGCGGATTGTCTGCCCCGGCATCGTCCTCGGTCCGTACGATCTGCGACCGACGCCGAGCGGCAAGCTCATCGTCAACACCGTGCGCAGGCGTGGTCCGATGCCCTGGTTCGACGGCGGCGCCGCGTACGTGGACGTGCGCGATGCGGCGGCGGTCCACGTCCTCGTCGCCGAACGGGGCCGTGCGGGCGAACGCTATCTCGCCGTCGCGCACAACCTGACGAACCTCGAGTTCATTCGCGCGATCGACGCGGCGGCGGGCATCCGACGCCGCTACGTGCATCTCCCCGTCGGGGTGGCGCGCGCGATCGGCCGCGCGATGGACAGGCGCGCGCGGCGCACGGGTCGGCCCCCGCTGCTCTCGCTCGACTTCTTCGAGTACTCGTTGAAGCCTTCCTTCTACTCGAACCGCAAAAGCCTCGAGGAGCTGGGGGCGCGCTATCGTCCGCTCGACGAGACGCTGCGGGACGCGATCGCGTACTTCCGCCAGCGGGGTTTCATTCCGTCTCCGCCTTGAAGCCTGGCCGTGTTGGCTCGTCGGCACGGTTTCCGACCTCGGTTCGGCCTCGGTCTCGGCCTCGGCCCCGGGCTCGGGCTCAGACTCAGACTCCGACTCGGTCTCGGCCTCGGGCTCGGAGGCGGACTGCGACTCGGCCTCGGCTTCGGACTCGACCGACGCAGCGACCCCCTCGATGCTCCGGATTGGCGCCTTCAGTCGCGGGGCACGACGATCGACTCGGGACCGAGCGCTTCGACGAGCGCGGCGCGGGCACGTTCAACCGCGTCGGGGTCGCCGCCGTCGACCGTCACCTTCACCCGCCAGTCGCTGCGGCGAAACGAAGGGTAGCTGCCGATCGCGACCTCGGCGTGACGACGAGCCACGTCTGCGAGCGCGTCCGCGATGTCGAATTCGTCCCGCGTGGTGTACAGCACGGCGGACGCGAACGGACGGCCCTGCGCGAGACGATCGCGCAGCGCGTGCAGCTTGGCGCGGAACAGCTCGGGGACGCCCGGCATCACGTAGACGTTGTGCACCTGCACCGTCGGCCACGGCATCTCGGGCGTCACGAGGAGCTCGGCGCCTTCGGGCACGTCGGCGAGCCGCAGGTGTCCCTCGTGGGTCGCCGGACCGAAGTGGGCGCGCAGCAGGTTCGCGAGCGGCTCCGACCGGACGATACGGCGCCCGAAGGCGAGGGCCACCGCGGCGTAGGTCACGTCGTCGTGCGTGGGGCCGACACCGCCGCTCGTGAAGACGAGATCGTGCGCGGCGCTGAGCTGACGCAGCTCGCCGGCGATTTCCTCGACCTCGTCGGGGCAGACGACCACGCGCCGCAGGCGCACGCCGATGGCGCCGAGCAGGCACGCCAGAGGTCCGACGTTGCGCTCCACCACCTTGCCCGTGAGAATCTCGTTGCCGATGACGAGGGCGGCGGCGGTGCGCGCCATGGCTCCCGGGCACGAGGGTAACGGAACGCCGTGACCTGCGCGACCGGGATGGTCGAGGGCGCCCGGTCAGCGATAGGTGAAGCGCAGCTCGTAGTCGCAGAGCTGGAACACGTCGCCCTCTCGAATCGGCTGCGTATCAATTCGTCGCCCCATGTATTCGACCCCATTGGTGGAGCCGAGATCCTTCATGTAGTACGCGCCGTTCTCGAAGACGACGACGGCGTGCCGCCGCGAGATGTTGCCGTCCTTAATCGCCAGGTCGGCGGTCTTGCTCCCGCGACCGATGACGAACTCGGGCTTCGTGATGGGGATCTTCTGTCCGTTGAAGATGACGTAGAGAGGGGGCATCGCTGCCGGCGCGCCCACGGAGGGGCGGCCGGGAAGCGGTGGGGGGGCACTCGGGAACGCCGCCGGTCGCTGAGGGCTCGTGGCCGGGGGCGGCGGAGGAATCGATCCAGGACGCGTGGGGGGCGCTCCGGGCGGCGCGAAATACGGGGAGCCCGCAGGGCCCGTGCCGTAGCCCGGTGGGCGCGGCACAGGCGGCGGCGGCGCGCTCGGAATGGGGGGGCGCGCACCCCCCGAGCGAATGGACGGGATGGCCGGGCCTGCGGGCTGCGGCTGCGCCGCCACGGGTGCGCCGGACGTTTGGACGGGGGTCTGCGCGGGGCGCGGCATGCCCGGGACGCTCGACGTGCGCGGACCGTAGTTACGCGAGCGCGCGTACTGCCGCATCGCTTCGTTGATGAGGTAGTCCGTCGAGCACTCGAGCTCGCGGCTCATCTGCTCGAAGATCTCCCAGAGATAATCCCTGCACTGGAAGTGGCGCAGGGTCTTCTTGTTCTGGTCCTGCGTCGTCATGGTGTCTGCTGCATCGCCGTCGCCGGTCGCGCTCCACCGCCGTCCGCGCCCGGGCGAGGTTCCTCGGTCGGCGCCGTAGGTTCCGCGAGTCGCTCACGCATCGCGCGCAGCGCGGCCGTCGCCACGTGGCCCACGGTCGACTGCTCGAAGTTGCGCCAGTGCTTGCCCGCGACCTGCGTGCCGTCGCGTTCCAGACGTGCCATCGCCGCCGCGTCGGCCTGCGTTCCGCGTCGCTCGAGAAAGCGCAGCGCGATCACCCGATCCCACCAGTCCGGCGACTGCAACTGGGCACGCACGAAGTCGGTCGGCGGGGGCGTCATCAGGCTCAGTCGCTGCGCGTAGCCCTCGAGCTCTTCGGGCTCGTAGGCGACCCCTTCCGCCGTGGGCAGCCGGTTGAAGAACTCGGCGACGACCCGGCCGCCACCCAGATGGAGGATGAGCTCGCCGGCACGCCAGCGCAACCGCTGCGCGCGTTCCTTCTCGGCGTCGGTCCCCTGGGTCGCGGCGTTCTCGAG
This sequence comes from Myxococcota bacterium, assembly GCA_025054695.1. Lineage (GTDB taxonomy): Bacteria > Myxococcota_A > Polyangia > Polyangiales > JANWZI01 > JANWZI01. Next base: position 5,603 of record JANWZI010000016.1, on the reverse strand, counting down.
CAGGGGCCACAGTCGCGGAATCGCATCCGGGCTGCCGATGTCGCCGATGCGGTCGAATGCCTCGTCGCGCACCGGTACGGGCGCAGCCGGATCCAGCGCCAGCGCAAGCAGTCGGTCGAGATGCGCGCGCGTCGCGCTTTGACCCAGCGCGCGCAGGGCCCGCACCCGGCGTTCGACGCCGGCCGGACTCGTATCGCTCACCGAAGCGATCGCGAGCAGCCGTTCGGCGACGCTCGGCTCGGACGCCAGGTGCTGCATCGCGGGCAGGACACCGGCATTGATCCGTTCCTCGCGCGTCGCTCGCGCCGACGCGGCGACTTGCGCCGGGTCCACCGTCTGACGCCGCGCCTCGAGCTGCTCACGTATTCGCGCGGCGAGACGGTCGAGGTATGCCGGAGACTGGATCTCCGCCTCGACCTGCACCAGCCGTTGCGCCGCGCGCGCGCGCGTTTCGGGGTCACCATACTGCTTGATGAGCTGAGCGAGGCGCACCAGGGATTCGTTCGATCCGTCCGGCCCGAGCGCATCGACGAGCATTGCGGCCGCGGGCGCCCCGAGGGACTCGACGACCTGCTGGCCGCTGTGCTGGCCGGTGAGATTGCGCCCCTCGAAGTCGACGATGAACCATCGCAGCATGGCCTCCACGAGCCGCTGCCGGGCGGCGGGGCCTGCGTGGCTCGTGATGAGGAATGCCGCGTCCTTGGCACGAATCTGGGTTCCGGGCGGTACACCGGTCGCCGGACCGGCGCCTTGCGAGCCGTCCTCGCCCCTCAGGATGGCCTCGAGCCGAGGCACGAGTCCCTCGACGACCGCCGTCCGCGTGGCCACGTCGAGCCTGCCGAGCTCGTCCCCGAGCCGGGCGACGCCGTCGATGTCGGTGCGCTCCATCTCCACGAGCGCGAGCGCGGCCTCGATGCGCAACTCCATCGGGTAGCGCTCGCTCCGCAGGACGGCGACGATCTTCCCTGGACCCTTCACCGTTCCCTTCCAGTACTCGATGTCGTCGCGCGTCACCTTGCAGCCTGCGAGGCCGATGAGCGTCGCGAGGCAGGCGAGGGATGGGCCGTGGCGTCGAATCGTCATGAGGTCTTGGCTTTCACCCGCAAATCGAAGGACCACCGGCCGACCGGCCGACGCGCCGCAACCCCGCGGCCGAGCCGTCTCGGGCTAGAACGAGCTGGCGCATTCTAGACCATCGACCGGTCGGATCAACCACGCCGATCGAGCGTGGCGCGGTCAGCCGCTCCGCAGCTCGAGGTCGATGACCACACACTCGGGCTCGACGCGCAGGCCGAGTGGCTGGACTGCATCCATCCAGCGACGGCGCCACGGCGTCGACATCGCGCGTCGCAGCTCGGGCACGTCGCGAAGGTCGATGCGCACGGCGTCGCGCTCGCGTGCGAACGGCACCGGTTGTGGGGGCGGATCCTCCTGGGGCAGTGCCCAGAGCCGACGTGCGAGCACGTCCGCGAACGCCGTCACGAGCGCCTGCCCGACGTCGCTCGAGACGTGCTCCGGAGGGTCGACGCGCACGACGAGCTCGCACGCACCTCGCGGCGCCGCACGCAGTGCGAGCGGGGCGATGCGGACGCGCAGCGCCCGCCCGTCTGCGAGCGTCGCGTCGAGCGCGATGCACCCCCGCTCGAGCATCATGCAACCGTCGCGCACTCCGCACGCCCGGAAAAGGTTGCGGCGAAGCAGTCCCGTGGGCACCTCGAGCCGCCCGCTTCCGAGGTTGCGCAGCGACGCCCACAAGCGGCCGGCGCGCGACGCGACGATCCGGTCGCGCAGACGCCGCGCGAAGGGCATGCTCGCCATGGACTCAGGGCGCTTCTCCGTACGCGACGCCTCCTCGGTCGCGTCGGACTTCGCCGACGGATGCGCCCCAGCGCGACGTGACGAGGCGCCTCATGCCTGGACCGTCGTCGCAGCCGGCGCGTTCGCCGCATCCAGGTCTCGTGCCGTCGCGTCGAACGCACATACGGCTCGATCGGCACTTGTCGCCAGCAGCGCCGTTCGGACGATGGGAACCGCCATGGCCTCGGCTGCCGGCAGGCCGAGGAGCGCTTCGATGACTTCGGCGGGTCTGACGCCGCCCTGTGCGCCGATTTTCGTGCGAAAACGAACCGGCCAGAACGCTCCGACCAGGCCCGCCTGCGCGAGCTGCTCCCCGCCGGCGCCCGGCTCGACGGACTCGAGCTGCGCACCGACGTCGATCCAACGTCCCAGGCCGCCGCTCACTTCGCGTCGGACGCGCAGTGCCCCCCGCGCGCGGGCCTCTATCCATTCCCAGCACGTCGACGAGCGCGGGGCGCCCGAGGGCAGCAGGACGCGGGGCACGCCCGCCACCCATTCGGCCGCGCCCACGATCCGGCCGATTGCGGGCTCGTGAGGCGCGAGTCGGCGTGCTCCCGTCCAACGGATGCCCTCGGACCCGGTCGCGTCGAGTCGTTCGCGAATCGCGTCGGGATCGAGGCCGATGTCCACGATCTCGACGTCGACGAGCTCCGCGAGCGAACAGACACCGAGCGGAAGCGCGGGCCCGAACGACATGCGCGGACGGGGCCGGTATCCTTCCGTCCAGGTCGGCGCCAACCCCGCGCGCCGGAGCATGCGCGGCAACAGGCGCACCAGATCGAGGTGGCTCTGATAGGCCGCGCGCCCGAGCTTGGTGTGGCGCAGGCGCAGACGCAGGCGCGGCCCCTGATCGACCCCCGCGTACGGGCGCCGTTCGGATCGCGCCGAAGCGCGCGCCTCACGGCGTGGGTGCTGGGCGACCTGGGGCAGCGAGCGCAGGTGCTCGATGCGATCCTCTCGCATCGCTTGCAGGTCGCAGGCGATGCCGCAGTCGTAGCAGACGAGGCGACGCGTCTCGGCGATCGCCTCCTCGAGCCGGGTCGGGTGCAGGAACGCGCCGGCGACCTTGCCGCACGGCGGGCTCAGTCGCCCCGCCAGCGCCCGTCGGTACTCGCGCGCGAGGAATCCGTCCTCGAGGCCCACGTCGACGTGGCCCCACGGAAGTCGCGCATCGATCGGCCACGTCCGCAGGCGCTCGAGCGGGTCGATGCCGTGGGCTGCGAAGGCCTCGCGCCACGTTTCGAGTCGGAGTCGCTCTTCCCACGAATCGAACCGAGCCCCGGCGCGGTACGCACGCTCGATGACGTCCGCCAGACGCCGGTCGCCGCGGGCGAGCACGCCCTCGAGCACGCTGCCGTCGCAGCCGTGCAAGCGCAATTCGAGTCCGGTGCCGCGGGCCGCTTCGCGCAACAGCGCCTGCTTGCGCGCAATCGTCTCGGGCCGGTCCATCGCGCACCACTGGAACGGGGTGTGCGGCTTGGGCACGTGCGTGCTCACGCTCACGGTCACGTGGGCCCGGCCGCGCCCGAGGATGCGCCGGCCCACCTCGAGCGCGCGACGCCCCGTCTCGATGATGCCGAGCACGTCCTCGTCGCGTTCGGTGGGCAGGCCGATCATGAAGTACAGCTTCATGCGCGACCAGCCTCGCGAGAAGACCCGCTCGGCCGTCTCGAGCAGCTGTGCTTCGGTGACGTTCTTGTTGATCACGTCGCGCATGCGTTGGGTTCCGGCCTCGGGCGCGAACGTCAGGCCCGTGGCGCGGGTGCACGCCATGTCGTCGAGCACGGACTCCGGCAGCCCGTAGGCACGCAGGGAGCTGACCCCGAGCGCGACCCCCTGGGGGGCGAAGCGCCGCACCACCTCGCGCACCAGCGGCGCGATGGCGCTGTAATCGGCCGTCGACAGCGAGGTCAGAGACGCCTCGTCGTACCCCCCTTCGGCCAGTGCGCGCTCGATCGTTTCGACGATGGCGGTCGGGCTTCGCTCGCGCACGGGCCGGTAGATCATTCCGGCCTGGCAGAAGCGGCAGCCTTCGGTGCAGCCCCGGGCGATCTCGATGGAGACGCGATCGAACGTCGTCTCCGTGGAGGCCACCGGCCCGACGGCGGGAAACGGATAGTCGTCGAGTCGCGGCACGAACGTCCGACGGATGGGAAGCGGCGCTTCGGGCACCAGAGGCCGGTCCACGACGAGCAGCCCCGTCTTCGGTTCGAGGGCGACCGAGTACAGCGAGGGGACGTAGACGCCTTCGATCCCAGCCAGGCGACGCAGTCGCTCCGCGCGCGAAAGCCCGGCGCGACGCCCCTCGACCCACGCGAGCACCATCTGGGGTGCGCGCTCCTCACCGTCGCCGATGAGCATGCAGTCGGCGAACGGGCTCATGGCCTCGGCATGCGTCGCGACCGGACCGCCGAACACCACCAGCGGGTCGTCCTCGCCTCTCGACTCGGCGCGCAGCGGGATGCCGCCCAGATCCAGCATGAGCAGGACGTTGGTGAAGGTCAGCTCGTACTGGAGCGAGAAGCCGACGACGTCGAATTCGCGCAGCGCGCGCCACGATTCGAGCGATCGTAACGGCTCGTCGCGGGCTCGCAGCTCGCGTTCGAGATCGTCCCACGGCGCATAGCAGCGCTCGGCGAGGATCCGAGGGTCGGAGTTGAGCAGCGCGTACAGGATCCGGTAGCCGAGGTGGCTCATCCCGATCTCGTACGCGTCGGGAAACGCGAGGCAGATGCGCGCGTCGACCTCGTTCCAGTCCTTGCGGATCTCGCCGTGCTCGCCCCCGACGTAGCGGGCAGGGCGCTGCACGCGGTGCAGGAACAAAGCGTAGGGATGGCGCGGGTCCATCGGGGCCAGTCCTGCACTTAGCAAGGCCGGCCGCTCTCCGCATCTCGATGGGCTCCGGGCGCGCGGAGCGCTCCGACGCGGACGAGGGCTCAGGCTCCGCGGCGGGCTCGGACTCGGTCTCGGACTCCGATTGCGTGCCGGGCTCCCGATCGCCCCTGATCACCGTGCGGCCGCGCCGCTTCTCACGACCGCGAACGGCGCGTCAAAAATAGTATCGCGCGCGAATGTTGCCCGTGAACATGTCCCACGGCTCCTCGGACAGGAACGTGGAGATCCCGACAGTCGAAGCCGAGGCGTCGAACGTCGCGTCGCAGTCGGGATCGCCGCAGAAGTTGCCACCACGGTTGGCGACCTCGAGCGCGAGGCCGACCGAGCCTTCGATGGACAGCTCGGGAACGTCGATGAACCCGAAGTGTATTTCCGCGCCGGCGCGGCCCCCGACCCGCAGCAGAAAGCCATTGAACAGGTCGTCGTTGTCCGGCGCCATCTCGGACGGAGCGGATGCTCCCGACAGGCCGAGGGTCAGCTCCGGAATGAACAGGAACTTGTAGTGCTTCGCGTGGTGCAGCGCGAGCGGAAGTCCTCCGTGCAGCGCGAACGCCCAACCGGAGCCGCGCGCCATTTCGTCGCCGTCGACCTCGAGCGTGAACGTCTGGAAGCCGATGCCGAGTCCGATGTCGAGTCCGAGACCCTCGGAAAGCCAGTATCGGATGCCAACGCTCGGGGCCGGAACCGCGCGCTCGACGAGATTTTCGTCCACCGGCCCGCCAATTGGGACCTCCGTGACGCCGCACCAGCCGACGCCGAACCTCCCGATGACGGCGGCGTGATCGCTCGACGAATCCCCCTGCTCCTGCGGCGGCTCGTCGTCGCCTCGCGGCGGGCGCTCCACGTCCCCG
>JANWZI010000169.1 GCA_025054695.1 Myxococcota bacterium | reverse complement strand
ATCGCGCGCCGGCTCTCGTCGCGCGGAAACGGCTCCGTGCGCTCGGCGCGCTGCACGCGCGCCGCCGCCTCCGCGCCTCCCCAAAGCGCGCCGAGCAGCACTGCGAACAAGACACCGAGACGAGCGAACCCGACACTGCGCACAATCCCACGACGACGCTGCGCGACATGCATGGTGACCTTCCGTTGCAGTCCCGATCGATGGCTCCGCCGCCACGGCGGCCAACAGCGCGAGGCGGGACGATGATGGCATCGCTTCTCGAGCCGGGACAACGCCCCAGCGTCTACGCAGTCTCGACGTCCGATTCACGGTCGCATCGGCGGGACTGCACACCGGGCCGTCGAGTCGCTGCGACCCGCGTGAATCCTCGACGCTGCGCTCGCTCGGGCGGAGTGTGCCGCTACGACTTTCGAATGGAGCTCGAGTCCAAGTCGGACGGCGAGCGCCGCCTCGGAAGCCCATGTCGAATCGTAGTGCGAGTTCGAGCCCGAGGCCGACTCCAAGCCAGAGATCGAGCCCGAGACCGAGTCGGAGCCCGAGTCCAAGTCCGAGGCCGTGCCCGAGTCCGAGTCCGAGTCCGAGCCCGAAACCGAGCCCGAGACCGAAACTGAGTCCGAGACCGAGCCCGAGTCCGAGTCCGAGGCCGTGCCCGAGTCCGAGTCCGAGCCCGATCCCAAGCCCGAGACCGAATCCGCGCTTGCAGCGCGGCGCCCGGCCTCGTCACACCGCGAAGCGGAAGTGGATGACGTCCCCGTCGCGCACCACGTAGTCCTTGCCCTCGAGCGCGAGCTTGCCGGCGGCGCGCACCGCCGCCTCGGAGCCCAGCTCGACGAGGTCCTTCCAGAACATCACCTCGGCGCGGATGAAGCCGCGCTCGAAGTCGCTGTGGATCTTGCCAGCGGCCTGCGGCGCGCGTGTGCCGCGGCGCACGGTCCAGGCGCGAACCTCCGGCTCGCCCGCAGTGAAGAACGTCACGAGGTCCAGCATCGCGTAGCCAGTCCGAATCACCTGATGGAGCCCGGGCTCGCGCAGCCCCGCCGCCGCCAGGAACTCGGCGCGCTCGGCCGCGGGCAAGCGCGCGATCTCCGCTTCGAGCGCCGCGCAGATGACGACGCACGGCACGCCGCGTTCCGCAGCCAGGGCGCGCACGGCTTCGACGAGCGGATCGGTCTCCAGCGTCGCGAGCTGCGCCTCGGCCACGTTGGCGACGTAGAAGAACGGCTTGCTCGTCAGCAAGCACAGCTCGTGCACGATGCGCCGCTCGTCCTCGTCGGCCGGCTCGATCCCGCGCGCCGGCTCGCCGCGGTCGAGCCGCTCGTGCAACCGCTCGCAGACGGCGACGGCCTTGCGCTCGAACGGGTCGGCGCCCTTGGCGGCCTTGCGCGCGCGCTCGAGGCGACGGCCGACCGTCTCCAGGTCCTTGAGCGCCAGCTCCGTCTCGATGGTGGCGATGTCGGCGACCGGATCGACCCGCGACTCGACGTGCACGATACGCTCGTCGACGAAGCAGCGCACGACGTGCGCAATCGCGTCCACCTCGCGGATGTGCGCCAGAAACGCGTTGCCGCGCCCCTCGCCGCGGCTCGCTCCGCGCACCAGGCCGGCGATGTCCACGAACTGCACGGTCGCCGGCACTTCGCGCCGCGGCCGGATCAAGCGCACGAGCGCATCGAAACGCTCGTCGGGAACCGGCACGACGCCGACGTTCGGATCGATGGTGCAGAACGGATAGTTGGCGGCGTCGGCCTGCTGGGCGCTGAGCGCGTTGAACAGCGTCGACTTGCCGACGTTGGGCAGTCCGACGATGCCGACCGAAAGTCCCACGAGGCGCGCGGGGATAGCGCGCGGCTCCGACGCCGGCAACGACGCGGCCGCGCCACGGTCGGGGCGCGGTTCTGCTCGGGCAGGGCGCGTGCCGCGCTCCGACTCGACCGCAGTCTTTGCGAGGACGCCACGGCCGCGATACGCATCCGTCACGAGCCGCCGGGAGGCTCGGTGTGCCAGCGCGCATGGCAGAGCACATCCTCGTCGTCGAAGACGAAGCCGATCTCGCCGATCTGATCGCGTGGAACCTGCGTCAGGCGGGCTACCGCGTCACGACGGCTCCGCGGGCCGCGACGGCCCTGGCCGAGATCCGCCGCCAGAAACCGGATCTGGTCGTGCTCGACCTCATGCTGCCGGACATGCCGGGAACCGAGGTCTGCAAGCGCCTGCGACGCGACGCCGCGACCGAGCGGCTCCCGGTCATCATGGTGACGGCCAAGGGCGAAGAGGTGGACCGCGTCGTCGGCTTCGAGGTGGGCGCGGACGACTACGTGGTCAAGCCCTTCAGCCCGCGCGAGCTCGTGCTGCGCGTCGGGGCAGTGCTGCGGCGCGCCGCGGGAACGCCCGACGAGTCCGAGCAGGCCGAAGTCATCACGATCGGCAAGCTCGCAATCGACGTGCCGCGGCACGAGGTGCGCGTCGACGGGGATCTGGTGTCGCTGACCGCGCTCGAGTTCAAGCTGCTGCTCGATCTGGCGCGCCGCCGCGGGCGGGTGCAGCCGCGCGATGCGTTGCTCGAGCGCGTCTGGGGCTACGCGCCCGGCGTCGAGACGCGCACGGTGGACACGCACGTCAAGCGGCTGCGCGAGAAGCTCGGCGCGGCCAGCGACTACGTCGAGACCGTGCGCGGCGTCGGTTACCGACTGCGCGACGACGTGCCCGAAGCGTAGAATCGGCCCGTGCGGCGCCGTGCGCGCCTGCTGTGGCTCGGGGGCACGTCGGGAGCGCTGCTCGCGGCGCTCGTCGCGCCGTGGGCGGCGGGAGCGCCCTGGCCCGCGATGGCCCTGGGCCTCGGCATGGGGCTCGCGGTCGGATGGCTCGCCGACCGCATCGCGGCGCGCGAGGTGGACCGGGCCGAGGGAGCGCTCGCCGACGTGCGCGCGGAGGCGCGGCGCCGTGCGGCCGAGCTGCGCGCGGGCGAGAGCCGTCTGCGCGCGGTGCTCGACGCGATGGTCGAGGCCGTGTTCGTGACGGACGCGACCGGCGTGATCGTCACGGCCAACCCCGCGCTCGCGCGCATCGCCGGCCGCGCGCCCGAGGGACGCACGCCCATCGAGGTGATCCGTCACCCGGCGCTGGCCGAGGCGGTCGAGGCCGCTCTGCGAGGGCGCTCGCAGCGCGTCGAGCTCGATGTCGACGACCGGCACTGGGTCGCGCACGTCGCGCCGCTGCCCGAGGGCGAAGGCGCGCTCGCCGTGCTGCACGACGTGACCGAGATGCGCCTCGCCGAGCGCGTCCGGCGCGATTTCGTCGCCAACGCGAGCCACGAGCTTCGCACGCCGCTGGCCGCCATCCGCGGTTACGCCGAGACGCTGCGCGACGGCGCGCTCGCCGACGCCGAGGCCGCGCGCAGCTTCGTCGAGCGGATCGTCCGGCACGCGCTGCGCTTGCAGAGCCTCGTCGACGACCTGCTCGCGCTCTCGCGCGCCGAATCCCCCGACTGGGCCCCGCGCCTGGAGCCCGTCGACGTCGGCGCCACGGCTCGCACCGTCGTCGACGAGCTGCGCGATCGCGCGGCCGAGCACGGCGTGCGTCTGAGCGTCGAGATCGAGGCTCCCGAGGGCCCTCGCGCCCAGGCCGACGCCACCTCGCTCGAGCACGTGCTGACCAACCTCGTCGACAACGCCATCCGGCACACGCGCCCCGGCACGCACGTACGCGTGCGCGCGCGCACCGACGCCGGTGCCGTCCTCGTCGAGGTCGCCGACGACGGCCCCGGCATCCCCGAGCGGCATCTGCCGCGCATCTTCGAACGCTTCTACCGCGTCGATCCGGGCCGCAGCCGTCAGGTCGGCGGCACGGGCCTGGGACTGTCCATCGTGCGCCACCTCGTGCAGCGCATGGGCGGCTCGGTCTCCGTCGACAGCCAGATCGGCACCGGCACCACGTTCACGATCCGGCTCCGCGCCGCCGACGAGGGCGAACGGCCCAGCGCGTGAACCGATCGATGCGCGGGCACGCACCCGAGCCCGAGTCGCAGGCCGAGGCCGAGACAGTGTCCGAGACTGAATCCGAGACCGAGGCCGAGACCGAGGCCGAGTCCGAATCCGAGATCGAGACCGAGGCCGAGTCCGCCTCACCGCCGCAGCAGGCCCCACGTCATCGCCGCGACGCGGTCCAGCGCGCGCTCCGCCTCCGCGAC
>JANWZI010000168.1 GCA_025054695.1 Myxococcota bacterium | reverse complement strand
GAGCCCGAGTCCGAGCCCGAGTCCGAGCCCGAGCTGCAACTGCGATCAAGCCACCTGGCCCCTTCTGTGAGGCAATACGTGCTCCAGGCGCTGTTGGTCGGACTCGCCGGCTGCGCCGGGGACGCAAGGGGAGCGGCGGTCCGCACGCACGTGCGCGACTGGCGCGACCAGATCGTGTATCAGATCGTGGTCGACCGCTTTGCCGATGGCCTCGCCGTGCCCGGCGAAGTCACCGTCCCCGGCGATTTGCGACGCTGGCAGGGCGGCGATTGGCGAGGGATTCGAGAGAACCTCGACGCGCTTCGCGCGCTCGGCGTCACGGCGATCTGGATCTCGCCCGTCGTGCGCAATGCGTTCGACGCGTCGGGCGAGGATGCGTATCACGGGTATTGGCCGAGCGACTGGACGGAGGCGGAGCCGCGTTTCGGCGGCGAGGCGGAGCTGCGCGCCCTGGTGGACGCGGCGCACGCCGAGGGCATGCTCGTGTTGATCGACGTCGTCGTCAATCACGCGGGGCCCGTCTTCGACTACGATCTGAACGCCGACGGGCGCGTCGAGCCGCACGAGGTCGAACCGCCCTTTCGCGCAGACGGTCCCCAACCCGGTACGGTGGTTTGGCGCGGAGCGCGGCCCCGGCTGTGGCGGCCCGACGGCACCGTGCTCGAGCTGGGCGAGGAGCATTTCCACCGACGTGGGCGGGCCCGTCTCGACGATCCGGTCGAACGCGTCCTCGGCGACTTTCCACACGGCTTGCGGGATCTGGCCACCGAGCGCGAGGACGTGTTCGAGGCGCTCGTCGAGACGACGGCGCGCTGGATCGAGCGCACCGACGCCGATGGCTTGCGTCTGGACGCGGTGCCGCACGTCGAGCCGGCGTTCTGGTTTCGGTTCGCGACGGCGCTGCGCGAGCGGCTCGCCGCGGTCGGTAAGGAGCGCGTGCTGCTCGTGGGCGAGGTTTTCTCGTACGATCCGGCCGAGCTCGGGCGGTACACGGGCCCTGGCGCGCTCGACGCCGCGATCGACGTGCCGGGGTGGCGCGCGTTGTTCGTGGACGTGTTGCTGGGCGGCGGCAGTCCGGCGGCGGCGCGCAGGGCCATCGAGGCGGCGCGCGCGATGGCGCGGGCCGAACCGCAGGCGGGCGGAGCGGGGGTCGACGCGTGGCACGGGCGCTTCGTGTTCGCGGAGAGCCACGACGTGCCGCGGATCCGGGCGTTGCTCGACGATCCGTTCGCCGTGGACCTCGCGATGGGCGCGCTGCTCGCCCTCGATGGCATTCCCTGCCTTTATTACGGAACGGAGCGCGATTTGCGCGGCCATGAGGCGGCACGCCTCGCTCAGCACGCCTCGCGCGAACCGCTCTGGTGGGCGCCTGCGCGGCGTGAATCCCCCACCTTCGTGCGCATCGCCCGCCTGGCGGCGTTGCGAAGAGGGTCGGTCGCCTTGCGGCGGGGGACGCTACGGTTCGTCCATGCCGCCGAGGCGGGAGGGCGTGACCTCGAGGCGACCGATGCCGGGCTGCTGGCTTGGGAGCGAACGGCGACCGGTCAGACCGTGCTCGTCGTGCTCAACGCGCACGATCGACGCTCTTCGTCGGCGCGTATCCGCACCTCGTTCGAGCCCGGCTCGAGGCTTCGCGACCTGCTCGATCCCCATGCGCCGCTCGTGCACGTCGACCGCGACGGTTTCGTCGTGGTGGATCGACCGCCCCGTTCGGTGGCCTGGCTCGCTCCCTAGACGCGACGGCCTCGTGGCCTTCAGGGTCGTGGCGTCTCGATGCGCGTGCCGCCGGGCGCCGCGTGCGCGAGCACGAATTCGAGCAGCGCGGAAGGCACGGGATTGCGCGGTCCGTCCGCGGCGGTCAGCGGGTCGACGTGCGTCATGTGCGTCGCATCCAGCACGCGCAGCGCGCGCGATTCGTCCCGGCTCGCTCCGGCGGCGGGACGGTCTTCGCCGATGCGTGGGGCCAGGCGTGTCGGCAGACTCCGGTACGCCTCGACCGGCACCAGTCCCGCGGCGACGGCGAGCACCGGCGCGTCGTTGTGCTCGCGGTCGAACGAGCGGAGCCCTTCGCGCGCCTGCCAGCCGTCCTCGGGCTGATCGGGGCCCGCGACGGCTCCCAGATCGAGCGCGAGGCGCGAGGGGAAATACCACTCGGCGAAGTTGGTGCGCCCGTCGACGAAGGAGGCGACGAGATGGGCCATCGGGGTCAGCTCGGGCGGATCGGCCTCCGGCGCGTCGATCCAGTCGTAGGTGGCTTCGGGATCCGACGGACGCCGGATCCGGCCGCCGAGCAGTCCGTCGGCCTCTTCGAGCGGTCCCCCGGTCGGGGCGCCCAGCGAGACGGCCGCGAAGGCCAGGGCGCTGCTCGCGTCGTCGAATCCCAGTCCGAGCGCGGCGGCGTTCGTCAGCCGCGGCAGCTCGCTGCGTCGCAGTCCGAGCAGCAGCGCGAGCACGTCGTCGCGGCCCGGATCCTCCTGGACCGCGCGCGGGGCGGCGCGCACGCGCAGGCACAGGATCTCGGCGCGCGCGAGCACGGCCACGCCGAGCAGCGGCAGCTCCGTGAACGGCGAGCGCGCGCGGATGGCGTCCAGACCGGGCATCGGAAACGGGCCCGACGAGCTGCCCCGGCGGTACGTTTCCTCGTCGATGGGCGCCTCGCGCAGCGATCCGTCGACGAGGACCAGGCCCGCGAGCTCCTCCGCCCCGCGCGTGCCGTCCTCGAACCGCCATCCCGCGTAGGCCTCGGCGAACGCGGCGCCGAGCGAGTGGCCGAGCAGGAAGATGCGTCCGCGCCGCTCGCTCGCCGGCACGAGCGCGAGCACCGCCCGCAGATCCTCCACGTGCGTGCGCAGCCCCCACTCCGACATGAACGAGAGCGACGAGGCGCCGCGGAAGCCACCGAAGGCGACGCCGCCGACGGTGTGGCCGCGAAAGTGATAGCCGTGCGCGATTTCCGGATCGCCGGCGACCTCGGCGGCATCGAGGCCGCGGAGGTCTTCGAGGGCATACGAACGACGGTCGATCGCCCACACTTCGAGAGGCACGCCCGAGGCCGCGCCGCGGCGGACGAGGGCCCGCGCAAGCGCGTCGAAACTGCCCGCTCCGCCGAGGAACCCCGGATACGCGATGACGATGGCGTGTGCGGCCGCGGGGGGCTCGACGTCCTGCCGGTAACGGACGACTTGCGTCGCGTCGAGCTCGGGCGGAGTCTCGGCACCGGTCGCCGGATTGGGCGGCGGACGTGTGCCCGGCACGCGGACCAGCTCGCGCACGATGCCCAGCTCGGGGCGCGTCGTCGTGGGCGGGCGCGCCTCGGGCCAGTCGGGGCGCCCGGCGTCGCCCGAGCCCGCATCGACCGGTGCATCGGTCATGGTTCCCGCGTCCGCGCGCCGCTCGCCGCCGCCGCATCCGATCGGACCCGCGATCCCGAGCGCGAGCGCCATCGATGCGGCGGCGCGACTGGGAACGTGCCCGACTGCGGCAGACCTTCGGCGACCGTTGTGACGAGTGGAAACGCTCACGAGCCGATCGTCACAAGGCGCCTGAATCGGAAACGTCGGACGGGACTCGGACGCGGGCGGCTGCGACATCGGAGACGCAGCATAGGGGCCGGGCACACGAAAGTGAATGGCGATTCAGTCCCTCCGCATCGTGGGCAGTGCGCGCATGAGCGGCGCGGCGCGCTCGATCCGCGGTGCCTCGAGGCCATCCGACGCGCGATGGGCTCGTGGAAGCGGCTTCACCAGAGCAGGCCCGCGGCGAGGCGCAGGCCCCAGACGCCGCCGCTGGCGAACGACGGTCCGTAAGGCGCATCCAGCGCGAAGACGAATGCCGCCGAAACCAACGAACGACCGTCGGCGGAACTGCGGCGCGCGTAGGGCATCAGCGCGAGTTGCTCGGACTCGCGGGGCCCGAGCACTTCTTCGGTGGCGACGGCCGTCATCCGCAGCCCCGCGGCCCACCGATCGGTAAGGCTCCAGTCGACCTCGGCGCCGAGCTGCGCGACATAGGGCGATTCGCCCGAACCGCCGCCCGCGTCGAGCAACACGCCGAGGGCCGCGTCCAGCCCACCGACGAGGCGACGGCCCAGGTCGGTCTCGACGCGGGCGAGGGCGGCCCCGGGGCGCCCGGGGGGCGCCCCCGGCCCCCCGGTGCAACCCCCCCCCCCCCCCGCGCCCCGCCCCCGCCCC
>JANWZI010000167.1 GCA_025054695.1 Myxococcota bacterium | reverse complement strand
GGTCTCGTTGACGGCGACCGAGACGGGCGAGAGCGGCTCGAGCCGCGGTCCCGTCCCCTGCGCGCACGACGCGACGGCCCACAGCACGGCGAGGATCCCCGACATGTCCTAGCGAGCATAGCGCACCGCCTGAACGGGCAAGGGCGCCAAAGGCCTGAATGCCGTGCCGCTTCGTTGCGGTCGGGAACCAGGTCGCTACGCTGATGTCCAAGATCCCAGTGCAATCCGTCCAGCCGAACGCCCACTCCGAGCTGGCCGCGCCGGCGCTCGACCCCGAGCTGCTGGCACTGCCGGCGCCGCCGTCCGCCCGGCGCATCCTCGCGGTCGGCCTGATGGTCGCCGTGGTGCTCGCCGCCACGGCACTGCTCGCCATGGTGCGGGGGGACATCCGATACTTTTTCGAGCAGGCCCATCCCGAAGAGCTGGGGCACGCCGTCGCGCTCGACCCGAAGGCGCTCGTCCCCAACCGCCACGTCCGAGTCGTGGGCACGCCGATGCTGTCGACGGCGGTGCGATATCGGAACCCGCTGACGGGCGCTCGCTACGAGCTGTTCGCGCTGGCCGGACAACGGGCCCTCTTCGTGCAGGTGCCTCTCGACGAGCAAACCGAACGGCGTCTGGCACGTGCAGAGTTTTCGGGTCGGCTCGTCACCTTCGGCCTGATGGGTGGGCGACTCGATGCCGTACGCCACTACGTGGCGGGAGCGCTCGGCGTCCCCGTCACGCCGGAGACCTTCGTCCTGCTCGCGGACGAGCCGCCGCGCTCCGCCGGCTGGGCCGTCGCGCTCGGCACGCTGTGTGTCTGCGTCCTCGTCCTCAACGCATGGCTCGCCGTGCGCTGGTTCCGACCCCTTCGCGACTGACGGCACCGGGCGGTTTGCCCGATCGCGACTCGGACCCGGTTCCGGTCTCGGGCTCGGTCTCGGACTCGGGCTCCGACTCGGGCTCTGGGTCGGACTCGGGCTGGGCCCCGGGCTCGCTCCATGACTCGGACGCAGTCGCACGTCGCAGACGCCACAGAGCGCCACCACAACCCAGGGCCACGAGCGCGCCGAGCCACTGTGAAGTCGACAGTCCGAGCCACTGGCCGCGGTACGCATCGCCCCGCCACGTCTCGACCACGATCCGGACGATTCCGTACGCGAAGCCGTACGCGAAGATGCGGTGTCCGCGACCGACCGTGCGGGGCGGCCGCAGCGCGAAGGCCGCGGCGAGAACGACGAGCGCGAGGGCCTCGTACAGCGGAGCCGGGTGGCGGAGAACGGGCGGGTGTGCCGCCGGCGCCAGCGGATCCACGTAGCGCACCGCCCAGGCACCCTCCCAGGGACTGCCGAAGCAGCAGCCGCCGAAGAAGCATCCGATGCGTCCGAGCGCGTGTGCCGTCGGGATCGCGACGAGCGCCGCGTCGAGCAGGCGCCAGGCATCGACGCCGAGCCGCGGAGCGGCCCACGCGTACACCAGCGCACCGCCGAACGGCGCTCCGAAGAAGACCAGGCCGGGGGCCTGGATCCCCGACAGCGGATCGCCCGTGCGCGCCCATTCGACGCAAACGAACAGCGCGTGGGCGCCGGCCAGCGCGCCCGCCCCGGTCAGACCGACGAGGGCGAGCGTCGCCGTCCGGTCGATGCCCGCGCGCGAGGCCGCACGGACGGCGAGCAGCGCCGCGACGAGCACGGCCGTCGAGAGCAGCGCGCCGTACGTGCCGATCGGGATGGATCGGCCACCGACCTCCAGAACGGTCAGAACGGGATGCACGGGTGAGCACCGGTGCGGCGTCCGACTCGACGACCCGCGAAGTCCACTCCGCCCGAGGCGGCGAGATGGCTCGGTCGCCACCTCGGGCACGAAGTCCGACTCGGGCTCGAACGCCGTCGTGCGTCTTCGCCCCACGCCATCGTGGCCGTGGCGGGATCTTGGCCTGCACCTCGGACCCGGACTCGAGCCCGGTCTCCAAAGCGGGCTCGGACTGCGGTTCCCACGCGAACGCCGTCCCGAGCGGCGTGCTGCATGCGCCCCGCGAGCACGCACCGACGGTAGTACGCTCGGGTCCGCCATGCGACGCCCGGGTCGGCTCGATGCCGTCGCCGTGCTCTGCGCGCTGCTCGCCACCGACCGCGGGCGTGCGGAGCCCGTTCACCGCGCGTCGCCACGACATGTCGAGCGCCTGCGCGTGCCGGACGTGGTCTGGCTTCCCGCCGGCGCATTCCTGCGCGGCAGCACCGAAGCGGACTCGTCGGAAGCGCTGCACGCGTGCGCGTTGCAAATCCCCCCGCCGCTGCGCGGCCTGTGTGTCGAGTGGCTCTCGGCCGAGCACCCGCGCGAGCGCGTCTTCACGGGGGCGTACGGAATCGATCGCACCGAGGTGACGCGCGCGCGCTACCGCCGCTGCGTGCTCGACGGGGCCTGCCGGCCGTCGGCCGTCCCGGACGACGACCCACGCCTGGGCGACGACCGGATGCCGGTGGTGGGCGTGGACCGCTCGGACGCAGCGCGGTTCTGCCGCTGGGCCGGCGGCCGACTGCCCACCGAGGCCGAATGGGAGCGCGCCGCACGAGGCACCGACGGCAGGATTTTCCCGTGGGGCAACCGCTTTCATCCGCGTCTGGCCAATCACGCCGAGCGGTGGGGCCTCGTCGAGCAGGGCGGCGACGGGTTCGAGCATCTGGCGCCCGTCGGATCGTTTCCTGCGGCCGCAAGCCCGCACGGCCTGCTGGACGTCGCGGGCAACGCGCGCGAGTGGGTAGCCGACGGCTGGAATCCGACGACGCGGCCGACGACGCGCGTCGATCCGTCGACACGCGACGGATCCGGCGGCGTGGTGCGAGGTGGCTCCTGGCGCTCGCCTCCATTCGGCCTGCGAATCGCTTCCCGCATGGCGCTCCCGCCCGACACGGCGGACGTCGAGACGGGTGTGCGCTGCGCGTACGACCCCGAGTGAGTCGAACGGGACGCACCCCGCGGGAGCGCCACACAGCGCGGTGCATGGGCTATACTCGTTCTCCATGCAGGGAGCCGGTGCGCGCCGCGCGCCGCGTCGGTCGATGGCGCCGCGTGTGCTCTTGATCGTCGCCGTCGCGTCGGCGGTCTCGCAGTGGACCGGCCCGCGGACGGCCGTCGGTCAGCCCCCGACCACGACCGCCCCGGCCACGGCGGCCCCGGACGAGGCATCGCGCTCCGACGCGGAGGCGCGAGCCGTCTTCGTGCGCGGCAGGGAGGCATACGAACGGGGCGACTTCGAAACGGCGCTCGCGTCCTTCCGACGGGCGTACGAGCTGAGCGGTCGGCCGGCGCTGCTCTTCAACGTCGGTCAGGCGGCCGATCGGCTGCGTCGCGACCGCGAGGCGCTCGAAGCCTTCGAGGCGTACCTGGCCGCCGTTCCCGACGCGGGGAACCGCGCCGAGGTCGAGGCGCGCATCCGCGTCCTGCGCGAGCAAATCGCGCGCGACGAGGCGCTCCGGGCCGAGCTGGCGAGCGCGTCGCAACGGCGCGACGAGGGTGCTCACCGCTCCGCCGACGGCCGATCCGTCGTCACGCGATGGTGGTTCTGGACACTCGTCGGCGCGGCCGTCGTGGGCGTCGGTGTCGCCATCGCCGCGGTCGCGCTCGGCCGTGACGAGCTTGCCCCGCCGACGCCGGGCCAGCTCGGGCCCGGCGGCTACATCGTCGCGCTGGAGTCTCGATGACGTCCCACCGTCCGACCCGTCTCGCCCCCACGATGCTCGTCGCACTCGCCGTCGCGCCAACGCCGGCGTGCGTCCAGACCCGCCCGCGCACCGAGCTCGTGGTCGAGCTCGACGCGGAGCCCGGCGTCGCCATGCGCGCGGCGGCCGTGCGCGTGCGGGTACGTGGAGGTCGCGACGTCGCGAGCCTGTCCGACCGATTCGACTCGGTCCTAAATCGCGACGGCGGAGCTGGCATCGCGTTTCCGGTCCGCTTCACCGTCGTCCCGCTCGGCGACGACCCGAGGCGCCTGTACGAAATCGACGTCTCCGCTCGCGACGACGAGAGCGTCCTGATCGGCCAGCAGCGGCTTCGCGGTACCTACCTGCAGGGTCGCACGACGTTCGTGCGCCTGGTCCTCGAGGACTGCTGCATCGAGGTGGCCCCGCGCTGCTCGCCGACGCAGACTTGCCGCGCGTGCGTCTGCGAGGAGGTCGTCCTGTTCGACCCGCGGTTCGACGGCGGCGTGCCCCCGGACGCACCGACTCGGGATGCCACGGGCGGCGACGGCCCCG
>JANWZI010000166.1 GCA_025054695.1 Myxococcota bacterium | reverse complement strand
GGTTGTCGTACGCCTTGCGCAGCGCCTCCACGAGCTCGCGCTGTTGCAGCTCCGGGGCTTTCGACGAAAGATCCTCGATGAGGCGTTCGAGGTGACCGAAGTTCGAGGCACGGTGTAACACGCGATGAAGGGTTTGCACATCGGCGGGACCTTCGAGCTCGCTGAGGGCATTGTTCAAGAGCTTGAGCTTCGTGTCGAACTGCACCGCCTCGCTTCGCCACTCGGGGCGGCGGTCCGCCTGATAGCGCTGTTCGAAGTGCTTTTTGCGCGCGACGTAGCGCGCCCTCAACGCGTCGAGGGAGCCGAGCGCGAGGAGGTCGTCGGCGACGATTTTCAGCAGGGAGTCGACGTGGACGATTCGGTCGGGGTCGAAAATGTCGCCGAACAGGGATCGTGCCGCTGCGAGTTTCTCGTCGACTTCGACCGGGCTCTTCAGTCCGCTCTTGGTGAGGACGAGAAAAAGGCTGGCTTTCGAGCGGTTGGGAGCGACCTGGGTGATGAACTCGCGAAACGAGGTGTTTTCGATGGGTCCGTCGAGAGAATGAACAAATAGGATTGCGTGGGCATGGGGAAGGCAAGCGAAAGTCCGGCGGTGGGCGGCCCCGACGGCGTTGATGCCGGGCGTATCGACGATGCGGAGATCGTCGAACGCGTATCGGAGCGGAAAGGCGCAGCGAATCTCGACGGGGATCTGCGCCGGGGTTCGCCGGCGGACGTAGTCTTGGATGAGTTGTTCGCGATCCCGCAGGGGGAGTTTGCTCGCCGTTTCGAGCTCTGCAAGCGGGATAGGCCGTGTCGGGTGAAGGCGGCGCTCGACGATGTAGGCGTCGAGGAGAGCCGTGGGAATCGAGCGATAGGCGTCGTCGATTGCGGCGATGCGGCGGAGATGAGCGAATGACTCGTCGACGTCCGTCGTCGCCGGGTCATCGCGCACGATCTCGGTGTGGCCGTCGGCATAGCGGACCTCGACGTACTTGTCCGCGGACTTGAAGATTTCGACGACGGCGCTCGAGCTTTGAAGAACATCGGTCGGCAGCACGGACTCGCCGAGCAAGGCGTTGATCAGGGTCGACTTGCCCGCCTTGGCCTCGCCGAGGACGGTGAGCAGGTACTTGCGGTCACGTAGGGCCTGGGCTCGCTTTTCGAGGAAGCCGATGTCGGCCCCGTCCTCGATGTCTCCGCGAAGGCGTCGGTATCGTTCCCAAAGGTCGAGGACTGCAATTTTCTTTTGGTTGTAGCGGTCGCCGATCATGGGATCTCCGTCGTTGGAGCGGGAGCGTGGTATGGAGCCTGTGGGGATACGAAGAGCTGAAAGGCGCCTCGGGGCGACGAGGGATTCGAGGGGGCTGTGGAGGATGGTGCGCGCGGGTCATGCGCTTGCAAGGCGATAATCCCAAGAAGGCTGCGGTGCAGTGCTTGCACGAGAGAGCGAAGGTGCGCGGGGTCGATGGAAAGCGGTGGGGGGGCGTCGTTACAGGGGCCGTGGGCGCGCTCGCGAAGACAAGCTGGCGGGGAAGCACTCCTGAGACGAAGCGAGCCGCCGGGAGGACAGCCTGGGCGCGGCGGGAAGCCGTGTAACCGCCTTGGCTAGCACGAGGAAGGGAAAATTGCAACGGAGGCCGGACGCTCGTAGCCGGTGGCATGATGGCAGCGTTCGACCGAGAGGGTCGCGTTCACGGTCGGTCGGCGCTGGGCCCTCGAATCGCCGCTCGACACGGGCAGCCCTCGACGGAAAGGTGCATGTGGCCTCGGACTTGGGTATGGGCTCGGGCATGTTTCTTGCTGGGCACATGCTCGACAGTGAGGAGTCTCGTGCGCCTCGGTGATCACGCAAACATCGCAGGTCGAGCTCGCGTGGATGACACGATTCAATCCGCGTCGAGCGCAATACTCGGCACGAGGTAAGGGCACGGACGCCGCAACGAGCATTTGGGTGCGCGTGCGCATTCGAGCCGTGGCGCAGCCACGGCAGGCTGATGCCGAGCAGCGGGCCGTCGAGGCCACCGGTCAGCACGTCGGGGAGGAGGTTGTGGGCAACCGGCCGCAGGGACGAGCCGACGGGTGAGCGCCGGGTTGCGGCGACGGCCCGCCGACGGCCGCAGCGCGGCACGATGACCGCCCAGGAGGCCACGGGAATGCTGCACATGGCGCGCGAGTGCGTTGGCGCGACGCCACGTCGGAAAGCCAGGTTTGGGCCGAGGCGCAACCCCCCAAGGGATGGGGGCTTGGCCTTTCTGCGATGGTCCGCGCTACGCCCCTCCCAGTCGTCCTGGTGGGCGCGCTTGGATGGATTGCATCGGGCTCCGCGTCGGCAACCCGCCGGCTGTGCCGCAGCGGCAATGGGCTCGGCCACGCCACGCGCTTCAATCCACTTCAAATCTCGCGCTGCGGCTGGCGCGAACGGCGTGCTGTCCTCTACGACGTACAGGCGCCCCTGGCGCGGTCGGCGTCGCGATGGCGCCCCCGTTTTGCGGCCTCCTCGTGGTCGGTTCGAAGGGAGCGCGTACGTGGAAGTGCGAGTGCCTCGCGCGTGGCTGCACGCAACTGCCCACGGCTGATCGCACGTGCGTACAGTGGTGCGCGCCTCGAGCACGGGGCGTGCGCTCTCCTCCGCGGGGGGCTCGATGGAGACGCGCAGGAGGAAGCGGCCGACTCGAGTCGGCCACAGACCGCTATCGCGCCTGTCACTATGGGTCTCGAGAACACGCGCGTAGTGCGTGCCCCACGGCTCGCTCTGCTTTTGGGGATGAAACTCTTGGGTCGACCTTGGGGTCGGCGACTAGCCGGGCCGTACGACCCCAATGCCAGTGACGTTTCCATGACGTATCCCAACGCATCGCGCGGCGCGCCCAATGTAGCGCCTCCGTGAAACGCCGAGGTTATGTCTTCGTCCGGGATCGATCGGGAGGCAGAGCGCGAATCGACTCGGTCTCGGCCTCTGACTCTCACTCGGACTCGGACTCTGTCTCGGACTCGGTCTCCGCCTCGCAACACTTCTCGGCCACCTCGGCCAGACCGACCGTGGTCGTCAGCGCGCGTCGTCGGGGTCGGCGTCTGCGTCGCGGGTAGTCAGTCGCGCGCGCTGCGCGCCGGCTTGTACGGGTCCACTCGGATCGGGCTCGAGATCGAAGAGCACGCCGCGTTCGAGCCCGGCGAGATCGGCCGCGGAGCCCCGGTGCCGGTCGAGCTGTCGCAGGCGAACGAGCCCCGGCTCGCCGCATGCCCACAGTTCCGTCTTGCCCTTGGCCCGCAGCGGCTCCGATACGGCGCGCCACGACCCGAGCAGCGCGACGCTCCCGGGGACGCTTCGCAAGGCGAGCCACGCGTAGGCGGCGCCCTGCTCCGCGAGGCCCGCCATCCGCGCGAGGCTCGCGGTGCGCGTGGGCAGGCGCCCGCGTAGCCGCGCGTGACACCAGTCGCGCGGCGAGGGCAGCATGGGACAGGGGCGCGCGTGAGTGCAGGGCCCCGCCACGTGGAGCGGCGCGCCGCTCTCCACCAGGGCATCGCGCATCGCCATCAGCTCGCGCGTCGTCTCGCGGAGCCCCGGCTCGAGCACGAGCAACAGACCGTCCGGAGCGAGTCGGCGCAACAGGTCCCGCAGCAGCGGCATGCGATCGGCGCGCGGCAGCTCGTTGAGCACGTTCGCGGTGAGCACCAGGTCGAAGCCGGCCTCTGCATCCGGATCGGGATCGCGCAGCCGCCGCACGTCGGAGATCCGCGTGCTCAGATTCAGAACGACGCCGCTCTCCCGTGCGAATCGCGCGAGCAGTTCCGCCCCTGCGTCGAGCGCGCGCGGGTCGGCGTCCACGGCGGTCGCCTCGATCGCGCGCGGGCGACCCCGGACGTGTGCACGGACGAGGACGCCCGCCAGGCTCGCGCCCACACCTGCCCCGACGTCGAGAACCCGCCACCGGTCCCCATCGCGCGGCAGCGCCCCCGCGGCGTCGAGCTCTTCGAGGACCTCGTCGATCTTGAGGGCGTCGCGCGGCGCGTAGAAGGCGAGGCGCGCCGCGATCGCCTCGGCGCCACGACTGTCGCGGCCGATCCGCTCGCGGCGGCGCGTGTACACGTCGGAGAGCGCCGCCACGGTGGACGCCAGCCGCCCGAGGGACGGATCGAGACCGGCGTCGCGCAATCGCTCGAGCGCCGAGGCGAACGCGATCTCGGCAAGCCGCTCCAGCGGGGGCGGCGCAGCTCGGCTCAACGCGGCGCGCGCGCGGCCTCGATGGACGTGCGCACGCCGCCGATGGTACATCCCGCTCTCGATGGCGACGACCGAGGCGACGGCTGCTTCCCGCGGCTCGCGTGCGCTCGTCGCCCTGGGGCTGCTCGCGATCGCCGCGCTGCTCGGCTGCCTCTGGCGCATCTTCGCCGCGACGCCGATCGAGGCGACG
>JANWZI010000165.1 GCA_025054695.1 Myxococcota bacterium | reverse complement strand
TGGCGTTCTCGTTCGTGCCGGTCGTCCACGACGCGGACGGCGATGGAATCGAGGACGCGCGCGACGAGTGCGACCATCTGCCCGAGGACTTCGATGGCCACGAAGACACCGACGGCTGCCTCGATCCGGACAACGACGGGGACGTGGTGCCCGACGTGGACGATGCGTGTCCATCGGTGCCTGCGGAGCAATTCCGGGACGAGGACGAAGATGGTTGCACCGACCCCGTCGTCGACGCGGACGGCGACGGAGCGGCGGACGGCGCCGACGCGTGCCCGAACCAACCCGAGGACGCCGATGGCCATCAGGACGAGGACGGCTGCCCCGACGCGGACAACGACGCCGACGGCGTGCCCGACGGCTCCGACGGCTGTCCGCGCGAGGCCGAGGACGCCGATGGACATCAGGACGAGGACGGCTGCCCCGACGCGGACGACGACGCCGACGGCGTGCCCGATGCCACCGACCGTTGCCCCGGAGAGCCCGAGCGCATCAACGGAATCGACGACGACGATGGATGTCCCGATCGGGGCGGCCGTCCGGCGTGGCGCGAACGTGGACCCGACGCCGTCACGGGGGTACTGCGATTCGGAGCCGACGGTCGACTCGCCGTCGGATCGCGCAGCGCCGTGGATCAGCTCGTGCTGCACGTTCGTCGTCTCGGTGGCCAGGTGGACGTCACGCTGCCGCCGGGCAGCCCGCCCGGCGCGGTTGCGGGGCTCGCGGAGGCTCTGCGCACGCGGGGGCTCGATCCGGCAGGTCTCGCAATCTCGATCGCCGACCCCTCTACCTCCGGGCCATCGGGCGTGCTGGTACGAAGGCGGTCAACGGCAACAACACCGTCCGAGACGCCGCGCTGACCCCCACGCACACAAAGAAGTCGACAGCTGCGGTGGGGTCCTTCCACCGCACTCCGCGCGTGAGCGGCCAAACGATGTGCGAGGAGACTCGTGCGCGGGGGTCATTGACGCGAGGCGCCGACGAACCGCATGATGGGGGCGAATCACCGCGAGGCGCTGGGTCGTGGCTCGTCCGAGCAGGCATCTGCTCGCCGCCGCGTGCGCGGCATCCGTATGCCTGCTCCTGCCCACGCTTCGCGATGTGGTCGGAGGTCAGGATCGAGCGACCCTCGTCCGACTCCTGCGTACGTCGGAGGACTTCCGCGTACGTGTACGGGCTGCGTTCGCGCTCGGAACCGCGCGCGATCCGATCGCGGTGGCCGCGCTGGAGCAAGCGCTCGCGGATCCCAATCCGGCCGTGCGCGCCGCCGCAGCCGCATCGCTCGCACGCGTGGGCTCAACGAGCTCCGTGCCGGCGCTGCAGCGAGCGACGCGGGACTCGTCGGCCGCGGTGCGGATGCAGGCCGAGCGTGCGATCCGCGCGATCGAGGGCGGTCCTCCCCCTTCCGAACTGTCTGTCGCGACGACCGCTCCGAGCTCTGGCGGGTCGCGTGGATTGCAGCCAGGACCCCTGCTGGTGCCCACCGAAGCGTCGGTGAGATGGTCCCTCGCTCGGTGGGTGGTGACCGTGGGAGACATGAGCAACCGCAGCGGGCGTGCGTGGAACCACCTCGGCCCGATCCTGCGGTCGGAGGTCGCGCGCCACCTGCGCGCTACGCGCGGCGTCGTGCTGCTGGAATCCGCGTCGATCGACGCGGAGACGCAGCGCGAGATTGCCCGGCGCGCGTTGCCGACGCTTCGGCTGGACGGAAGCGTCCTGCGCGTCGAGCGACGAACGCACGCGCGGGATCTGTCCGTGCGCTGCGAGGTGTCCCTGGTGCTGCTCGATGCACGAGAACGCTCCCTGCGCGGCGAGTTGCGGGGGGCTGCCACCGGCAGCGAGCCCGCCCGGGGCCACGTCGCCGACCAGGAACGCCGTCTCGCTGAACAGGCGCTTGCCGGGGCGGTTCGTTCGGCGATGGCGAACGCGTCGGTCGCGCTCGCGCGTGCCGCCGGCGGCTGAGCGCTGCCCACCTGCGAGCGAAGCGGCCGACGCGCGTCACCGAATCGCGTCGAGGGTTGGTGCGGGGCGATCTCGCGAGCCTGCGCGAGAGCCCCGTCCTCCGTGTCCCCCCGCCTCGCCTCCCACTGTGACGTTCAGATACGGCCCGAAAGCTCCCGGAGCGCCGCGCGCAGTTCGGCCTGCATCTGCCGTGCGGTGGCCGGTCGGCGAACGGGGTCGAAGGCCAGTGCGCAATCGACGCACCGGGCCACGACGTCGGGGACCGCTGGCGCGCGCGTCCGCAGGGGCGGAACCGCTTCGCTCGCGGCGCGCACGAGCGTGTCCACGTCGCGCAGACCGGGATGAGGTGCCGACGCCGTCAGCGCGTACCACAGGGTCGCACCGACGGCCCACAAGTCCGAGCGGGCATCGACCGATTCCCACTCACCACGCGCCTGCTCGGGGGGCATGAACGCCGGCGTGCCGAGCAGATCGGAGGCGGAGGTGATGGCGTCGTCGCCTCCCCACTCGACCAGCCGCGCAAGTCCGAAGTCGAGCAGCCGCACGCGACCGTCCGCCCCGAACAGCACGTTGTCGGGCTTGACGTCGCGATGCAACACGCCGAGGTCGTGCGCGGCCGCGAGCACGTCGAGCACGCCGTCCGCCATCTCGACCGCCTCGAGCACCCCGAGCGGGCCGGCGCGCGCGACGCGAGCCCCGAGCGACTCCCCCTCGACGAGCTCAAACCGCAGAACCGGCACCCCACGGTACGTGTCGGTGCCGATCAGTCGCACGACACCACGATGGTCGATGTGGTTCGCCACCCAAGCCTCGCGCGTGAACCGTTCGCGCAGGGCCGGCCGTGAGGCGAGCGCGGCGTGCAAGATCTTCACCGCAGCATGGGAGCCGTCCGGGCCACGTGCGACGTAGACGGCGGCCACGCCGCCGATGCCAAGCAGTCGCTCGAGCGTCCAGCCCTGGTCCGTGCGCTCGCCCAGTCGTGCCGCCGCGCGCCCCTTGCCATCGACTGGCTCCACGCGGCGACGCGCAGCCGCGGGCGGCTCGCCCTCGGCCGCATCGGCTGCCGCCGCAGAACCAGATCGCGACGGCGGGCGCATTCAGGAACGTTGCCGCAGCGTCGTGTCGCTGTAAAGGTCGGAACCGAGGTCGGGTGAAGTGCTGCGCGGAGCGACGATTCTGATCACGGGCGGGGCCGGCTTCATCGGGACGGCGCTCACCGGCCGCCTCGTGGAAGGCAACCGCGTGCGCGTCTTCGACATCCTGCGGCGCAATGCCCTTCGCACCGCCGGGTTGGACCGTCACCCGAACGTCGAGCTCGTCGTCGGAGACGTCCGCGATGCGGCCGCCGTACGCGCCGCCATGCGTGGCGTGGATCACGTCGTGCACATGGCGTCCATCGCGGGCGTCGACACGGTCATGCGCGATCCCGTTCTCACGATGGAGGTTTCTCTCGAGGGGACACTCCACGCCTTGCGCGCCGCACGCGACGGCGGCACGGTGCGCCGCTTCATCGACTTCTCCACGAGCGAGGTGTTCGGTAGCTATGCGTTCCGCGTCCGGGAAGCCGACGTGACGAGTCTCGGCGCCGTGGGGGAGGCGAGGTGGACCTACGCAGTCAGTAAGCTCGCGACCGAGCACCTGGCCCACAACTACTGGAAGCAATACGGCCTGCCGACCGTCTCCATCCGGCCGTTCAACGTGTACGGGCCGGGTCAGGTCGGCGAGGGTGCCGTGCACGCCTTCGTGACGCGCGCGCTGCGGGACGAGCCGTTGCTCGTCCACAACGAGGGCGACCAGATCCGTTCGTGGTGCTACATTGACGACATCGTCGACGGGATTCTCGCCTGCCTCGAGCGCGACGAGGCCGTCGGTCAGGCGTTCAACATCGGCAACCCGCGCAGCACCGTCACCATCTATCAGCTCGCCCGGCTCATCGTTCGCCTCGCCGGCAGTCGAAGCGAGATCCGCTTCGTTCCGTGGAACCACCCCGACGTCGAGCTCCGCATCCCCGATGTCCGCAAGGCGGAGCGCCTGCTCGGCTTTCGCGCCCGGGTGGACCTCGAGGACGGACTGACGCGCACCATCGAGTGGTATCGCTCCACCCTCGCTTGACCCGCCTCGCCGCGAGAGGGAGCCGCCACGTGGCCTCGGAGCGAGCGCCCGTACCCGAGCCGCGCTCAGGCCGTCCGCGTCACCTCGCCCCGTCGGATCCGTCGGACGCCGCAAGCGCACGCTCGAGCACGGCCCGCACCTCGGGCTGTAGCGGCAAGCCCGGGGCGAGTGCGCGGGCCCGCGGTGACATCTTGCGCAGCGTCTTGACGAGAATGTCGACCACCGACGCCTCGTTGCGTCCGGCCGCGAACTCGGCTGCCTCGTGCTCGAGAAATACGAGGCACGCGCAGTCCTCGAGCGCCTGCGCTTCCGGATCGGTTCGCAGATCGCGCTTGAGCACCAGCGCTCGAACTCGGTCGATCGCTTCAGGCGGCGCGCCCTCCTCGGCGAGGAGGGTCGAGACCCGCGCGGCGTGACGACGCGCCGCCTCGGCACGCCAGCGCAGATAGCCCGCGCGCCCCGGTGGGTGGGCGGAGCGCGGCAACTCCCAT
>JANWZI010000164.1 GCA_025054695.1 Myxococcota bacterium | reverse complement strand
ACTGACACGTCTCGGGCTCGGACTCCGACTCGGGCTCGGACTGTGTCTCGGAATCGGATTTCGCATTCGGGGTCGGAATCGGACTCGGGATCGATTTCCGAATCGGGAACGGGTTCGAAATCGGGCTCGGGCTGGGACTCGAGCTCCGGATCGGCCTCCGACTCGGGCTCGGACTGGGGATCGGATTCGGAATCGGGATCGGGCTCGGAGTTGGGCCCCGACTCGGACTCGGACTCGGGCTCCGACTCGGACTCGACCTCTGACTCGAGCTCCGAATCGGACTCGGTCTCCGCACAATCTCGGGCGCCGTCTCGGTCTCGTCGGCGACTCCGTCTTGTCACCGAACGGGCCGGACGTTGACACCGCGTGGCCGCGAGGTGACATACTGCCTGCCGGCCGCGGCCGGGGCGGCCGGAGGTCGGGTGAACGAAGCCGAACGAGCGGTGCCCGCGCCGGGCGAGCCAGGCGTGCCCGCGGCGTCCGCAACGGGCGCCGAGGAGGGGATGCCCCGCCGCTTCGGCAAGTACACGCTCATCCGCAAGCTCGCCGTCGGCGGCATGGCCGAGCTGTTCCTCGGCATTCAGCGCTCGGTCGCCGGCTTCGAGAAGCTCGTCGTCATCAAGCGCGTCCTGCCCCACCTCGCGCAGGACCGCGCGTTCGTCGAGATGCTGCTCCAGGAGGCGCGCATCGCGGCGACGCTCAATCACCCGAACATCGCCCACATCTACGACGTCGGCGTCTTCGAGGGCCAGTACTACATCGCGATGGAGCACATCCACGGCGAGGACCTGCGCTCCATCGTGCGTCAGATGAAACACAAGGCCGTGGCCGCCTTCCCGCTCGAGCACGCCCTGGCGATCGTGCTCGGCTGCTGCGCCGGCCTCGCCTACGCGCACGAGAAGCGCGACCTCGACGGAAACGCGCTGGACATCGTGCACCGCGACGTCTCGCCGCAGAACATCCTCGTGACGTTCTCCGGCGACGTGAAGCTCGTCGACTTCGGCATCGCGAAGGCCGGCCGCAGCGCGATGGAGGAGACGCGCTCGGGCAAGCTCAAGGGCAAGATCCCCTACATGTCGCCGGAGCAGGCGCGCGGCGAGGAGCTGGACGCGCGCTCCGACGTCTTCTCGCTCGGCGTCATCCTGTTCGAGTTGTGCACCGGCAAGCGGCTGTTCAAGGGGCAGAACGAGTTCGACACGATGCGCCTCATCGTCGAGAGCGAGTACCCACGCCCGCGCGCGGTCAACCCCTCGATCCCGCCCCGCCTCGAAGAGATCATCCTGCGTGCCCTCGCCCGCGATCGCGACCGCCGCTACCAGTCCGCGCGCGAGATGCAGGGCGATCTCGAGGGGTTCATCCGCGCCGAGCGCCTCGCCGTCAGCTCCCTCTCGCTCGGCGAGTGGATGCAGTCCCTCTTCGACGAAAAGCTCGCCGAGCAGCGGCGCATGCTGCAGGAGGGCCGGCAGCTCGCCGAGGTGATCGCGGCGCAGGCGGCCGCGGCCGAGGAAGCCGAACGCACCGCGGCAGGCCAGTCCGGATCGCACGTCCGCGCCCGCAGGGCGGGTCCGCTTCCCTGGATCCTGGCGACGATCGCGGTGCTCGGCGGCGGGGCCGCCGCGGCGTGGTTCGGCTGGCTCGCGCCGCAGCAGGCCGGACCGCCCACCGGCCCCGGGGTGCTCGAAATCCGGAGCGAGCCCGCCGGCGCCGCCATCTGGCTCGACGGCGACCGCCGCACCGAACGGACGCCCGCCACGCTGCGTGAACTGCCCGTGGGCGCGACCTACACGATCAAGCTGACGGCGGACGGCTACGAACCGTGGACCGAGCGCGTCACGCTGACCGACGCAGACCCCACGCGACGGCTGCAGGCGAGGCTCGTTCGCGCGACGGCCGCCTCGTTTGGCGTCGCCAACGTCCGCTCGATTCCCGCCGGCGCCCAGATCCTTCTCGATGGCCGCGACACGGGGCAGCGCACGCCGGGTACGGTCAGCGGCATCGAGCCCGGGGTCGAGCACACCATCGCCGTCGCGCTGCCCAATTACGTCACGCAAAGCCGGCGGCTCACCTTCGAGCGCGGCCAGGTCGTCGAGCTCGCCTTCGAGCTCGAGCCGACGCCACTCGGTCCCGGCGAAGCGCTGCTGCGCATCGTCACCGAGCCGGCCGACGCGCGCGTGCAGATCGACGGACGCTGGCACGAGCAGGGCAGCCCCTACGAGCTCCGCCTGCCGGCGCGTTCCTATCGGCTCGTGGTGGCCAAGACGAACTACGAGAGTCACGAGCGGCTCGTTGAGCTGCGCGGCGGCCGAATCGAGGAGCTCCGCATCGAGCTCGAGCGCGAGCGAGAACGCGATCGTCCGCGGCCCCCCGAAAGCGGGCAGACCGGGGAGACTCCCCAGCCCGTACCATCCGGGCCCGGCCGGCTGACGTTCGACGCGCGACCGTGGTGCAACGTCTCCGTCGACGGTCGCGCGGTCGGCCAGACGCCCATCGTCAATCTGGAGCTGCCCTCGGGACGCCACCGCATCACGTGCGCCAATCCGGAACTGGGCGTCACGCGCACGCTGACCGTCGAGGTGCAGCCTGGCCAGACGACGCGCCAGCGCATCGATCTGTCGCAATGAGCGAGCCCGTGCGCCCGCCCGGGCGCATTCCGGGGCCCCGGCCCTGGCTCTTCGTCCTCGGCGCTCCGCTGCCGTTCTTCGCCTCGAGCGGTCCGAACGTCTTCGACACCGGTGAGCTTGCCGCGGCCGCCTGGCAGCTCGGCGCGGGCCATCCGCCGGGCCAGCCGCTGCACGCGTTCGGCGGTCACGTCGCGGTCCTGCTTCTGCCCATCGGACCGATTCCCTGGCGCATCGCGCTGCTGGGGTCCGCCGGCGTGCTGCTCGCGGCGTGGTTGGCCGCGCGCGCCGCGGCTCGCCTCCACGAACGGCTCGTTCCCCACGGTCCGGCGCCCTCGAGCACCCTCGTCGGTGAGATGACGTTCCTCGCGGTGCTCCTCGCCGAGCCGGTCGTGCGACAGGTCGCGCGCCTCGAGGTCTACGGTCCAGCGCTCGCGCTCTTCGCGGTCGCCTGGCTCGCGATCGTCCGACACGCGACCGCGCACGACGCGGCGCGCTCCTCGCTTCGGATCGCGGCCTGGCTCGCCGCGATGCTGCTCGCGCTGCATCCCGTGTACGCGCTCGGCGCGGGGCTCGCCGTGCTCGTGATGCTCGCAGCCTCGGCGTCGCGCCTGCGGCCGTGGCCGCGCACGCTCCGAACGCTCGCGCTCGCCGCCTTCGCGGGTCTGCCGCCGCTGCTCTACCTACCCGTGCGCGGAGCGGCCGGGGCGCCGACGTGGGGCGAGACGACGACACCCGCGGGCTTGTGGAACTACCTTCGGGGCGCCGCCTACGCGCACAACCTCGGTCCGCGCGATGGGGCGCTCTCCGAGATGCTCGGCGGCCACGCCGCGGTGTGGCTCGTCGGCACCGGCGTCGCGTGCGTGGGGCTGCTCGCCGCGCTCGTCCGCGCGCCACCGACCGGCTTTCCGCTGCGCGCAGTCACGATCGCCGCCCTTGCGGCCGCGCTGCCGGCCCTGCTTCAGCCGCCGGAACCGCGCAATCCCGACAACGTGGCCTGGCTCGGGCCGGGGGTTCTCGCCGCCATCGTCGTCGGGGTCGCGGCGCTGACCGCGATCGTCTCGCGTGCGAAGAGCGCGTCCCACGTCGTCGCCGCCACGATCCTCGTCCTGCTCGCCGCAGCGCAACCGGCGAGCTGGCCCCGCCTCGCTTCGTTCGTGCGTGCCGACGCGCCAGCCCTCGAACGGTTGGCCGCACGCGCCCTCGACGTACCCCCGCCGCGCGCGCTCGTCGTCGTCGAGACGGACTTCGTCGCCGCCTCCTGGATGATGGCGCGCGCGATCGAGGGCGCGCGCCCGGACGTGGCCCTCTTCGTCCGTGGCCTGGCGACGTCGTCGTGGCACTGGCGCTCGCTCGCCGCGCATCCGCTCTTCGACGGCCGACCCGTGCGCGGTTCGGGAAACGACGCGCGCACGGCCTTCGTCGACGGGGCCGTGCGGCGCGCGCTGGGGCGCGTCGCCGTGGCGGTCGAGCCGCTCGACGTGCTGCCCGTCGATGCCCCCGAGGCGGTCGCGGGCTTCTACGGCGTCGTCGACGTGCGTGCGCTGCCATCGCCGACGGCGCGTCAGCCGCGGGACTGGGACGACATCGTGCGCGCGGGAATCGGCACCGGCCCGCACGGCGACCACGAGGCCGTCGCGGCGGTTTTCCGCCATGCGGCCGTCTTGCGGGCGCGCCGTCTGGCGCGTCGGGGGCGCACGACCGAGGCGCTCGGGACGCTGCGCGCTGCGCTCTCGGACTTGCCCGAGTCGGAGCTCGCGGGCTGGCCCGCCCGGCTCGGACCGGTGGTACGCGCGCCGGCGCCGCGCGTGGACGACGATCGGACGGTGCTCGAGAGCCGCGAGGAAGTCGAACGCGAAGTGGCGCTGCTGCTGCACGCCTGCGGCGAGGAGCAGGCCGCGTACCGTCTCCTCGAGGCACGAGCCGCCCGCGGCGATTCGCTCGCCCTGCTCCAGATCGGCT
>JANWZI010000163.1 GCA_025054695.1 Myxococcota bacterium | reverse complement strand
GAGCGCGCGCTGGACCGCGTCGCGGCGATGACGTGGGGCCTGCTGCGGCGGTGAGGCGGACTCGGTCTCGAACTCGGACTCGGGCTCGGACTCGCGCTCCGACCGCGGCTCGAGACCTGCCGACCATCCCCGGACGGCGGCCAAGCGAGTACAGTGCGCGCCGTGCTGGCCCTGTTCGCCTGGCATCTGATCGTCGGCCTCGTGCGATCCGCCCACGGGCAGTCGAGCGACGAGCCGCCCACCGACACGCCGCCCGCAGCGAGCGATTCGGAGTCGGCCGCGGCGGCGGACACCGAGGAGCCGGCCCAGGACACGCGCGAACCGAGCGCACCGCCGGGCACTCACGCGACGCACGACGCCCCCGGTGCCGACGCTTCGAGCCCCGCGGATGCTCGGGGATCCGAGCCCGCGACAGCCGAAGTCGAGGATGAAACCGTGGTCGAAGACGACGAGTCCGCCGGAAGCCTGTACACGCGGGGCAACGGCACCTATCAGGTGCGCGCGAGCCATCTGGGCGAGATCCCGCTGCGACCGCTGCCGCGCGAGCCGTCGAGCGGTTCGCTCCGACAGCGCAACTGGGTCAGCCAGTGGATCCGATTGCGCGCCGAGGGGGGCCTGCAAGACCGGTTCACCGTCCACGCCGAGATCGATCTGTTCGACGGCCTGCTCGTCGGCGAGCTGGCGCGCGGCGTCGAGGCGGCGCGCGGCTCGCGGCACGACGCGACCGCGTTCCCCGGCGTGCAGCCGCGTGCGCTCTACGTGGACTGGCGCACGCCGGTGGGCCTCGTGCGCGCGGGACTGACGACTTCGCACTGGGGTCTGGGCATCCTCGCCAACGACGGAGCGCACGAGCCGCCCTTCGGCGACTACGAGCTGGGCGACAGCGTGCTTCGCCTCGCCTTCGCGACGATGCCGCTCGGTCGGCGCGTGCCGTTCTTCGCGGCCCTCGCCGGGGACCTCGTCTACGACGACGTCGTCGCCTCGCTGCCCGACGGAGACGTCGCCTTGCAGGGCGCGCTCGCGGCCTACTGGCAGCGCGACGAGCACACGGTGGGCGCCTACGCGGTCGCGCGCGACCAGCGGCGGGCGATCGAGTCCGGAGGCGCGCCGTTCGACGAGACGCTCCGGATCGTCGCGACCGACGTGTTCGCGCGCTGGACGTTCGAGGAACCGACGGGCGGGCGCTGGCTGCTCGCCGCCGAGGGTGCGCTGGTGCTCGGGTCGACCACCGCCACCCGGTCGCTCGAGCACGCGCGGCACCGCGTCCGGCAGGCCATGGGCGTGTTGCAGCTCGGACGCGTGCACGACCGCGTCGACGTCATCTTCGAGCTGGGCTACGCATCGGGCGACTCCAACGCGCTCGACGAGGTGCAGGGGCGCGCCTCGATGGACCCGGCGCGTCGCGTCGGCCTCGTGCTCTTCCCGGAGGTGCTCGCGTGGCAGAGCGCGCGCTCGGCCACGATCGCGCAAAGCGACCTGCTCGCGGCGCGCGATGCGCCGGGCGCCGATCGGTTGCCCACGCACGGCGGGGTGGCCGGTGCCGTCTACCTCTTCCCGCACGCGATCGTCCGGATCGGCCGCGCGGTCGACGTGCGCTTCGGCGCCGTCTGGGCGCGCACCGCGGCCGATCACGTCGACCCGTACGCCCAGCGGGCGCATTCGTCGAACGAGAATCCGCTGGGCGGCGATCCGCGCGCGCGTGATCTGGGGCTCGAGCTGGACGGGGCCGTGCGCTGGCGCGGCAAGCTCTCGCGCCACGTGCGGCTCGAGGCCGGCCTGGACGCAGGACTGTTGTTGCCGGGGCACGCGTTCGACGACGCGTCGGGCGAGACGATGGATCCCGTCGGCCTCGTCCGGCTGCGCCTCGGAGCGAGCTTCTGACGAGGAGCGCGATGCCTCGTCGATTCGAACCGTCGTACCCGGCCGCTGCGCGTCGCGACGGAGGCGTCATGGACGTTCGAACGCGATCGATTCGTTTCGCCCTGCTCCTGGTCTGCTCGCCGGGCGCGGCGTGCGCCACCGGGGGGCTTCCCGAGGGGCTCGCCCCGGCGCCCGACGGAACCGGACCGGCGATCGTCTGGGACCTCGAGGCCGTGCCCCTGCCCGTCATCCCGCTGCCCAACGACGCGGCGAGCTGGCCCGATCCGACGTCGCCGACGGGCCTGCGCATCAACGCGAGCACCGTGGCGACGACGCGTCTCGAGAGCCGACTGCGCGCGCTCTACGACCGCCTCGATGGCTGGGGGGCGAGCATGCCGGTCACGATTCCGTTCGACGGGCCCATCGACGTCGCGGGGCTGATGGGCCGTCAGGGCCCCGGCCGCCTCGGCGCGCGCGCCGTGCGCGAGCACGCGATCTATCTCGTCGACCTCGAAACGGGCCTACCCGTGCCGCTCGACGTGCAGACGGGGCTCAACCCGATCGTCGCGGCGCGCACCGATGGCTACTTCACGGGCGATCCACGCGCGAGCGGGAGCAACCTGCTCTTCGAAACGGTCGACGAGGATCTCGACGACGACGGCAGGCTCGACCCGGGCGAGGACGGCGACCTGGACGGAGTTCTCGACGAGCCCAACACCCCCGACGGCCGGCTCGACGGTCGGCCCCACGAAACGGTCGACCGGCTGCTCACGTTCTACGAACGCCAGACGAACACGCTCGTGCTGCGGCCTCTGCTCCCGCTCGCCGAGCGGCGCCGATACGCCGTGGTCGTCACCACACGACTGCGAGGCGCCGGCGGCGGCACGGTCCGTTCCCCGTTCGCCTGGGTCAATCCCCTACCGCAAAACGAGGTTCTCGCCGCGCTGCCGCGCATCTTCGCGGCCCATCCCGATCTGTACGGCGACCTCGCCGAGCGGGGCTTCGAGCGCGTCGCGTTCGCGTGGGCGTTCACGACGCAGTCGGTCCGCGCCGATCTCGAGGCCATTCGCGAGGGGCTGTACGGACGCGGCCCGCTCGCGCGCCTCGCACGGGAGTTCCCGCCGGTGCTCGTCCCCGCGCCGCTACACGGAGGACGTCGGCCCGGCGACTGCCCCGAGCCAGGCCGCATGTACACGATCACCCCGGCCGAGCTCGAGCTGGCCCTCGGCACGCTCGCCTCCGAGGCGTTCGGGGTCTCGTCCGAGCAGGTCGAGGCCCTGCTGCGCACGTTCGACGCGGTGGATTATTTCGCCATCGGATTCTTCGAATCGCCCTACTTCCTCGGCGATCCGGACGCCGAGCACGTGGACGAGACGTTCGACGTGCACCTGCCGACGGGCCGCGCGCGCGTCCGCCGCGATCTCGTGCCCATGGTGATCACCGTGCCCAAACCGACCGAGCGGGCGCGGCAGCCTTTCCCCGTCACGTTCTACGCCCACGGCTACGGCAATCTGGCCATCGAATCGCTCGGATTCGCGGGTCTTGTCGCACGCCAGGGCATCGCCACGGTCTCCATCGACGCCCAGGGCCACGGACTGCCGCTGACCGCGGCCCAGGTCACGCTGCTCGAGGCGCTGTTCGATTCGCAGTGCCTCTATCCGATGGGCCGCGCCCTGCGCAATGGACGCGCGCGCGACCTCAATGCGGACCGATCGGCCGACAGCGCGGGCCTGTTCTTCAGCGCCTATCAGTTCCACACGCGTGACGCACTGCGTCAAACGGTGGTCGACTGGCTCCAGGCCATCCGCGTCGTGCGTCACTTCTCCGGCGCCCCGGGCTATCCCGATCCGACGCCTTGGGTCCCCGGGCGAATCCCCCTGCGCTACGCGCGCGGCGAGACGCTCGCGTTCGACGGGGACGTCGACGGCGATGGCGATGTGGATCGCGCGGGCGACTTCGACGGAAACGGAATCGCCGACTTCGGCGGCTGGGACGCCCGCTATGCGATGTGGGGCGTTTCCCTCGGCGGGATCGTCACCAGCCTGGTGACGGGCTTCGAGCCCGCCATCCGCACGGCGGTGCCCGTCGCGGGCGGAGGAGGGCTGTTCGACATCGGACTGCGCACCGATCTGCGCACCGGGCGCGACCCCATCTGGCTGCGCGTGATGGGCCCCCTGCTCATCGGAGGACCGTCGAGTGGGCCGTCGAGCGAGACGAGCTGCGAGGCGGGCGCCCGATCCCTGCGGTTCGAGGTGCCGGACCTCAATCAGCGGGCGCGGGTGGAATTCGCCTGCCTCGCTCCCGACGCCTTGCAGCCGGGCGATCTCGTCGTCGTGCGCAACTTCGCCAACCGCGAGACCCGCTGTGCCTGGGCGGGAGCCGACGGCCGCTTCGGGCTCGGCATTCCCGCCGACGAGGGCGATCCGCTCGAGCTGTCCATCTGGCGGAGCGTGACCGACGTCGACGGAACGCATTGCGAGGTGCGCGCGGGGCCCACAGAGCCCCACGTGCGGATCTCGACGTGGCAGGTGGACCCACCGAGCGGATCGGGGGGCTGCCGCTCCTGTGCGCGCTATCAAGACCGGACCTTCGAGCGTGGCGAACCGCTCGTCGCGCCGACCGAAGGCCTCGGCCTGCGACGCCAGTCCCCGGAGCTTCGGCGCCTGGCCTCGCTCGCGCAGATGGCGCTCGATCCGGCAGATCCCATCCACGCCGCGCGACACTGGATTCTCGACCCGCCCACCGC
>JANWZI010000162.1 GCA_025054695.1 Myxococcota bacterium | reverse complement strand
CGCGAAGATATGCCGAGCGCAGTCAGTGCAATCTTGGTGAACTTCCGATCTGGGACGCCTACGTCGCCGCCGCTGCACTGTCGTCGATGGGCCAGTGGGGGCTCTCGGCAGAACGGGAGGCGCACATGCGCCGGGAAGCAGAGATATTCCTCGGCGAGGCGTTCAGAGCCCTGATGATGTGAAGTCCCGCGTCCCCTGACCACCGGGTCCCGTGGCTTTGCCTCCGCGTGGCCATTCCGACCCTCAGCTCCGTGCAGCCCGCAGCCGGTCCTTCGAGCGGCGGCGATCTCGTGCGGCTCGTCGGGAGCGACCTCGCTGATCGGGTCCGGGTGCTGTTCGGCGGCGTGCCCGTTGAGGCGCTGTCCGTCCGTGACGAGGCCGGGCTCCGCGTCGTCGACCTCCGCACGCCACCCCACGCGGTCGGTGTCGTCGACGTCGAGCTTCAGAACCTCGACGCGGCGGGTGACCCAGTCCCCGGCGAGGTCGTTGTGCTCGCGGGCGTCTACCGGTTTTCGCGCCCGACCGTGGCCCGCGAGGCCGATCTCACGCGCGTCATCCGCCAGCTCCTGCGCGAGCTGAAGCGGCAGGTGCTCGCCAACGTGAGCGCCACGGTCAGCGTCGACTACGACGACACCACGCTCGACGGCCTCAACGTCATCGCGATGGCCAAGGTGCCATCACTGGTGCTCTCGGGGCCGACGCTGTGTCCGAACCGCTTCTACTCGGCGAACGTCGCGCACGAGGACGTGGTGGGCGGCGTCTCCGGTCCCGAGCTCGTTCGGCGCAAGCCTCCGTACACCGTCGACCTCGTCTTCACGCTGACCGCCGCGTCGGAGCGCACCGCAGAGCTGTTCAACCTGATGGCGGCGGTCGCCACGTTCCTGAACCGCAACCGCTGGCTGGAACTCGCGCGCGACCCGGCCGACGCCGCACGCGGGACCGTCCGTTGGGAGCTCGACGCCGACGGCGAGTTCCGCACGCAGCTCGCGGGCAAGGACGACGTGCGCGCGTTCACCTGCGGCTTCGTCGTGCGCGGTTTCGACGTCGATGAGGGGCTCCCCCTCGACCTGAGCAAGCTCGTCGCCGAGCCGCAGCTCGAGACCCAGCTCTTCGTTGGAGGTGGTTCGTGACCGTCTCTCTCATCAATACGAGCGGGCGTTGCCAGGTGTTCGTGCTCGCCCACGAGACGTACTGCAACGCGCGCGGTGCATGCGCGTGCGACGTAAGCACCGGCCGCAACGCGAGGCGCATGCCGACCTCCCTCACGCTCGCCAGCGGCGTGACGAGCCCCGAGGTCCACGACGCCGTGCTGGCGGTCCCCGACGTCGTGCGTGCGGTGAAGCGCGGCGAGGTCAGCGTGAAGCGTCATGTCCCCGAGCCCTCGCGGCCTGTCGTCGCTTCCACCCGGGCTCCCACTGTCACGACCTCGGTCGAGGTCAGCCGCGCAGACGTCAAGGCCAAGAAGAAGCGAGGTGCATCGTGAGCGGACAGCTCCTGTCGTCCAAGATCGTCATCGTCGAGGAGGAGCCGAAGGTCCGCGGCATCCCCTCGGTTCCCACCTCCGTCGCGGGCGCGGTCGGACTCACCGAGCGTGGGCCGATCGGCGAAGCGGTACTCTGCTCGTCGTTCGACGAGTTCCAGACGAAGTTTGGTGGCTTCACGCCCGACTCGGATCTCGCGCTCGCCGCGATGGGCTTTTTCGAGAACGGCGGGAGCCAGCTCTGGGTCGTCCGCACCACGCACTACACCGACGTGGCAGATCCCGCGTCCGCAACGGCAGTGCGCGCGGCCGCGTTCCTCGTGGCAGGCAGCGGCCCGACGCCAGGCGTTCTTCTCGGAGGCGCCGCGGCTCCGTTCGTGCTCCGCGACGGAGACATGATCCGCCTGGCCGTGGACGGCGCGCCCGAGGCCGACGCGGTGTTCAATGGGTCGGCGGCCGCGATGGCTGCCGCAGGCGCCGGTCCCTACGCGCTCGCCGATGGCATGGACCTGACCTTGCGCATCGACAACGGGCTCGAGCAGACCGTGCTGTTCTCGTCCGCCGACTTCGCTGACATCGCCAACGCGACCGCAGCGGAGGTCGCCGCCGCCATCAACGCGGTCATCGTGGGCGGTCGCGCGACGACACCGGGCGGCATCGTCCGGCTCGCGAGCGACACCGAGGGCACCGCGAGCCGCGTCCAGGTCACCGGAGGGAGCGCCAACGCCGTGCTCGCGTTCCCCGGCGCGGCCGCGGTGGGCGGGGGCAATGTCGCCAACCTGCGCGCCGTCGAGGTCGCCGAGGTCAAGGCGGTCGTCGAGGCGGCGATTCCGACCGTGGAGGTCCACGCGGGCATCGGCAGCACCTTCGAGATCCGGACGGTCGCGACGGGCCCCGCCGCCAGCGTGCGAGCCGACGTGGCGACGGCCGCGGCCTTCGCGCTCGACAACGCCCTGCACACCGGCTCGGCCTCGGGTAGCGCCAACGCGGTGCGCGTCGAGGGCAAGGACCCGGGCGCGTACGCGAACCGCATCGAGGCCGAGGTCCGAGCTGCGACGAACGGCGACCCTGGCAGATTCGACCTGCTCATCGTCGAAGACGGCGCGTACCGAGAGACCTTTTCGAACCTCTCGATGAACGCGGACGACGCGCGCTACGTCGAGCGGGTCGTCAACGATCTCCGTACGGGCTCCATCTACGTGCGCGTCATCGACCAGCTCCTGACGGGCGCGCCCGTCCCGCCGCCGCAGAGTGCGGCGCTCGCGGGCGGCAACGACGGTGTCGTCGGGATCGACGACAACGACTTTATCGGCTCGGAGGCTGGCAAGACCGGCCTTCATGCGCTCGACCAGGTGCAGGATCTCTCGCTGCTCCTCGTCCCCGGACGTGCGACGCCGGCCGTGCACAACGCGATGGTGCGCTACTGCGAGGTCGACCGCGACGGCAGCGTGTTCGCTGTGCTGGATCCTCCGGCGAACCAGAGCGCAACGGACATCGTCACCTACGTCACGACGACCGCGGCGCTCGAGAACCTGTCCGAGTTCGCCGCCATCTACTGGCCGCGCGTAAAGGTGCTTAACCCGCAGAAGAGCGTCTTCGGCTCGGCGGAGCAGATCGTCGTGCCGCCCTCTGGCGTCGTCGCAGGCGTCTTCTCGCGAACCGATTCGGCGCGTCCGGGCGGCGTCTACGATCCGCCCGCGGGTATCGACGCCGGGCGGATGTTCGGCGTGCTCGGCTTCGAGACGGACGAGGCGCTCGAGGAGCGAAAGCGCGACCTCGTGTACCCGCACCGTATCAACCCGCTCACCACGGGCCCCGGGCTGCCGCGTTACATCGACGGCTCGCGCACGCTCAAGGGAGACGGCAACTTCCCCTACGTCGCCGAGCGTCGGGGCGTCATCTTCATCGAGCGAAGCCTGAAGCAAGGCCTCGAGTTCGCGCGCCACAAGAACAACACCGAGGGACTGCGCGCCCAGGTGCGGCGCACCATCACGGCCTTCCTGCTCGCGCAGATGAACAACGGCGCCTTCCGCTCGCGCGAGCCCGCCAAAGCCTTCTTCGTCGACGTCTCCGAGCAGCTCAACACGCCCACCGTCATTTTCGCCGGCAAGCTCATCGCTCGGGTGGGCCTCGCCACGAACAAGCCGGCCGAGTTCATCATCCTCCGCATCAGCCAAGATACACGCGCATTAGAGGAGTCCTTGGCTCAAGGGTGAACGAAGAGAGACGGCTGATCCATGGAACTCCTTCAAGACACGTTGATTCTCAGCCCGCGCTTGCGGCCCGTGCCGACCATCATGACCCCGACCGCGCCGGTCCTGGCCAAGTGTAGGACGGCCTCTCGGGTGAGCCCGAGAGCCCTCGCCGCCTCCTTCGGCGGGAGCCAGCCCTTGGGTGCCCTGCGCGCGGTCTTCAGCTCGTTCAGCGTGCTCTCCTTGATCATCCACGGCGCTCGCGGCGACACCTGCTCGCCTACGAGGAAGCCGTCGCGTAGCCACCGTAACACGGTCGTGTGTGTGACGCCCAGGATCTCGGCGGCCTGCTCCGCCGTGACCGACGGCTCGCTCGCACGCGACGGGTTCGGCTCGAACTCGGAGATGCCGTGGCGCTTCCGGAAAAAGCGCACGCGCTCGATGGTGAAGGGCAGCCCGGTGCTCGTGCGGATGCCACGTCGAACCAGCGTCTGCGTGATCTGCGCGTCGGTCAGCGACGCGGCCATCTTTCGCACCTCCTCGACGAGCTCCTCACCGTCGATGCGCGAGCTCTCACCGATGGGCGGGTTCCTCACCTCGAGTTCGGTGGTCGCGCCGCCTTGCCAGATGAGCGTGAGCCGGGCGAGCCGCGCATCGCGGTCCACCCGCACGACGACGTCGTCGAAGACCGCGCGCAGGAGCTGCTTGCGCTCCTGCGGCGTGGTGGTTGGAGCGTCCCAGATCCGCCGCAGGTCGAGCCCGAGCTCGAGCGCGCGCTGCCGCTCCTCGGGCGTGAGCGGAGGAGGCTTCTGATGCTTGTGCTCCTCGATCTGCCGATCGATCTCCGAGAGCGCGGCGAGCCTGCGGTTCCATTCCGCCTCGAGCGTGCGCGCGACGAGGCGGTTCTCCGGATCGACCGCGTCGTACTGACGTC